>NZ_QUEH01000005.1:1311-241514 GCF_003477935.1 Clostridium sp. AF32-12BH | reverse complement strand
ATAACAGGCAGGCACTTGTCTTCGCTTTTCGGCATCTTGTTCAATGCCCAAAGAATTTTCTCCATGTTTACTCTCCTAACAAACTTTTTGTATTTGTTCAAACTTTTTGTTTGTTTCTATAGCTATCATAACACATTCTGGCTCTATGTCAAGTATGTACAAAACTTTTTTTCATTTTTTTCTCATTTTGTTCATCTATCATAAAACCAGAATGCGTGAAAACCTATTTCTTCCTATAATATGTATCTTCTAACGGAAGGGACTTGCGGAACTTATGGTCCAGTGCATAATATGCGCCCTGGATTGCCGGTGCCGTCGGGATGGTTGCGATCTCGCCGATTCCCTTTGCTCCGTATGCCACACCGAGGAGTTCATCCTTCTCCACGTAAATGGCATGGATATCCGGGATCTGGGTGGAACGCAGAAGTCCCAGCGTGCCATATTTCACCTGCGGCACGCAGTCCTTTAACGGCCAGTCCTCTGTAAGCGCATAACCCATACCCATGAGCACGCCTCCCTCGATCTGTCCCTGAATGGAAATCGGGTTTACGACCTTTCCGGAATCGTGTGCGGCATAAACCTCTTTGACTTTTCCTTCGTCATCCAGGATCACGACATGGGTTGCGTAGCCATATGCAATGTGGCTCTTCGGGAACGGAACATCTGCGCCCAGCTTATCGGTCGGCTCAAAGTATTCATAGAAGAAATCGCGGCCTTCCAGCTTGCTTAAGTCTCCGCCAACCTCATCCATTGCCTCTTTTAACAGGGCAGAGGCACCGCGGACCGCTTCACCGGAAAGCAGCGTCTGGCGGGAACCGGATGTCGTTCCGGAATCCGGCGCATTCTCCGTGTTCGCTACCGCATTGCGGATCTTAGAAAGCGGAAGCCCGGTTGTCTGTGCTACAGCCTGGCAGAATACCGTCAGACATCCCTGCCCGATATCCGAAGCCGCGCAGTAGATCACGCAGACTCCATCCTCGATCACCAGTCTCGCACGGCCCTTATCCGGAAGTCCGACACCAACGCCGGCATTCTTCATGGCACAGGCGATTCCGGCATGATCCATATTCTTCTCGTAGACATCCTTCACCGCCTCCAGAGTCTCTTTCAATGCGGTGGAACAGTCTGCAATCTGTCCGTTCGGAAGAACCTTTCCAGGTTCGATGGCATTGCGGTAACGGATTTCCCACGGGCTAATGCCGACCTTCTCTGCCAGCACATTGATCAGGGATTCCAGTGCAAACTCACTCTGGCATACGCCAAAGCCGCGGAACGCACCGGCCGGCGGGTTATTGGTATAGTAACCATAGCCACGGATGTCTGTGTTCTGGTAACAGTATGGACCCACGGAATGGGTGCAGGCACGCTCCAGAACCGGTCCGCAAAGAGATGCATAAGCGCCGGTATCGAAGTTGATCTCACAGTCCAGTCCGGTGAAAATACCGTTTTCGTCACAGCCCAGCGTAAAAGTTCCTTCCATGGCATGGCGCTTCGGATGGAAGAACAAAGATTCCTGACGGCTGAACTTTGCCTTTACCGGAATCTGGTATTTCCAGGCAGCCAGTGCTGCGATATGCTGGACGGAAACATCTTCTTTTCCACCAAAGCCGCCGCCGATCAGCTGGTTTTCCACCACAATACGCTCCGGCTCCCAGCCAAACATAATGGCGGTCTCTTTTCTCGTATCAAACGCACCCTGATCGGTGCTTAAGATCTTGATGCCGTCCTTATAAGGAAATGCGATCGCACATTCCGGCTCCAGGAACGCGTGCTCCGTAAACGGAGTACGGAAGGAATCGGTTACCGTGTATTTGGACTCGGCAAGTGCTTTTGCCGCATCTCCGCGCACCACGTGACGGGTCTGGCAGAGGTTTCCCTTCGAATGCACCTTCGGTGCATCTTCCCGTTTTGCATCTGCAATGCCCCTTACCGGCTCCAGTTCTTCATAATCGATCTTTACCAGTTTCTTCGCCTTATTTAAAATGTCTTCACTCTCAGCCACTACAAGGCAGATTGCATCGCCCACGCAGCGGGTAATATCTCCTTCTGCGATCATGACATCCCAGTCCTGCTGAATGTGTCCGACCTTATTGTTCGGAACATCGGCAGCAGTCAGTACGCCAAGTACACCCGGAAGCGCTTCTGCTTTGGATGCGTCGATCTTTAAGACGCGGGCCCGCGGATATTTGCTGCGGACTGCAGAGACATACGCCATATTGTCCATGACGATATCATCCGGATATTTGCCGTAGCCTAAAACTTTCTTCCGGACATCCACGCGGAATGCGCGCTGGCCGACACCGTAAACATCGCCCTTTTCCAGATCTTCATCGATAGCGGCATCTCCCCGGAGAATGGCTGCAACCAGCTGGATTCCTTCGATGATCTTTTTGTAGCCGGTACAGCGGCAGATATTTCCCCGCAGGGCATATTTAATATCCTCTTCCGTCGGATTTAAATTTTTCTGCAGCAGCGCCGTACCTGCCATGACCATGCCCGGAATACAGAATCCGCACTGCACGGCTCCCACCGAACCAAATGCGTATACAAATGCATCCTGCCATTCCTCGCTCAAGCCTTCTACGGTCAGAATGTTTTTCCCAACTGCTTTCCTGGTAGTCAGTACGCAGGACTTGACTGCTTTTCCGTCAATGACGATGGTGCAGGTACCGCAGGCACCCTCACTGCAGCCGTCCTTTACAGAAAACAGATGCAGATCGTCCCGCAGAAACCGAAGCAGCGGTTTATCTTCCTCCGTGCGCTGCACGCTGCCGTTTACTGTAAACTCAAATACTTCTCCCATTGATTTTCCTTCTCCTGTTCTAATTCGTTGCTGCTTAGGCGTTGCGCAAACAGCAGCTCTCATTACTTTGCCGCAAAGATACCGTCTGCATCATGGATCACTCCGCGCGGACATTTTGTCGCGCACATGCCGCATGCAATGCATTTTTCCCGGTCGATCACTGCATGGAAACCGATCACATGGATCGCATCGGACGGACAGTATTTTTCACAGATCTTACAGCCGATACAGCTGGATGTACATGCCTTTCCGGCTTCTGCCGCTTTCTGTTCATTGGAACATTTCGGCTGAATGGTTCCTTCCAGTGCCTCCAGACGGATCAGATGCTTCGGACAGGCCTTGACGCAAAGTCCGCATCCGACACAAATTCCCCGGTCAACCTCGGCAACTCCTTTTTCATTGATGGAAAGTGCATGCAGCCTGCAGGCTGCCACACAACTTCCGCCTCCTAAGCATCCATAGCTGCAGCTTAGGATCCCATCGGGATACTGTTCCATGATCTGGCTGCAGTCCTTCGGCAGTGATGCACGGTCAATGCCTTCGTTCAGTCTTGCCCCGCCTGCACAGTGAACCACTGCAATATGTTTCTTTCTTTTCATGTAAACCCCTAACTCCTTCTTGCGCTGCCATGCACGTAAGGGGTGCACGGCAGCGGATAAATTCCCGAAAAACAGCTTCCAGGTCCTATGTGATTTCAAATTAGCGGATCAGGTATGCGTAATCCTTTAATACGGTACGGATCACTGCCACTGCATCTGCAGGCAGATCTGTCTCCTGTGCAACATCAACGGTCTCAACCTTGCCATCCAGACGAACCTTCACCTGAGTTCCATCAAGCACCAAAAAGCCCTCGTTGGTGCTGTCAAGGAAGTCCTCTTCCGTCCAGTATAAAGTGAATTTATCTTTGTAAGGTCTTCCTCCCTTGTACGGGCAGAATACTTCGCAGTTGCCACACTCATTACACATGCCATCCACATGGATGATCTGTGCTTTGCACTTGCCAGGTACATGGATCGCCACGTTTGCACGGTTCGGGCAGACATCGGTACATACCTCACATACCGTCGGACAGCCTAAGCAGCGGTCATCCGGAGTCTTCCCGGTATCTCTGCTCTGAACACCCTTCTTTGCGGTGTAGAGTTTCTCGTCTGCTGCAACATTCTCTTCTGCATACTTGTCATAGCTGATGCCTGCGATGGCTGCTGCAGCCTTAGCGGAATCTGCGATGGCCTCAACAACGGTAGCCGGTCCTCTTCTGGAATCGCCGACTGCGTATACGTCAGCCTCGGTAGTCATCATGTTTGCGTCTACAACCGGACGGCCCTTTGCGTCCATCTCTACGCCAAGCTCTGCGTACAGGCTGGTATCGATGGTCTCACCGATTGCTGCGATGATGGTGTCTGCCGGATACTCTTCGGTCTTTCCGGTGTCTACCGGAGATCTTCTGCCGGAAGCATCCGGAGCACCAAGCTCCATAACGGAACATTTCAGTTTGCCGTTCTCTGCGCCGACCGGTGCCAGCAGTTCTAAGAACTCTACGCCATCCTCGATCGCTAACTGTAACTCTTCCTCATCTGCCGGCATGTAACGTTTGGTTCTGCGGTAGATCAGGCGGACATGTTCTACACCCGGAATGCGTTTTGCTGCTCTTGCAACATCCATCGCGGTGTTGCCGCCGCCAAGAACAACAACGTCCTTACCGATGTTCATGGAAGCGCCGTTCTTCTTCGCCTCCATTAAGAACTCCAGAGCGTCAGTTACTTCGCCATATGCTAACGGGGATCTGCCCGGCTTCCATGCGCCGATGGAAACGATGACATCGGTGTAGCCCTCTGCCTTTAATGCCTTTACAGAGGTAACCTCTGCGCCAAGCTTAAACTCTGCACCGTAAGCCTTGCACAGTTCTACATCCTTGTCGATGGAATCTGCGGAGATACGGAACTCCGGAATGACGTTGCGTACAACGCCGCCCAGTTTTTCTTTGCGCTCGAATACGGTAACTGCTACGCCTGCACGGGACAGGAAGGTAGCTGCTGCCAGACCTGCCGGGCCGCCGCCGATGATGGCAACCTTCTTGCCAGCTACGGAACCCTCAGCCTTCAGAGCCGGAAGGATCTCGTTGTATGCCTGGCTTGCTGCTGCCAGCTTGGTCTCACGGATATGTAAGGTCTCCTCATAGTAGTTGCGCATGCACTTGTCGCCGCAGTGATGCGGGCAGATGGTACCGGTGATGAACGGAAGCGGGTTGCGCTCTAAGATGATCTCAAGAGCTTTCTTTGCATCGCCATCTACCATAGCCTGTAAGTAAGCCGGAATATCCTGCTCGATCGGGCAGCCATTGCGGCACGGTGCGTTGAAGCAGTCAAACAGCGGAAGCTTCTTATCTACGTGACGCTCCGGAAGCGGTTTCACCGGTTTTTTGTACATTGCCTTTGCTTCTACGCCGTCATCGATGGCTGCCAGTGCTGCCACGTTTACGCCAGAGAAGCGCTCGCTGCCGCACTCCATCAGCTCATCTGCGATCTGGCTCATTCTCTGGTAGCCGCCCGGCTTTAAGATGTTGGTAGCCATGGTGATCGGCCAGATGCCTGCGTCAAACAGCTCTTTGATGTTCTCGATGGTTGCGCCGCCGGAGTAGGAGATACGCAGCTTGCCCTGGAACTCATCGGTCAGAAGGCGTGCTACATGGATACTTAACGGGAACAATGCGCGTCCAGCCATGTACATCTCGTTGCTCGGAAGCTCGTTTCTGGTTACGTCTACCGGGAAGGTGTTTGTGATCTTCACGCCGAACTCCAGCCCTTTCTCCTGGCAGAGGTCATACAGTCTGTGCAGCATCGGAACTGCGTCAGCCCACTGCAGATCCTCTAAGAAGTGATGATCGTCGAAAGCGATGTAGTCGAATCCAAGGCCATCCAGACGTTTTCTTGCGTACTCATAGCCAAGAAGCGTCGGGTTGCACTTGATGAAGGTGTTTAAGTGCTTCTCTGTGATCAGGTAGGTTGCGATACGCTCAATCTCTGCTGGCGGGCAGCCGTGCAGGGTGGACTCGGTGATGGAGTTGGAAACGTTGGAGCTGATGTTACGGATGTACTCCTCATCTACGTTCTTGAACTCGTTCACGTGCTCTAATGCCCAGTTGATGCACTCTTTGAAGACTTCGGTATCCTTTGCCTCAATCATATCGTTGATGTACTTGTCAACCTTCGGAGACTTGATGCCCTCCAGATCATAACCAACGGACATGTTGAATACGAAGCCATCCGGATCGCCAAGTCCATACTCTTTTGCGATCAGCTTACATGCAACCCATGCTTTTACATACTCCGCGTATGCCTGCGGAACGTACAGCTCGGTAGACCACTCACAGTTGTAGCACTCATCCCCTGCAATGATACACGGGCGGTTGATGCATGCTGCCAGTTCTGCGCCATCCATGACCTGAACGGTCTTTAACTCGAAGAAACGGGAGCCAGCCGCATAAGCTGCTACAATGTTCTGTGCCAGCTGGCTGTTCGGGCCTGCTGCCGGACCAAACGGAGATTCGATCTTTTCTTCAAAGATCGGCAGTGCCTGTCCGTTCTCATGTTTTACAAGTTTCTCGATGCCGAAGATGCTCTTTTTCTGCTCATACTCGGACATAATCCAGTGCATCAGGTGATCGATCGTCATTGGTCTCATAATTTCGCTCATGTTATCCTCCTATGGAAGCCATTTGTTTAACCCTTGCTTCCCTTTTATATAGTTTTTGTGAATTAGTATACTCTGTGATTTAACTTGCCCCAGAGCTTCTTGCTCTGCTCCATGGTCCATGCGTTGATCTTGTCCTCATCCAGGTCAACGAACTCTCTGTCTTTGTAGAGAACCTTACCGTTGATGATGGTGGTGCGGCAGTTCTTGCCCTCCATGCCGAAGATCATGTGGCCGTCAATG
Organism: Clostridium sp. AF32-12BH; assembly: GCF_003477935.1. NCBI lineage: Bacteria > Bacillati > Bacillota > Clostridia > Eubacteriales > Clostridiaceae > Clostridium > Clostridium sp. AF32-12BH. The sequence goes on along the minus strand of NZ_QUEH01000005.1, from coordinate 234,778 downwards.
TTCTCGTCAGAGAACGGGGTGAATGGCTTGTAGTCCATGATGATGATGTCGGCTGCAGCACCCTCTTTTAAGATGCCAAGTGTCTTACCAAAGTATTTCTCAGCGATAATGCGGTTATTCTCAAACTGCATCTTCACATCCTCACACCATGCTACGTTCGGCAGCATTGCGTTATGTCGCTGGATGGTCAGGAATGCCTTCATGCTCTCCAACATGTCATGGGTGTAAGCATCGGTACCCATACCAACGGTGATGCCCTTTGCCATCATCTGCAGAACCGGGGAGCAGCCTACTGCATTGCCCTGGTTGGACTGTGGGTTATTGACTACCATAGTACCGGTCTCCTTGATGATATCCATCTCAGCCGGGCTGATGTGGATGCAGTGGCCAAGTAAGGTCTTCTCGCCCAGGATGCCGTTGTATAAGAGACGGTTGATCGGACGGCAGCCATAGTTTCTTAAGCTGTCATAAACATCGTTCATGCCCTCAGCGACATGTACATGGAAACCGGTCATGCCGTTGTTGGCCTCTACCATCTTCTCGAAGGTCTTATCCGAGATGGTAAACAGGGCGTGTCCGCCGAACATCGCCTTGATCATGCTGTCGTCAGCATCTTTCGCCCACTTCGCAAAATCCGCATTCTCTTTGATGCTCTGTGCGGTCTTCTCCTCGCCGTCACGCTCGGAAACCTCGTAGCAGAGGCAGGAACGGATGCCTGCTTCTTTTACAACATCGCGGATTGCAAACAGGGAACCCGGGATCTCACCAAAGCTTGCATGATGATCAAAGATCGTGGTCACACCATCACGGATGCAGTCCAGAACTGTCGCCCAGGCGCAGGCTCTGGTTCCGTCTAAGTCAAGCTGACGGTCAATCGCCCACCAGGTACCTTCCAGTACTTCCAGGAAGTTGGTCGGGTTGTTTCCAACGATGGAAAGGCCGCGTGCCAGACCGGAATAAATGTGGGTGTGCGCATTGATCAGACCAGGCATGATCACACCGCCGTGGGCATCCACAAACTCTGCTTCCGGATACTTCTGTTTCATATCCTCAAAGCTTCCTACCTCTTTGATATTCTCCCCATCGGTTACGACCGCACCATTCTCCAGGTACGGATTTGCATGGTTTCTTGTGATAACTCTTCCGTTTCCTATAAGTAACATTAATATACCTCCTGCTATAAATTAGTTAATTTAATCATTTCTTCTTGCATTCTGTTTTTTGGCTTGTTATAATAATTAACGCCAAACAAATTGTATGATTGACTTATTTCCTGTCATTCACTATCAGAAAGGAGCGAACCATGGATAAAAACACCATTGATTTTTACACCCGCCTGGCCCACGGCCTCGCTGCCCAGTTCGGTTCCAACTGCGAGATCGTCGTACACGATCTGGAAAGCAATGATGTGGAGCACTCCATTGTTGCCATTGAAAACGGCTACATCAGCGGCCGGAAACTCGGCGATGGTCCTTCTCACATTGTTCTGGAATCCTTGCAGAACGGAGAAAAACACACCGAAGACAAACTTGCCTACTTAACCAAGACCAAGGATGGAAAAATTTTAAAATCCAGTACCATTTACATTCGCAATCCCAAAGGAAAGATCACCGGGATCCTGAGTATCAACTACGATATCACCATTCTGCTGGCAGCACAGACCCATATGCAGAACCTGACTGCTACCGCTTCCAATGATTCGGAAGACTCCGGTCCGGAGACCGTTTCCATGAATGTTACTGACCTTCTGGACGAACTGATCGACCAGGCATTTAAACACATCGGCAAACCTGCCGCTGTTATGACCAAGGACGATAAAGTTCAGTTTATCCGTCTTTTGAACGACGCCGGTGCATTCCTCATCACAAAATCCGGTCAGCGTGTGTGCCAGATCTTATGCATCTCCAAGTTCACACTCTATAGTTACTTAAACGAGATCAAAGCCGAAGAAGAAGCTTCTGATTCCTCTAAAACAAAAGCCGAACAGGATTCTTAACTGTTCGGCTTTCTTTGTGTCTCTTATCATCCCAGATCTTATTCTTCCGGCGGAAGCGTCAGATTTAAGATGATCGCCATGATCGTTGCCACTACCACGGACGAACTTCCAAATACGGTGTTGATCCACGCCGGGATTCCAGGGCCCTGCAGGCATCCGGATACCTGGGTAATACCAACGCCAAGTGCTACTGACATACCAACTACGGTAGTCTTTCTTGCAGTCATGCCATCTTTGGTGAACAGACGCACACCGGTCATTGCGATCTGCGCAAATACGGAAAGCGTAGCGCCGCCGATTACACACTGTGGAATGGTGGTCAGTGCTGCAGAGAGACCAGGAATCAGACCTGCTACCAGAAGCACTGCTGCAGATACCGCGAAGATCACGCGGTTTACTACTTTGTTCATGGTTACGATGCCCACGTTCTGGCTGTAGGAAGCTGTCGGCAGTGCTCCGAAGAACGCGCCTACGATACTTGCAACACCCTGAACCAGGATACCGCCCTGAAGCTCATTGTCTGTCGGGACACGATCCATACCGCCTACGGTCGTAGAGGTAAGATCACCGATCGTCTGCACTGCATTGACTGCGTACACGATAGCCAGGGAAGCACAGGCTGCCGGAGCAAATTCAATTTTGAAGTGCATCAGCTGCGGGAATGCCACAACAGAGGTGGTATTCAGCACATTGGTGAAATCCACCATGCCCAGAAACAAAGATACTACATAACCAACGATGATACCGAAGAAAAGGGAACCCAGCTTCAAAACGCCCTTTGTAAAGTTGTTCAGGAATAAAACAACTGCAAATGTTAAAAGCGCAATGAACCAGTTCTTTAAACCACCGAATTCCGGATGTCCGGAACCGCCTGCCATATAACGGATTGCCGTCGGATACAGGGAAAGACCGATGGTAAAGATAACCGTACCGGTAACGATGTCCGGGAACAGTTTCCGGATCTGCTTTACAAAGACCGCGAAAACGATTGCGACAACACCGCCAACAATCTGCGCGCCCATAATCGCGCCAATGCCAAACTCACCGCCGATGGCAGTCAGAGTCGGTACGTAAGCAAAACTGGTCCCCATGATAACCGGAAGTGCCGCACCAATTTTATGGAACAGCGGAAACAGCTGCAAAAATGTCGCCAGCGCGGTGAAAATAAGCGCTGCCTGGATCATCATGGTCTTCTCCTCATCGGTCAGACCGCATACCCCTGCGATGATCATGGACGGTGTGATAACACCGACGATTGCTGCCAGAACGTGTTGTAAACTTAACGGAATCAGCTTGGATGTTTCCGGTGCTTTTCCATAAAAGTCAAACAATACGTTCCCGTTTCCGGTTTCTTTTGTCTTCTCCTTCATGCTTTTTTTGAGGTACAAACGAACGGGACTGTTCATTCTGTCCGTAGCAACAAAAGAAACAGATATTTAGCTTGAGCAACGAGTCCAGCCCCCAACCAGACTTCAGTCCGTCTGTGCCTCCCCTCCTTACTTTTTTTTATTTTTGCTAAATATATTTTTGTTAGTTTTATCATAACATATTATGGGGGAAATGCAAGTGTTTTAGATAATTTTTTCTCAAATCTTTGATTTTTTTTGTGCTCATTGTATACTTTCTGTTAGATTTTCTTTTCTGTCCTGACGCAAAACCTTACTTTTTGTATGATTTGATCCTATTTTCTGTTTTGTGCAGTGATAAGCATCCATAGAGCCCAAAAACGATGATACAAAAACGAGGTCTTCCCCCGATCTGTTCTGAAATAAAAAACAGGACAAAGAAGACGTTCTTCATGGTCAACTTCTTTGCCCTGTTTTCTGCCTTTGTTTCAGCGTACCAATCGATATTATGTTGTTATATTTTTAACCAACCGCCAGGATGATTCCTCCATCCCCGGCATATACCGTTGCAACTCCGGCGGTATCCGTGATCACGATATCCCGGTAGTTCCCGCGTTTTTCCAGCTCTGCCTTTACCTGGAGTGCACGCTCCGGGCAGTTCACGTGGGCAATCACCGCACGCTTTTCTTCTGGATTTCCGGCACGTTTTGTGGCAAGTTCACACATACGGGCCAGACCTTTTGTGATGCCTCTTGCCTGATCCAGTTTGATGATCACACCATGATCAGCGCCCATGACCGGCTTAATGTTTAATGCCGTTGCAAAAAATGCCTGCAGCCCCGTGAGGCGGCCATTCTTGCGCAGCGGCTCCAGTGTATCGATAACAAAATACGTCTGCTGCTCGTCGCGCATGGTCAGGATCCGTTTTGAGATTTCCCCAAACCCAAGTCCTTCCTCATACATATCGCGGATTGTAAGCGCTTCGTTGAGTTCTCCTGCAGAAGCCGATTCGGAATCGATGACAAGGATGTTCTTGCTGCCTGCGCCATGCTCTTCCTCATAAAGCTGCTTTCCCAGTACGGCGCTGTTATAAGTTCCGCTTAAATGACTGGATAAGGTAATGATATAAATATCGTCTGCATCGCACTCACAGGCTTTCTTGAATGCTTCCGGGGACGGACATGCCGTTTTCGGGCAGTTCGGACTCTCCTTTACCATTTTAATAAATGCTTTCTGGTCAAATGTCTCGTCGTCGATTACCATATGATCATCCACCTGAAGTGTCAGGGGAATCATCTCAAATCTGGGATCTTTTTTTAATTCCTCTGTTAAATCCAGGCAGCTGTCGCCAAAAATCTTATAGCTCATATTCTCCTCCAAACCGTCCCGCTGCCTCTTTCCCTGCTGCCGGACACAGATACCTGTCCGGTCATCTTTTTCTTTGCAGATACAGCGCGCCTCCATCTCACATAGTTTTTATTACTACTTATTATAGCATAGTTTACTGATAATGCAAGCAAGGAATGAAGGATCCATCATCGATCCGTGAAAACACGTGAACACATAAACATTCCGGCAGACAAGGTCCTGTCTGAAAATACGTTTGGAAAAAAAATAGCATTGTGACTTTTCCTTCCTTATGATAAAATTTCAGATGCTGCTTCACACGGCATTTCGTTACGTTTCCCATACCGTGACCAGCAACAGGCTTCTCCATCCGGAACATTCCTGTCCGTGAGCAGTTTCGTACTTACAATATCATAAGGAGGATTCTTTCCATGGAAGTGATCAAACTGATCGGTGTCCTGATCGTTATCATTGGCTTTATCTTAAAGCTGGATACACTCGCTGTTGTTGTCGTAGCCGGACTTGCTACCGGACTCGTAGCCGGCATGAGCCCAATGCAGATCCTGGACACACTCGGTACCGCGTTTATTACAAACCGGACCGCCACACTTTTCATTCTCACACTGCCTGTGATCGGCATCTGTGAGCGATGCGGCTTAAAAGATAAAGCCGTAGACTTTATTACCTCATTAAAAAATGCAACGACCGGACGTCTGATTGCCATCTGGCAGCTCATCCGTACCATCGCATCTGCATTTTCCCTGCGTATCGGCGGACATCCGCAGTTTATCCGTCCTCTCATCAACCCGATGGCGCAGGCTGCAGCGGTTGTACAGTACGGGGAACTGGATGAAAAAACAGAAGACGAGATCAAGGGCATGTGTGCCGGAAGCGAAAACTACGGGAACTTTTTCGCCCAGAACTGTTTCATGGGTTCATCCGGTACGCTTTTGATCGTTTCTACCTTAAGCGAACAGGGATACCCGGTCGATGCACTCCAGATTGCTGGACAGTCTGTCCCGATCGCCGTGATTTCCGTGATCGTAGGCGTCATCTACGCACTGATCTTTGACCAGATCTTAAAACGCCGGTTCGCAAGCCGGAAGAAACAGGAGGAAAACTAACATGACCTGGACCGTAAGCACCATTGTTGCAGAAATTTTCTACTGCATCATCGGCCTTTTCTTCGTTTCGAACGGCGTCAAGGCATTAAAAGATTCCGAATGCAAAAAACGCGTGACCACCGCACTCTTCTGGTTTATCCTGGCATTCACGTTCATTGCCGGAGCATACCTTCCGCGCTGGATCACAGGCGCCTGCGTCGTACTGATGGCTGCCCTGACCGCTTTCCATCTGGTTGCACCGTCCAGAAGCGATGTTCCGGACGCAGCCGAAACCAGAAAAGCAGCCGACAAAATCGGCTACTCCGTTTTCATTCCGCCGCTTACCCTGGCTATCAGCGCCGTCCTTGTTGCAACATTCTTAAAAGTACTCGGCGCCAACAACGCCATCGGTATCTCCGGTGCCATTGCACTGATCGTGGCACTGCTGCTTTTCAAGACCAGACCTTCCTACGCAGTGACCGACGGAACCCGTCTGGTAGACAATGTCGGCGTAACCGGCATTCTGCCTCAGGTTCTCGCTGCCCTCGGCTCCCTGTTCACGGCAGCCGGTGTCGGTGACGTCATCGCACACGGTGTCAGCGCCGTGATCCCGGCCAATAACCTGTTTGCCGCAACCGCCGTATACTGCATCGCCATGGCTCTCTTCACCATGATCATGGGCAACGGCTTCGCTGCTTTCTCTGTCATCACCGTCGGCATCGGTATCCCGTTTCTGATCGCCCAGGGTGCAAACCCGGTTGTTGTCGGTACACTTGGACTGACTGCAGGCTACTGCGGAACCCTTATGACGCCGATGGCTGCAAACTTCAACATTGTCCCGGTGGCACTTCTGGAGACCAAAAGCAAATACGCTGTCATCAAATCCCAGCTTCCGGTGGCACTCACCATGCTGGTGATCCACATTTTGTTGATGTATTTCCTGGCATTTTAGTTTCCCGGCATTCCGATATCACTCATCAAATTTCTTTTTGGGAAAGACTGGCCTGACATTCTTTTCCATCAGACAAATACAAACGAAAGCGAGGGTTTTCTCATGAAACTTCTTTTAACCGCATTTGACCCATTCGGTGGAGACAAAGTCAACCCGGCACTGGAAGCTGTAAAACTGGTATCTTCCCAGGTCGACAGCGTGGAAATCGTAAAAGTAGAAGTACCTACCGTATTCCGCAAATCCATCGCAACTGTTGCTGCTGCCATTGAAAAAGAAAAGCCGGATGCCGTCCTGTGTATCGGTCAGGCAGGCGGCCGCTACGACATCACCCCGGAACGCGTAGCCATCAACTTAGATGACGCCCGCATCCAGGATAACGAAGGGAACCAGCCGATTGATCTGCCGATCTATGAAGACGGTGCTCCGGCATATTTTTCTGACCTGCCGATCAAAGCCATGGTCCAGAACATCCGCGAAGCAGGTCTTCCGGCCAGTGTCTCCAATACTGCAGGTACCTTTGTCTGCAACCATTTAATGTACGGTGTGCTCTACACCCTGGCGAAAAACTATCCAGGTGTGCGCGGCGGTTTCATGCATGTTCCATTCATTCCAGAACAGGTTGTTGGAAGACCTGCACCGGCTCCATCCATGAACCTGCACGATATCGCCCGCGGCATCGAAGCTGCGATCCAGGCAATTGGAAGCTATGAAAACGATATCCGGACTGCGGAAGGACAGACACACTAACTTTCTTCACACAGTCCGGATATAGGGGGATTCTATCAAATTATAGTAACAACTTATTTTTTCTCAGCCAGCTTGCGCACAACTTCATCGCCAACCTGGTTTGTCTTAGCGGTTCCGCCCAAATCCGGGGTGAGGACCGCTTTTTCTACGAGCATTTCCTCAATGATATCGATCAGGCGTGCTGCCCATTCCGGATGTCCGAAGAAATCCAGCATCTGGCTTGCAGACCATACGGTTGCCAGCGGGTTTGCCTTACCCTGACCTGCAATATCCGGTGCAGAACCATGGATCGGCTCAAACATGGACGGGAACTTGCGCTCCGGGTTTAAGTTCGCACCTGCAGCCAGTCCCATACCGCCGGAAATCGCAGCACCAAGGTCGGTCAGGATGTCACCAAACAGGTTGGACGTAACTACGATCTGGAAACGTTTCGGATCTTTTACCATGAACATGCTTGCCGCATCTACCAGAAGGGAATGGGTTTCCACATCCGGATATTCCTCACCAACCTCTTTAAAGATCTGATCCCAGAATACCATGGAATAATTTAATGCATTTCCTTTGCTGATACTGGTCAGGGTCTTTTTCTCTTTTCTTGCAAGCTCATATGCATAGCGGATGATACGCTCACAGCCGACACGGGAGAAGACGCCATCCTGGATCACAACTTCATTTGGTTTGCCCGGGAACAGCCAGCTTCCGCTTCCTGCATACTCGCCCTCACTGTTTTCACGGACAAACATCATATCGATATCTTCACGCTTTACATCTTTTAACGGACACGGAGCACCCTTTAAGAGTTTTACCGGTCTTAAGTTTACATACTGGTCGAATTTCTTGCGGATGATCAGCAGCAGATCCCAAAGAGAAATATGATCCGGCACGCCCGGATAGCCAACTGCGCCAAGGAAGATCGCATCGAATTTTGACAGCTGCTCAATGCCATCTTCTGCCATCATGCGTCCATTCTTTAAATAATACTCACAGCCCCACGGAAAATCCGTAAAGTCAAACTGAAACGTTCCATCCAGTTCAGCGACTTTCTCCAACACCTTTTTGCCCTCTGCAAGGACCTCCGGACCAATGCCATCTCCGGCGATGACCGCTACTTTGTGTGTTACCATAATGAATACCTCCTCATAAACCTTTCAATGAATTGTTTTCGCAACATCTACTATTATGATAACAGTTTGATTGATTTTCGCAAACGGTGTTAAATTAGGCTGACTAACTTTTACTTATGGATCTGTTTCACATACTCCCTGGTAACTTCAATAAACTTCTTTGCCGCAGAGAACTGGAATACGTCCTTTTTCCAGTACAGGGCAATTGTGTAGACCTGGTCCCCCGGAACGGAAAAGCCAACCAGCTTTTCATCCTCCGCTATGATGTCCGTCGTCAAAAAGCCTGCCGCTACACCATCCCGGATAAAACGCAGCACCGTGTATGCCTGATTGGTATTATGAATAATATGAAGCGGAATGTTCTGCTCTTCAAACAACTTTTTCAGCCGCTGCGTCTGATAAAACTGATCGGTCAGCATAACCAACGGTTCTCTGCCAATCATCTCACAGGTCACTTCTTTTTCTTTCGCCAGCGGATGATCCCGGTTTACGCAAAACATCAGCCGCGACTCCCGGATATTTAAACTTTCACAATCCGCTCCTGCCACCATTTCCCCGGTTCCGCAGCAGACCAGATCCACTTTTCCCTGCTCCAGAAGCTGAAACAGCGCATCCACTGTATCTTCCACAGAAAAAATTTCTATTTCCGGATACTGCTGGCGGAACATCCGCCGCAGTTTCGGGTATACGGCATTTCCAAACATGGTCGCAAGACCGATCCGCACAAATTCCCGTCCCTCAGAAAGCGTTTTCACCGCTGATTCCATCGACTCATACTGACGCTGCATTTTTTTCGCTTCCCGCAAAAACAGGACACCGGCATCCGTAATATACAGGCTGTTATTGCGACGTTCAAACAATGTCACCTTGCATTCCCGCTCCAGTTCTTTCATCGCAGAAGAAATGCCGGGCTGGGAAATATGCATTTCTTCGGCTGCTTTGGTAAAACTCTTGTATTTGCACACGGTTATAAAATATTGAATCTGCTGTAATGTCATCATGGCATTTTGGCCTCTTCTTTCGTTATTTTTGTTACTGTTTACGCACAAGGCCGGTAACTTATTTTCTTTTATTATTTCATATTTGGTTTTCTCATGCAAGTCTTGACTAGACTGATTACCCGCAATGTTCCGCGCAAAAATGGTCCGGATCACTGACATAACAGTGTTCCGAACCATTTTATAAATCAGGTACTACCAGTGCAACGGATTGCCCGGATGTTTTCTATTATAATAAGTAAAATATGCAATGATGTAAACAAGTCCAACAATACCGATACATCCGATCCCAAAATATCCTGCCTTATACGTTCCAAAAGCAGTCGCAAGTGCAGCAAGTCCGGTATTGGTTGCCATCAGGCTGATATCTCCGCCGATGGACTTTGTAGCAGTCGCAGATGCCTTATACTGCGCTTCGACCGCCCGGATCACGACTGCCTGAAGTACCGGAATACAGCCTCCGAAAGAAAAACCATAGATGACCGCTGCAAGGATCAGCGAAGAAACCGGACGCATGATAAGCCCCGTCAGACCAGTCATGCTCATGGCTCCTGCAACAGCCACTTTTTCATAGCCAAGTCCAACGCCATAGCTGACAAACAGTGTTGCAAGAAACTGGTACGTCAGGCACCCCAGCGTGTAACATACAACCAGTACCAGAAACGGAATGCTAAAAATCGATTTGTTTTCTGTTGCTGTTTCCATAAGATCCCCCTTTTTCTTAGAGAAAAAGGCTTTCAGTTAACAAACCGAAAGCCTTCTTTTCCTGTCTTATTTTGTTTTCTACATCATTTCGTTTTCTGCATCATTCCAATTTTTTCATCACAACAGGTTTCTGCTCTCACAGAATGCCATGATATGTCTTACGACTTCATCCCGGTGCTCCAAAAGAACATTGTGGGTACCATCTTCGAAAATTACCATCTCGCTGTTTTTCAATGCCTTACAGGAGCGCACCATATTGTCGATGGTGCTGATCGGATCCTGCATACCGCCAATGATAATGGTCGGAACCGTGATCTTTTTCAGTTCTTCGATGAGCGCTTCCTCCGTCGGACAGTCAGAAAACGGTTTCTTCGGATCCAGCTGTGCGGTCTCCGGGCTCATATTTACCCAGAACTCCATCATTTCCTCGATCGCTGCCTCAATTTTTTCCGGTGCAGCCAGACCGCGCTCTGCCAGTTCCCGAAGCGGTTTTGCCTGGCGGTTTACCTTTGCCGTTGCATACTCTTTCCAGTAAACCGGATCTTTGGATGCGTTAATGGTCATCATGCGGGCTTCTCCGGTCTCATGTCCGTCCTTGCTGTGCGGTCCCGGAACTCCGGCAAAGAAACCTCTCATACGCTCCGGGTGGCGTCTTGCAATGTGCCAGCCAATTCCGGATCCATGGGAAATACCGCCATAGAAGAATTTGTCAATGCCAAGGGCATCTGCAAAGTCACAGGCATCCTGAGCCCATACGTCATACCAGGAACCGCCGAAGTCTTTTGTTGCTTCTGACGCGGAAAGTCCATATCCGCGAATCTGGATCTGGAATACATGAAATCCGTACTTTTCAGCCAAATCAATGGTATAGGCAACCTTGCTGTTATGATACTGCTGACAGCTCAACAGATACCGATCTCCGCTTCCAAATTCATTATAGCCGAGCGTCACACCGCTCTTTAAGGTAATACTTTTCTGCATCATGTTTTCTCGTCTCCTTTATTCTGCCGCACTACACTTTTGCACGTTTCATTTTTGCCTTGATCTTATCTCCATACAGGTTATACAACAGACTGACGACAGCCAGAATAATAAACAGGCAGGAGATCGGTCTGGTGAAGAAATCCCAGAATCCGTTATATCCGTTTACCAGTCCCTGTCTTAACTTGGTTTCCATGGAAGTCGCCAGACAGTAAGTCAGCATGAATGGTGCATCCGGGATCTCAAAATAGCGCATTGCCATGCCAAGCAGGCAGAAGCACAGGCAGATCACCACGCCAGACAGGTTGCCCTGACTGATAAATGCGCCCAAAAATGCAACGACAATGATAGCCGGATATAAGAAATGGGACGGTACCTTTAACAGAAGCGGGAATAACGGCATACCAACTGTCTGTGCAACCAGTACCGCTACTGCTGCAAAAATACATGCGATGTAAAGCAGATATACTACATCCGGATGATCACGCATCAGGGTCGGACCACAGGAAATTCCGTGAATGGATAATGCCGTGATCATGTAGATCAGCGGCGGAGATCCCGGAATACCCATGGAGATCATCGGAATTAACGCACCGCCGATAACCGCATTGTTTGTCGTTTCACAGGCAATGATTCCAGCCGGCTCTCCGGTTACACCATCGTTAAAGGTTTCCGGATGCGGGGAACGGTTTTTCTCGTTTGCATAACAGATCATGGATGCAACACCACCGCCCAGTGCCGGAAGGAATCCGGTAAAAATACCAACCAGGAAAGAACGGAGAATATTTCCCTTGTTTTCACCCAGATCTTTTTTGGGGAATTTGTACTTTGAAACTTTTCCCGCAATGGAGGCATCGATTTGTTTATCGAATGCATATGCCTCGATGATCATGCGACCTGCAATAATTCCAAGCATTGCCACGATCATGCCGACACCACCCATCAGATAGGTACTTCCGAACGTGAATCGCTTTGCTCCGTCAATCGGAGAAGAACCCACACAGGAAATGATCAGCGCCAGTGCAACCGATACAAAACCTTTCATCAGGTTGTCCTTGGAAAGTGCTACAACCATGGTAACTGCCAAAAGAAGCAGGCTGAAGTACTCCCATGGCCCCATCTTGCAGGCAACCATGGATAATGGAAGACATGCAAACATGGCAATGATCAGACCCGGAAGTGTTCCGATAAAGTTACAGGTTACCGCGATACTTAATGCCCGCACGGCCTGTCCTTTTTTTGCCATCGGGTAACCTTCCCAGGCTGTCGGGATGGAAGCACCGGTTCCCGGAATACCAAGAAGGATTGCACCGATACATCCGCCGGATGTGGATCCGATATAAAGGCTCGCCAAAAGTGCCAGCGCCAGTCCAGGATCCATCTTATAAGTCAGAGGCAGAATGATGACCGACGCAGTACCGCCGGAAAGTCCGGGAATTGCACCAAGGATCATGCCCAGTACACCGCCGCCGATGATATACAGCATACCGGTCGGTGTGAAAATACTGCCAAATGCAGCTAATAATGGTGTCCAGTCCATTTCAAATCCCCCTTCCTAAATACCTAAGATTCCCATGGGTACCCGGATCTGGAACAGATATACATAACATCCGTAAAATACCGCACCAAATATTACCCCATAAAGCAGCGCCTTCCACCAGGCAATCTTACCTTTACAGAACAGCATGGTCATCGCAAAGATCGCGATCGGTGCCGCAAACTTCAGTCCCAGGAAATATAATCCGGCCAGATAGATCACATAACATCCAAACATCATCATAGCCCGTTTAAACTGTCCCAGTGTCATATACTTCTTATCTTCTGCTTCCAGCTTATGAACCAGAAAATACACTCCGCAGATTGCAAAGATTCCCGCGGCAATCAATGGGAAGGTTCTGGGACCTATGATTGCAAATTCTTCTCTTCGGATTTTAATCTGGCTTGTCTCATAGACAATAAATGCCGCGAGAAGAAGGCATATGATTCCCAATTGCCGGTCTTTCCTTAATTTCATTCCGCCACTGCCCTCCAATTTCAAAAGTTTTTCCGATTACTTCGTTAAAACAGCACCAATCTTGTCATACTCATCATCGATAATCTTCCAGCACTCATCAATGCTTAACGGCTCCAGAGTCTGATCCTGGCTTGCCATATGCTCTTTTAAGATCTTGCCCTCTTCGCTCGGGTTGTCGCTTAATACATCCTCGATGGCTGCGTTCCACTTCTGGTTGATTGCCTGAGCCAGATTTTCATCAATATCATTTTTGCAAACCAAGAACATAACCGACGGTACCACACAGTCAGACATATCCAGATCTTTGTAAGTCGGAACATCCTTTAATTCGTCTCTGGTAGACGGCTCATTGCTTAATGCAGCAAGTGGGGTTAGATAATCTGCATATTCAATGGTATTATTCTGGTTCCAGCAAACAACATCTACAATACCGCCCATCAGGTTCGGCTTGGAATCATTTCCTTCTGAAATCGTCATCTTAACATCCAACCCGAAATGATCTACAAATAACTGGCTATAAACCTCTCCTAAGGTATCCGGTGCATAAGCAAAACGTACTTCCCCCGGATGCGCCTTGCAATACTCTACCAGGCTATCTACACTGTCAACATCCGGTAAAGTCGATTTGGAAACGCTTAAGAAGTTTGGTGCTCCGTTGGAAGGAACCATACCAAGTACCTGGAAATCGTTTTTCAGAGAATGGTCAAAACTTCCAAGCACATCACCAATGACCATCTCACTGCCGGACACGTAGAACGTATAGCCATCTCCGCCTGCCTCATAAGTCTTATCTATACAAACTGCACCACCAGAAGTTGGATCAGAAAGGAGCAGATTGGTTCCTCCATCTTTAAATACAACATCAATCAAATACTGCTGTGCCAGAGTTGTAGGTGCACCTGCATTATTTCTGGTATAGAACGTAATCTCCTTATCCGTAAATGGCCATGCCGGAAGCTCTGCTGCTGCCTCTGTACTCTCTGCTTTTTCTTCTTTTTCTCCTTTTCCGCTATCTGCAGCTGCTGCCTGCGTTTCCTTTGGTGCATCTGCCGGAGCGGCTGTCTTGCCTCCGCATGCACTCATCATCACCATTGCCATTGCAACTGCGAGTCCTGCTGTCAAACGTTTTTTCATAGTACCTTCTCTCCTTTTACTTTAAATATTTTCGTTCCTCAAAAAGAGGATAAAACTGCTCCAATGCCTTTAACCTTACCCCCTCCGAAACGTAAGGTTCTTTTTCCACCACCATGGTGCGACGTTTTTCCCGGTCATAAGTCGGCCACTGCGGCATGTCCGTGTAGCCCGGGCGTCCGTATCGCACAAAATTCAGCCAGGTCTGGCGGATACGGCGTGCCGTGTCTTCGTCTGCCAGTTCCTGATCTCCCCTGCCAAAAATCATCTCATACTCATTTCCATGGTGTGCACGAATCTGATTTTCTTTCCGCAGCAGCGTGTGGAACATGTATACATTCGAATGATACGACATTGCCTCAGCCACCAGGTTTGCCGGAACCCTCAGCCACAGGTCATTCTTAATATCCATATAAATTTCTTCCAACGGCTTTTCCGGTTCCTGTCCATGCAGGAAGCGGATTGTTTCTTCCATATCCGGCACTTTTTTTCCGCACTGGTTCTGCAGGAATTTTCGTTTTTCCTCCATGTTTTTATCCCGGAACTGCTGGTCATATTCGCCGCAGCAGGTACCGATCATGGCAGTGATTCCTGCCGCATTTCCCTGGACCAGTTTCTCAAAACTGTGCTTTGGAATCACGATATCATCTTCCACAACCGAAAATGCTTTCCGGTCTTCATCGAAAAAGTCAGATTGCTGAAGTTTGATCTGGGCATCCAGAATCTGTTCTGCCGGGATTTTTAAAAGTTCCTCTAAGGAAGGATTCCCTAAAATATCCAAAAATACCCTGGCCGCACCGAGGCTGTTTTCCCAGGAAGTAATACCAATATCCACTGCAAACGAGCTGTGCATGATTGCTTTCTTAAAATAACGCTCCGGCTCTTTCATAAGAAGCTGGGCGGAAATATTGCTCGATCCTGCCGAATGTCCAAATACCGTAACATTGTCCGGGTTTCCTCCAAACGCTGAAATGTTTTCCCGTACCCACTTTAATGCAGCCTGCAGATCCAGGCGCGCCAGATTGTTGCTGTAACGGTATTCCCCGGTCTTGTCAATTTCCGAAAGATTCAGACTTCCAAATACACCAAGCCGGTAATTGATGGTTACCAGGATCAGATCCGGATTTTCCCCGATCATCCGGTCTCCATGGAACATCTCGCGGCTCGCTCCGCCTTTGATGTAAGCGCCCCCGTAAACCCAGACCAGAACCGGCTTGTTCGTGCGAACCAGATCCGATGTGTAAACATTTAAATACAAACAATCTTCGCTCTGTTCCAATCCGGCATAACGTTCATCGTAAATCTGCACCGGAATCGGTCGAAAAGTGCCTGCATCAAAATGCTGCTTACTGTTTTCACATTCGATGGGTTCCCGCCAGCGCAGTTTTCCAACCGGCGGTTTTGCAAACGGGATTCCCTTAAAAGCAAGAACACCATTCGGTTCACTGGCACCCGTAAAGATTCCTTTTTTGGTTGTAACCTCAGGTCTCACGTATTCCCCCTCTTTCTCTATTCATTTTTCACAAATCGACTTTTTATTTCCGTATCGTTCTATGCACAATATACAACGTGCCTTTTATTTTGTCAATATACGCGTATCGATATTTTATGTGCTATATATTTATTAAAATGCATTAGTGTATTAATATTAATACGTTTGTTTTTTGAAATGGACGTATTTTTGCCTGTAACACAAAAATACGTCCAAACATTCGGAATTTTCAAGATTTAATTTTTTACGATTATTTTTTTCATATAAACACTTTCTCCTGCTTCATTTCTACTGAACTTTGAAAAGAATTCATCGTAAAAGAACCAGGAGTCCTGTGGAATGCTGGTGTGCGGTTTATATTGGACTGTTGTAAATCGTACAAACGGAACTCCGACCGGGTCGAGATATACTTTATTCCAGTATAATCCATCGGTATAATCGCAGCTGTCATCCCAGGCAGAAGTTTCATTGCGCTCTGTCCAGTATTCGATATTTAATCTCGCTTTTTCGTTGGTAGCAAAATCTCCTCCGCCGCGGTCATTTTCCCCAAGAATGATCCAGATTGGCATCTTATAACCTTCAACTACGCCTGGAGAATCATAATATCCGAAGAAACCTCCCTTCAGCACACCACCGGTCGCTGCACCTGCCGCAAATATTTCCGGCATGGTCAGTAGTACTCTCTGGCACATGCATGCCCCCATAGAATGTCCTGTCGCATAAATTCGGGAAGCATCTATTGCATAGCGCCCTTCAATATTTTCAATTACAGTACGGACAAAAGTCACATCATCCTCAATATCCTGTGCTCCGCAGGCATTCCATGCCGGATGGGGCACTGCATTTTTTTCCGCCCGACGACGCAACGCACCTGTTGGAAATACGACTGCAAAATTTCTGCATTCCGCCACTTTGATCCATTCTGTGCGATACATAGCTGTAAAACCATTGTTATCACCCCCATGAAAACAAACTACAAGCGGAATTTTTTGATCTGGATTTCTTTTTGCTGCTGTCGGAATATACTCATACCATTCTCTGCAATAACCTCCAAGATCAATGGTTTGCCGTTGTGCATGCCAGTCTTCTGCTGTGCGGTACGGACGAAGGTCACCATTGTAGATAGCTACAGTCCGGATTGTTCTGGAAAGAAATGACTCCCAGATTCGGGACGTACACTCCGGTGTTTCAAAACTTCTTCCAACATCTACCGTCACATACAAATCTGCTCCGGTCTGCTCATTGATCAATGAATTCAGCGTATTCGCTGCCGGATGATAATGAATCGTAGTTTCATCGATGTATTCTTCCGTTCCAATCTGGTTTGCCTCTTTCCAGTAATGAACTACCTGTTCCTGCGTTTTTGTCATCTCATCAGTCCATAACCAGAGTGGCATCGGAACCTGATTTTTTTTCACGAAGGATACATCAGATTCCTGACTTCCTATTTCCACCAGATATTCCTGATCTAATCCGAAATTTTGGAAACAGACAGCACCAGCCCAGAGCTGCGGTCTGTTAACAATTTCTTTTTGCACGACCAGGCTTCCAGTTCCGTATCCAACCAGATAACAGACTGCCTTATTGATCGTATAATATTTCTGATCTCTTCTCTCCTCAAAGAATTTATGGTAATACGCTTCCCCCTGGTTTCCTTTCGCAAGCAAAAGAATCACCGAATCTTTCTCTGCAATATCCAGCCATCCAGTCTTCTTCAAACATTCATCCACCGAACTTTCCCGATCCATCACAATCAGTACAGCACGATCAGAATGATATGCTTTCTGCGGAATGTAAACATAATATTGTTCCGTATTCTCTCCATTCGGAATACTGCGCTGATACAAACCCTGGAAAAGGATTCTGTATGGATCCTGTTTATCAATCAGCTCATAGGCTCCGGACAGATCATCCGGAAATTTTTTTATCTCCATTGTTGTCAAGCCTCCTCATTTCGTTCATATCATTGATTCCAGGAACTTCTTATTTATACCAATCCAAGATGAATGCAAAGTGGGAACCAGATCAAAAAGGATACTAAAAATACCATGGAAGGAATCAAAGCACCAAGAAAGTATTCTTTCATCTTAAAATTTCCGACCGTAAACGCATACAGCTGTGTAGAAGATGCCATTGGTGTTAAAGTAGATAAAGAAGAGCCATAGTGTGCTGCTAAAAGGGTAAGTCTCGGATCAACTCCCAAAGCCATGCCAATTGCAACAGACAATGGGCGGAATACAGCACCAACTGTACGGTTACTGCAAAACTGCGTAATCACAAAGGTTACTACAAAAATTAATGCAGTTACAAGAATTGGATTACTTACACTGCCAAGTACAGAAGAAGACCAGTCTGCAATCAGATCATTAATTCCTGCATTTGTCATGGCCTGACCAAGACATACCGTACCTCCATAAACAAACAGAGTATCCCAATGAACTGCCTTTAACGCTTCTTTATAAGTAATCACCTTAGTAAGAAGTCCTACCAGAATGCAGCAGCCTGCAATCATATAGACATCAATATCAAAGACTGCAGATCCTACAATAATGAATACCGCACCACCGAAGAACAAAAACATTCCAAGTTTATCCTGAAATGGAGTCAGCTGACGTTTTTTCTTTTCATCCTTGCTTCCTTTACTTTCCAACGCAGATTCATTGATTTCTGTGTTTCCCTCTTTGCAGTACAGCTTATATCCTACAAAATAAATAAACGCAAAATAAATCAAAAATGTAGGTACTTTTGCAATAAACGGATCCATCATGCGGAAGCGCTGCGTTGCACCTGCAGCCTCCAAAAATCCGTTAAACGTGAGGTATGCTGTCAGAGCACCACCTACCGGTAATACGTTATTACTGGTATTTGCTACATCCGTACAAGCTTTAATCGTATTTTTAACCGGAAGATTTACATCTTTTGCCACCGCAATTACAATTGGAAGCATAATAGCCATTGCACTGGACGGGTTTGTAAATGTAGACAAGACCATGCTCATCAGCATGGAGGCCAGAAGGACATGTTTTTTACCATTTTTACTGGAAGCAATTTTGGTAGAAACAAATACCCGTAATCGTTCCAGAAAAGAAGTCTGTCCTAAGATTCCTCCAAGAATAAACAATGTGAACAGCGAAACCGTTGTGGAACTGGAGAATCCTTCAAACGCTTCCTTAAAGGAAAGCACACCCGTCATTTGCAGAAACATCGGAACAAACAATGCACTTGCCGCAATCGGTATGACATTCGAAAAGAATGCGATGATCATAACAACCGTTATGATTAAAACAATAAGTGCCTGTGACATAGAAAAGCCCCCTCTTCTTGTGTATTTTTATACTATAACTATACTTTTCCTTGCACTTTTTGTCTATTTTCCATATAATAAGGGTGTCATAAGCAAACGTTAAGGGTATTTCGATGATTGGAGATGTTACGAATGAAAATCAGTGATATGGATGCCATACTCAAAGTCATCCAGCTAAATGGACTTGCACCAGCGGCCGATGCGCTATTTCTTACACAGCCTGCACTCAGCCAGATCATCCGGCGGGTAGAATCCGAACTTCATACTACACTTTTTATCCGCCGTCCTGGAAAATCCTTTGAACTTACAGAAAGCGGAATGCAGTTTGCTGAAACAGCCCAGCAAATATGCGATACCTATCAGGAATATTTGAAGACTCTTGAGCCAAATACGTCACCTCTTCGTATTGGAATTTCTTCGCATTACGGGAATCAGGTCGTGCGTGCATTTTCTGACTCTGATCCTGATTTTTCAGAAGCCTCCTATGATTTTGTTGAAATCAATTCCAATAAAGAACGGGAACTCGCCGTACAAAACCATACTCTGGATCTTGCCACACTCCGGCTGCCGACACTCACAAGCGGACTAACCTGCAAAATTGTGTATCGTGAAAAGCTCGGCATCTGGCTGCGGAAAGGTTCACCCGCAGAAGCACTGGCTCAAACAGTTCCCGGAGAAAAATACCGTGTACTTCCAATTTCCGCATTGAATCAGGAACCTATGGCGCTGCCATCAGCCAGCAGCCGCATGCATGCTTGTATTGAACGGATTTTAAAACGTTATCAGATTACCCCATCCTCTACCTGTTCTTTTTCCAACATGTCCTATATCATGCTGATGGCTGAACAGGGGAAGTACAATACCATCAGTCGGGCTCCAAAACCAAATCAGAATGATGAACGTTTTTTTCTCATGACACCATGTGAAGAAACCTATGATCTTGCGATCGTTTATCATCCAAAATCCAAGAGGCTTCGTGATATCGAAAAGGTGTATCATATGCTTCTTTCATATTACAGTTCCATGACTTGACTTTCCAACATTTGTGTCCTAATATGAATACACTTATACATTTCAAAGGAGTTAATCCCATGCAAAAAAAAGAATCCAATTCCTCCCAGCAGTCCATCGAACGTGCTTTGAAACTGCTGAACATTATGGCAGATAACCGGACTGCGCTCACCGTCACCGAGATCAGCCGCCTGCTCAATATATCCAGAAGTACCGCCTATGCCATGTTAAACGTCATGACGGAAATGAACTATCTCTCCCGCGATCCGGAAACCGGAAAATATTTTCTGGGTTATCAGGTATTCATTCTCGGTTCGCGTGCCAGAATCCGCTACAGCCACCTGCTCGCCTGCGATACCTTACTGGTCAACATTCTTCCGCAGATCAGCGTTCCATTTAATACCATCAACATCATGGTGTTGGAACAGGACTATAAAGTACTGCGTTTCATTACCAAATGGCCATCCCTGCTTGCCAGCTCTAGCAACCAGTTTTCCCAGCAGCGTGTCCATCCCTGCTATTGCACTGCTTCCGGCCGGATTCTTATCTCTGAATTTCCGGAAGAAGAGCAGAGAAAGATTCTGGAGTCCCAGAATCTTTATGCGTACACTTCCTCTACCGTTACCGATATAGATCAGTTAACGGACATCTTAAAAAAGATTCCCAAACAAGGTTACACCGTAGAGGTAGAAGAATACGCAAACTTCGAAATCAATGCCGCTGCCCCGATCCGCGATTACTCTGGTAAAATTGTTGCTGCTGTCAATATCTGCGCATCCAAGCTTGTTTACCAGAACCGTACCCAGGAATATACCCAGCTTTTACTTGCGCTCAGCCAGGAGATGTCTTCCCTGCTGGGATATCAGGGGCATATGGCTTAAAACCGCGGCATATTCTATTATCTAATAAACATCTGCTGTCTCGCAGATACAAAAATGGAGCTGGTAAGCTGCCTTTCGGCAGCTTACCAGCTCCTGTTAGATTAACACGATTATGATTTTGTTTCGATCAGGTTATCGGTGCCGGGTTGAAGATGCACATGTCGTTGTGGAATCCGTACTGATCGCTGTACGGCTGCTTGATTCCGCTTGCCACATCCAGGATCATGTCAAAGATCTGCTGTCCGACATCTGCGATGGTCTTTTCACCGGTAGCTACGTCACCTGCAGAGATATCGATTAAGTCGAACCAGTGGTTCTTCAACTCGTTACGGCTGCAGACTTTGATAACCGGGCTGATATCCAGACCATACGGGGTTCCGCGTCCGGTCATGAATACCTGAAGGCCGATACCACTTGCAACCTGGCTCGGTCCGCAGACAATGTCGCTGGCCGGGGTTGCTGCATAGATCAGACCGTGCTTGGTCGGCTTCTGAGCCGGGGAAAGTACTTCCACGATCTGGCTGGTACCGCTCTTTGCGATACTTCCCATTGCTTTCTCTACGATGTTTGCAAGTCCGCCTGCCTTATTACCAGGAGTCGGGTTTGCATCACGGCCTACGCCGCCTTCTGCAAGGTACTTGTCGTACCATTTCATCTCTTCTGCCAGACGGTCACGGGTGTGGGCATCCGGGCAGCGTGCTGCCAGCATATGTACGCCGTCACGAACCTCGGTAACCTCACTGAACATAACAGTAGCACCGCCGCGAACCAGCATATCTGCTGCGTAGCCTGCACTTGGGTTCGCAGAGATACCGGAGAATGCGTCGCTTCCGCCGCACTGCATACCGATCAGCAGGTCGCTGAGCGGCAGTTCTTCACGGGTTCTCTTATTCAGCTTCTGCAGTTTCTTCTCTGCCATTTCCAGGATTGCGTTCATCATAGCGTCATGACCTGCATAGTCCTGAAGAGTCAGAACGTTCTCCGGGGTGATGTCCTCCGGCGGAAGTACGCGGTCATAGGTCAGCTTCTCACAGCCAAGGCCTACTACCATGATCTCACCGCCAAAGTTCGGATGACGGATGACATTGGTGATCGCACGGATCGGGATATAAGCTAACGGTGCATTGATTGCAACACCACAGCCATACGGATGGGTCACTGCTACAACACCATCTACATTCGGATACTTCGGGAGCAGTTCTTTTTTGATACGCTCTACTGCTACCTTTACTACGCCAGCCGCACACTGAACAGTAGTTACGATACCCAGAAGGTTTCTCGTACCTGCCGGACCCTCGGCGTTACGGTAACCCATCCAGGTGGTTCTGGTCGGCATCGGAAGTTCCTCCATCGGAACCAGATTGGTGCCGTACTCCATATCGTCTACAGACGGGCTCTGCGGGAGATCCAGCATATGCTCATTGATCCAGTCGCCTTTCTTGATATCGTTGATTGCATAGCCGAGAACCACACCATAACGGATGATCTCGCCGCCTGCCGGGATATCGCACAGGGCAATCTTATGAGCCTGCGGAATGTCCTGATTGGTCACAAGACCTTCCATAACTTCTGTTCCAGCCTTCAGATCCTGAACGGCTACAACGACGTTATCCTGGTCTTTGATCTTGACATACAAACGTGCCATACATTTCCTCCTTCTTCGTTTCACGCTGCCACGCAGTGCACAATTCGTATTTTCTGTCATGATTTTCATTCATGATTCCGATTTTTCCATCACGCATCCATGCTTTGCAGCGCTTTAACTCCTTGTTGATAATCCCATTATAGTGCAGGAAATGTTATAAGTAAAATTAATTCTTTTTTTCAAAAACTTAGTTTTTGTAAGTTTTTGTTTTTCCTTATTCGTACAGGTTCAGCACGATTTTTGTAGACTCGTCTTTCGCTGTTCCGGTCCGTTTATCGACCTCAAATGTCTTCAATGTGCTTCCAATTTCGTCTGGGCGGTCTTCCTCCTGCAGCACGACGGTATATCGGTACTGGCTGGAACTGTCGACTCTGTAATGCAAAACGACGTCCTCCGAAATTTTCCGGTTAAACCATCCCTGCCTGTTCACTGCATTCTCGACCAGATAACAGACTGAAGTCTGATCCAGCGCCGGATGACTGTTCCAGACACCGGTCTCCGGCTCCAGATAATACCAGACGCCGTCAATCTTCTGCCAGCCTGTCGCATGACTTCCCTCGTCCTCTGCGTAGGTCCAGTCCCCGTTTTCAGCCTGCTGCCACTCTGCCGCATAAGCTTTCATCTCGGTTTCCGTACCCACTGCAAAAACAACTGCACTTCCGATTGCCAGTAAACATGCTCCTGCAAAAATTCCTCTCATGGTCTTTTTCAATTCTTTCTGTTTCAATTTCATAATGATCGCCCTCTTCTTTCTCTCTGTCGTGGCCGCAATGATTTCTGGTTTCAATTCTCTTCTCAATTTTCTTCTCAATTCTGTTTCAGGTGCTGATTTCCATTTCACTTTTTATGATTTCCCAGGCATCTGACTGGATCTTTCTTCTTTCACTGTACCTGATTCTAACAGACAAATATGACCTTTCTGTGAAAGATCGCTGCATTTTTTATTTTCCGGAAAGAAAAAGAGCCTTCCCCATAAAGAGGAAAGCCCTTTCGCGTATCTATCTTCGGAAAGCGATCTTTTTCAGAAAGCAGTCGTTTCTGGATCGCCATCTTTTCGGAAACCTGGAGGATCTGCTTACTTGCAAAGTTTCTTGAATTCATCTGCCACAAACTGTACCTGGGTTCCAATGATGACCTGAACAGAGGTCTTGCTCGGACGTATCACACCTGCCACACCGGCAGATTTGATGACTTTTTCATTTACCTTTGTGTAGTCTTTGACTTCCAGGCGGAGTCTGGTAATGCAGTTGTCGATGGATGCCACATTCTCCGGACCGCCAACACCTTCCAGAACAATCTTTGCGACTTCCGTGTAGTTGTTGTTGGACAGGGTTACTTTCGCTTCCTCTGTTTCATCATCCTCACGTCCCGGAGTCTTTAAATCAAATCTAGTAATTACAAAGCGGAACACAACATAATAGAGAACACCAACCGCCAGACCAACCGGGATCAGCATCCACGGATTCTCTGCCAGCGGAGTGAAGGAGCTGAGCACCATATCAACTGCACCGCCTGAGAATGAGAAGCCTGCACGGATCGGAAGTGCAACGGTAATGCCGGCAGTGATACCTGCTAACAGCGCATGTACGACGTAAAGGCCAGGAGCCAGAAACATGAAAGAAAACTCGATCGGCTCGGTAACGCCGGTAAAGAACGAACAGAATGCTGCAGATGCAAGCAGTCCGTAAACCATTTTCTTTTTGCCCGGCTTTGCAGTCTGGTACATCGCGATACATGCTGCCGGAAGACCAAACATCATGAACGGGAAGAATCCGGTCATGTACATACCCGTCTGTCCGTAAACACCGGTGTTGCCCCAGAAATTACTTAAATCATTGATTCCGGCTACGTCAAACCAGAATACGGAATTCAATGCATGATGCAGACCGAACGGAATGAGCAGGCGGTTGAGGAATGCATAAATGCCCGCGCCCAGAGCGCCCATGCCAATAAAGGCCTCACCCATGGTAACCAGTGCACCGTAAACCAGCGGCCATACAAAGAACAGAACCAGCGCTGCAACGATGGAATACAGCGCGGTGAAGATTGCAACGGCACGCTTGCCGCTGAAGAATGCCAGTGCATCCGGAAGCTTCACGTTTTTGTATTTGTTATAGCAGGTTGCACCGATCAGACCGGATACGATACCAACAAACTGGTTCACGATCTTGCCAAACGCCGGCGCTGCCTCATGCCCGGTAATACCAGCCACGGAACCGCTGCTTAAGAGCGTGGTGATCATGTACATGGAAACAAGACCTGCCAGACCGGCTGTACCGTCCGCATCATCTGCCATCCCAACTGCCACACCGATGGCAAACAGCCAGGACATGTTGTCGATCAGGGCACCGCCTGCCTTAATGAGGAACAGACCGATGGAATAGCCAAGGCCACCCGCAGTAAACCCCTGAACTTCACCTGCCATTGCCGCAGGTGCCAGAATGTATCCGATTCCCATCAGGATACCACATACCGGAAGACATGCTACCGGAAGCATCAAAGCTTTGCCCAGTCTCTGGAAAAACTTCATCATAATGTAAAACCCCTTTCTTTTTCGCCTTTCGGCTTTTTTCTTTTTGTATTTGAACCACTCCCCAATGGCTGCAAATCATCTTTTGCTTGCGAAAGCAGGCGGCAATCTGCACAGCTGTATCACGTGCGCAGAATCTGAGCAATCGTATCAACCGCCGTTTTCGCTTCTTTTCCCTCCGCATGAATTTCAATCACACTGCCGGACGGCGCTTCTAATGCCATAAGCTCCAGGATACGGTCTGCACGCGCCGTTTTCTCCCCATAAATAAGCGACAAGTCCGCGTCAAGCCTGGTCGCCGCCGCCATAATGCGTGCACAGTTCCGTACATGAAGTCCCTCCGGATCTTCCACCTGTACCGTTGTGTATTTCATACTAAAACAGTCTTCCTTTCGTTACCCGCATTTGTGCATGGAACATCTGATTCTTGCTTTTTATAAAGAAATAACCGGATCTCCTGCTTTTACCACCATTCCGGTGCTGCATACCATATCCGGGAAATCCGGCGTATTGCAGACGATCACAGGCGTCACCACATCATACCCGGCTGTACGGATCTGTTCCAGGTCTGCCGTGATCAGAAGATCGCCCACCTGTACCCGGTCTCCCTGCTTTACGTGCGTCTGGAAATACTGACCCTTTAACTGAACCGTATCCAGACCAATATGAACGATCAGTTCTGCACCGTTATCTGCTTTGATGCTGACTGCATGCCCTGTTTCAAACAGCACCGTTACCTCACCGGATACCGGTGCACGGAATGCTCCTTCTGACGGAATCAGTGCAACGCCTTTTCCCAGGATTCCCTGTGCAAAAGCAGGGTCCGCTACTTCGCTTAACGGAATCACCTTTCCCGCTGCCGGAGATAACACCTCTGCCTGTTCTTTCTTTCCTCCAAACATCTTTTTTAATGCCTGAAACATAACAAGTCCCCCTTCTTTTTGAAACATGATCCCAGTTTTTTCTGATGAGATCACATGATTCTGTATTTCAGATTTTATCTTCGCTGCCGCTAAACCGTATCCTTCTAATATGAACAGACAAATACGAGATTTCTTCCGCTGACACCCGATGCCCATAGGTCTGCAGGATAAATTCCTGGATTTTTCTGCCGCAGGCATATTCTTCCGGATACATCTGCCGGATCATGGCATGGAATTCTTCCAGCCCGGTCCCTTCCTCCAGCGACTCTCCACTGTAGATCCGGTGCGCCAGGAAACGCAGATGGGTCACCATGCGACCATAGCTTGCTGAGTTCGGGTCCATTTCTATCTGAAAATATTCCTCTACCATCTGCAGTACATCGTGAATAATTTTCGTCATATCGATGGTGTCCCGCATCCGGGTGTTATACTCCGCATTTACAATATGAAGCGCAATGGACGCCGCCTCATCAACCGGAAATGAAATTCCCAGTCTGCGCTCGATCAGGTCAATGGCGAACATGCCAATGACATATTCCTCCCGGTAAAATGTCCGGATCTCGCCCAGCAGCGGATTGGCAAACATCATCTTTTTTTGATAGCGCTCAATGGCAAAATTGATATGATCCGTCAATGTCAGGTAAATATTATGATTTAATTTTTTGTCCATAACGCCTTTCGCGTACTGGATCACTTCGGCAGAAATCTGCAGACGCTCCGGCGGCAGCTTCTGTACCAGATTTTTGAACTGATCCATGACGTCTGGATTCTCCAGCCGGAACACTTTCTCAATCTGATCTTTTGGAATTTCCATACCGGCACGGATCTGAAATCCGATTCCGCGTCCCATCACAACAACTTCTCTGCCATTTTCCAAAGCACTGATCACATTGTTGTTGATCACTTTCTCTACTGTCATACCCATAACCCCACATAGACCAGTACACGCTCTGCCGTTCACACATGCGCGTCCAGCAACACTCCCTCTCACATTGTCCTGATCCATTTAAAATAAAAAACCAATTCTGAACAAATATCTGCATCACAAACTATCAAATACTGTTCAAAATTGGTTTTGCCTGCTTCCCAGTAACAATCCAAAATTGTTATATTTATGTTGTCTTAACTCTACCACATTATCTACAACACGTCAACCTGTTTTCGTTTTTTCTTTGTCAATTTTATACAATCGGCAAAATTTCTGCCTTGGAACAATAACTGCACTCAACCCACACCGAAATCCGTGATCTCATACAGCACTTCTACCGCCGGATCATCCAGGAGCCACCGGTATTCCTTCATAAACCATCGCACCAGTTCTTCATCCCGTCGGATCGGAGTAGTATTGTTATTGTAGACATTCACGGTGCCCAGCTTGAAATACCGTTTTAAGTACTCGATATCCCGGGCGATCATCTCTTTCGTCTGCCCTTTGATTCCTACCATCAGACAGGGCGAATCGAAGTATCGCGCCACTTCCTCCGGACCGGAAAAATCGGCATGCTTGTTCAGTACTTTTTCCCGGAAATCGTGATCAAACGTCTCCACGCCGATCTTAAAGACGATCGGCACTGGCATCCGCTTTCGCATCTCATCCAGCTTATGCCGGTAAATCCAGTGCGCTTCAAAAAACAGCTTCTGGATGTTCTTTTCTTTTATTACCTGTGCAATCCGGTCTAACGTCTGCTCCGGCAATTCAAAACAGCTCGCCGAATCAATGACCTCCAGCACACCGAATTCCCCGGTTATCAGATCCAGTACGCGGTGATTCAGCTCCACCATAGACGCTTCATCCCGGCTGTTGTCTGCGATATAATCGCAAAATGCACACTTTCCCCAGGCGCAGGGAAATCCCTGTAAAAGACAGATTTCTCTCTGGTTCTTATTGGTTATCTTACTGTATCGTTCGGTTGGAATTCCCATAACTTCCCTCTTTCACTCTTTCCTTTTTATTCCGTTTCCAAAGTGTACGCAGATCCTGCGGAAGCACCTGCAGAACTGCCACAGCCAACGCAAGCGCGATCACCCGGTCCAGATAATCCGTTAAAATCTGCACTGCAAAAATGCTTCCGGTCATGCCAAGCGGAGTTTTGGCAAGCAATTGCACCAGAATGGAAGACCCGGAAGAAGTCACACCGCCAAACAATACGGCATTGATCACAGAACTTACCAGCGTTCCTGGAACTGTGATCAGAAAAGCTCCGGTCAGAATCTGGCGTTTGCGTACATTCCGCTCACTGAGCAGACTCTTCATAACCATTCCGGCGATGCCCGCCATCAGTCCGGTGATCATACCGACCGGTGCGAAATACAAAGAATAAATATCGGTTGTCATACCAAGAATGATGCCGCTTAAGAGATTCGGCAGCATGCCGCAGAGCGGTCCCATCCAGAGACCGGTTAAAATGGTTCCGATACTGTCTAAATAAATCGGCAGGCGAAGGATCAGCGCAAGCTGGCCTCCTGCCACATTGATGCACACCGCCATAGCCAGCATGCAAAGCTGTAAGGTTGTCATGTTTCTAGTTCGGTTCATGTGTGTAATCCTCTCTTTTTCTCAGAATTTTGTCTTGCCCTTCGTTATTCGATCTATTCAATCACAATGCGCTCATACCGTATTCCGCATCTGCTCATTCACGCCCACAAGCATCTCCAGCAGATCCAGCTTCTCCACCGGTATCTTCAAAATTTTTGAAAAAAACAGCTGAAAGAATTTCAGCACATCCACCTCGGTCAACACCCGTGCATTTGCCGGTTTCCGGTAAAAATGCATGGAATCCACAACCGTCTGGCCAATCGAAATCCCGCCTGTCTCCACCGCCGTGTAGGCATCAAACCCACTGCAGATGGAACGGTCCGCAAAATACGCCACCGCCAGCGGATCATTGATCACACAGCCGATCAAATGCTCCCACTCCCAGTGGAAATCAAAATAAAATTTCGTGATCGCCTGCACAAAATTTCCCTTTTCCGCATCCAGACGCTTCATATATTCCAACAGGTTCGGCGTCAGCACAATCTTTCTTGTGACATCCAGCCCCACCATGAAAATCTTCTTTCCAAGTTCCGCCATTGTCTCATAGACCAGTGCTGCTGCATCCGGGTCAGCCCAGTAATTGTACTCTGCCACAGGGGAACAGTTTCCGTGGCTGCGAAAACTTCCGCCCATGGAAACGATCTCATCAATCATTCCAAACGCTTCCCGGTCTGTTTCGATCATCCGCGCCAGGTTCGTCATCGGTCCAAGCGCAATCACAGAACAACCGCTGCCCTCTGCCGCACAGGCACGTATCTTTTCACATAAGAAATCTACCGCCGTCTGGCTCTGTTCATACCCTTCTACTTCTGGAAGGAAACTCTCACCGAGACCATCCTCTCCATGGGTATCCAGGGCATTCACATACTCCCGTTTGAGCGGCACCGCCGCTCCGCGAAACACCGGAATATCCAGCCGGTCCATCTGTTTCAATACTTTTTTCGCATTGCCTGCTCCCATCTCCACCGGGGAATTGCCGCAGACAATGGTGATCCCTTCGACCTGCAATTCCTCCATGGACAATGCCAGCATGATAGCCAGGCTGTCATCAATCCCGGGATCACAGTCAATGATCACACGTCTCTTTTCTTTCTCCATTTTTTGCCCTCTTTCTTTGCAAAGACAGGGCAACAAAAAAGGCACTGTCTTTGCGTATTTTCTGAGGACCTCAGATAAACACACAAAAACAGCACCTTGTTCTTTGCAGATTGAAACGATTGCTATCATGATCCGCGATTCGTTATAATTATCCACAAAATCGTTACGGATTGCGAACGTTTTCCACAACTGTGCTTTGGTTATCCCACACGGTTCACGCATACGTGACCCCGCAACGGGATTGTTCTTTTGTCTGCCTAGTTTTTTATCCTGGGAGGTTCCCGAACCAGTCGGCAGAAAATATCTGCCATTTTGCTGCAGAAATAACTTTTAACTTTCTCCACAGCCGAGATAGTATAGCACAGAAAGGGCCAGGGCGTCAAATAATCTTTTCATTTTTCCCTCGCCATGGTAAAATATAACGAGTGCAAGAGAGCCAGGAACGTGCTTGCACGGTCATGGCGAACGACGAGGCAATCAAGTGACGCAAGCCACAAGATCATTCGGGAAAGGATGGAATCATTCGATGTTCAGAAGAAAAAATACAGGCGGCTACGTCTTAAAACTCAGCCTGCAGGGGCCGAAGATGCGTTTCAAATCCGAAAAAGAAGCCAATGAATATTTGGCGAAACTGAAGGAGAAGAATGCAAAGTACCGCAATACTGAAAATAACTAATCGAAAAACTGCCACTTTCCACTACAGGAAATGGCAGTTTTTTCTTTATTATCAGATTGTCATAAGATCATCGCAAGCGCAAAGTTAAACACTGCTCCAAACAGTACGCTAATCGGCACTGCAACCATCAGCAGACGGTTGAACAACATATTCCGGTCTTCTTCTTTCGGAGTGGAACCCAGAATCAGGGAACCGCCGGAAGAAAACGGGCTGATGGAACTGGACTGTGCTCCGATCACAGTGCAGGCAAACAAGGCCGGGGCGCTTAATCCTGCAGATGCCGCAAGGTTTGGAATCAGCGGGAACAAGGCCGGTGCTACGACACCAGTTGTGGAACTAAAGAAACTCATGATCGCGCCAACGATACTAAATGCGATCGGTACCAGCGGCTTCGGCACGTTCGAACCGATCCAGGTCGATAACGCATCGATCGTTCCAGCCTCCACGGCTACTGCGATCAGCATACCGGCTCCGGCGATCATCACGATGGTATTCCACGGGATTCTTGCCATGGCTTCTTTCTGCGGTGCCAGGTTTAACAAGAGTGCAATTACTGCAAAAATAATGGCTACCAGACCGACATCGACTTTGCTGCTGACATAGCTGATCATTGCATTCTGCGGCATCAGGACCTGCAGAAGCGGGAAAATCAGGACAACTACCATCATGATCATCATCAGGGAGAGGGTAATTTTCTGTTCTTTTGTGAATGCCTCCGGCTTCTGGAAAGTAACGCCTTTTCCGATATTGCGGTTTTCCTTGAATCCGAAACGGAATATGGTTACCAGAATCAAAGAAAACAAAACCGAAAACAGGAAAATCTTCATTTCCATGCCGAAGGTCTCGACTGCTGGCACATCCAAAGATGCCTCAAATGCTGTATCTGCCAGACCGCGGAAGATCACGCCCAGGTTGGATGTCGGAAAGTTTCCGCCAGCCAATGCGCCACAGTTAATAGCAACTGCACCGGTCAATTTGTCCATTCTGGACTCATCACAGATCACCAGGGTAATCGGGGCAAGGAATGCCAGAACGGTGAAATAGGTAGCTCCCATGACGGATAAGATCACCGCTACGGCAAGCAGCGCATAAGGAAGAAGCCCCGGAAATTTGCGGCAGGCATATAAGAGCGCACCTGACATTTTCTCCAGTGTTCCATTGATCGCCGCAAAATTGTAAAACAGCGAAACCGATAAAATGACAAACATGGTGCTGGTCGGCCAGTAGCCAATGACCCGTTTCGGCTTTAAGCCAATCACAAAACATCCAATGATATAGGCAAATACGATACAGAAAAGTCCCGTGTTAATCTTCGTTTTGTACCCCAGAAAGATAGCCAGGGCAATCGCTAACATGATTGCTGCACTTAACATTCTCTTCTCCCCCTTTTACTCTTCGATCCCAAGAAGCCGGTATGGAATGGTTCTTGTCATGTAAGCAACCTGTTCTTCCGGAATTCCATGATCCACCAGATACTGCATATATTCTTCCAGCGCCAGCTCCCAGTGCGGGTTTTCCGTCTGTCCGCCATCGGTGTCTACCATCACATGTTCATATCCCACTGCTTTGATGATCTCCAGATTGTCCGGCAGATTACTTTTATACGTTCCTCCTCCCATATTCTGGGCATAGCAGCGCTCCAGGATCACATCGTAATCTTTTACCAGTCGGATCTGGTCTTCCATGCTCATGTCCACAACCCACCACTCTGGATGTGTGACCACGATTTTCTTTACCCCCACTTGCTTTGCTGCCTCGATCACAACAAATGCTTCTTCCGGAGAAACATGTGCCGTTCCAAGCACCACGTCGTAATCTTTGATCAGCTGGAATACGGTAAGAAGCTCCGGGACTACCTTGCCATCGCGCACCAGTTCAATTCCATTTGCCGGATTCTGTCCCATTTTTTCCAGATGGCGTTTCGCAGACTGGGTCGGAAGCCAGATTTCTTTTGCGCCCAGCTTCAAGCCTTTTTCCACTGCCTCCGGATTGATTCCTCCGATCACTTTATTCATGACAACGCCGCCATACATGGTAAATCCGGTGTTTTCCCCGTAAACCCGTTTCACATACTGGTTTGCCATATACGCACGGTTCACCGTAAAGCCAAGATGCGATTTGATGACAATGGCTTTCGCTCCCACGCGGATGGCCGCATCCGCCAGCTCAAAATCATCGTAAGCTCTCCATCTTAAATCCGGATTGGTGTGCACATGCATATCGTATACGCCCTGTAAGGATACTTTTCCCATTCCATACTCTCCTTTTTCTGTTTTGATTCTCATCTGCTTAAGCGTGTCTTTATTGTATTCAGTTTTTGATAGCGGGAAAAGGCAAAATATGTTATACTTGCCATCGGAAAAACCGATCGGTTATTGAAAGGGGGATTTTTTTGGAAATCAAAGAATGGAATTATCTGATCGCGATCGCGGAAGAAAAAAGTATTTCAAAAGCGGCTGACCGGCTCTATATGGCACAGTCCAGCCTGAGTCAGTTTTTGCAGACGATGGAAAGCAATCTGGACAGTAAACTGTTTGTCCGCACCTCCAAAGGCGTCCGGCTGACCGAAGCCGGAAATATCATGCTGAAATATGCTTACGCGACACTGTCCGAATATCACAGAACGCAAGATGAGATCCAGGATCTCAGAGAACTAAAAAGTGGAAGCGTGATCCTTGGAATCAGCGGTTTTCGCGGTTCCTATCTGCTTCCCCCGGTACTCAATGCTTTTAAACTGGATTACCCCGGAATCCGGGTTCAGATCGTGGAAAAGAACTCCATGGCACTGGAGCAGATGCTCTTAAACGGCGAGATTGATGTAGCTCTCCTGGTTCTCCCTGTCTCCGATTCCAGGCTTGACCCAACCTTTGTCATGAACGATGAAATCTGTCTGATCGCCCATGAAAACCATCCGATTATGAACGATGCAAAGCAGTTTTCCAAAGCAGACCAGACGACTTCCCGCATTCCCTGCTATGTCAATCTGACCGATGCCATCCAATACGAATTTTTCTTAAGCGGCTATGACACAATCCTTGGGCAGGAAGGACGCCGTATTTTCCATAAAAACGGACTCCAGCCCATCACCTGCAACGAATCGCTGACAGCACTGCTTGCTGCCGCGTTGGCCGCTGCCGGTCATGGGCTGGCATTTACTTACTATAGTTCCCGGCATTATTTCCGGGATGCAAAATTTTTGTCCCTCGGCTCGGACGGAGCCTCCGTAAAGCTTGCCACTGCACTTCCACCTGGGCGCTACCACTCGAAAGCGGCCCTGGCCCTGCAGGAAGTGCTTTTGAAAATTCTTGCAAACGACTAACGCTTAATATTGAACGCCTTCACCCTCGGGAACTGTGCTGCCACGCCAAGCTCCTCCTCGATGCGGAGCAGCTGGTTGTATTTTGCCACACGCTCACTTCTGCTCGGTGCACCGGTCTTGATCTGGCAGGTGTTCAAAGCCACAGCCAGGTCTGCGATCGTGGTATCCTCGGTCTCACCGGAACGATGGGATGCAATTGCAGTATAGCCTGCTTTGTGTGCCATCTTGATTGCCTCCAGAGTCTCGGATACAGTACCGATCTGGTTTAACTTGATCAGGATGGAGTTGCCGCAGCCAAGCTCAATGCCCTTTGCAAGACGCTCGGTGTTGGTTACGAATAAGTCATCACCAACCAGCTGAACCTTATCCCCGAGTTCTTTGGTCATCATCTGCCAGCCTTCCCAGTCTTCCTCATCCAGACCATCCTCGATGGAGTAGATCGGGTACTTCTCGCACAGGTTCTTCCAGTGCTCTACCAGCTCTTTGGAAGTAAACTTCTTGCCGCTCTTCGGAAGCAGATACTCGCCCTTCTTCCCGCTCTTCCACTCACTGGATGCAGCATCCATGGCCAAGACAAAATCGGTACCCGGCTTATATCCAGCCTTCTCAACTGCCTCCAGAATCACCTGGATTGCTTCCTCATCGCTGCCAAGGTCCGGTGCGAAGCCGCCTTCATCACCGACGGAAGTTGCCAGTCCTCTGGATTTTAACAGGGCTGCCAGTGCATGGAACACCTCGGTACACCAGCGGAGCCCTTCCTTGAAGCTCGGTGCGCCTGCTGGCATGATCATAAACTCCTGCACATCCACGGTATTGGCTGCATGTGCGCCGCCGTTTAAGATGTTCATCATCGGAAGCGGCAGACGGTTGCCGTTTGCGCCGCCAAGGAAACGATACAGCGGCATTTCCATAGCATTTGCCGCTGCTCTTGCGCTTGCGATAGAAACTGCCAGGATTGCATTCGCACCCAGCCTAGATTTATCTTTTGTGCCATCGGCCTGGATCATTGCCTGGTCGATCGCATAAACATTGGACGGATCCATGCCGCACAGAACATCTGAAATGACGGTATTGATGTTCTCCACTGCTTTGGAAACGCCTTTTCCGCCAAAGCGGCTCTTATCCTGATCCCGTAATTCCAGTGCCTCAAACTCGCCGGTGGATGCGCCGCTTGGTGCCGCACCTCTGCCAACGGTGCCATCCGTTAAATACACCTCTGCTTCTACGGTTGGATTTCCGCGGGAATCGATAATCTCTCTTCCAATTACTTTTTCAATTTCCAGATACATCATAAGTCATGTCCTCCTGCCTGTGCCTCATTAAGTTAGTTATCGCTAACCAACCACAGTCTACCACACGGCACTTTTTCTGTAAATCATCCTTATTGATCACGTTTTCTCAGTATCTTCAAATTTGCTGTTTTTATTCGGAAACGAAGGACGTTTTCCTATGGAAAATGATTGACAGCATTGGGATTTATGCTATGATGTTAGCTATAGCTAACTTTCTATTAAAATGTTCCAGAGGAGGAATTTATGCCACTGAATTTAGCTGAGATCAATCAGCAATATACGGTTCAAAAAATATGCGGAGATGAGGAGCAGCGCCATTATCTGGAAACTCTCGGATTTGTAGAAAATGCCGCTGTCCGCATTCTGTCTGCCTTTTTCGGCTACTATATTGTCATGATCAAGGAGAGTAAGATCGGCATCAGCGCGGATTTTGCCAAAATGATCATCGTACAGGCAGAGTAATCTGCCCATCACAGCACTGCGCTCCCGAAAAGACGCAGTTGCACGATGCCTTATCCTTTTTTTCGCGCATCGCAATGTTTTTACCAAGGAGACCTACTATGAAACGAAACAAGAGCATCCTGCATCTTTGCGAGATCATCCTCGCTGTGCTCATGCTGATTCTGATTTTAAATCTTTATCTCACCAAACTTCTGGTCGATCCCGACCTTTCTTACAAAGCCATGTACCAGTCCCTGTGTATGACACTGGCATTTCTGGTTCTTTGTATTGTTCTGGCCCTGATCCAGAGAGAACTTCTGGCCCGTCTGCTCAACAATGCCTACCGGGATGTGACCGGAATCCACAACAAAAAATCGTTGGAGAAAAAACTCCAGGAATTAAGCTACGCAGTGGGCTATGAAGTCAGCTACCGGAACCATTATTTTATGATAGATGACCTGGTCAACGCAGCCGATAAACGCATGTATCAGGACAAATTTTATAAAAAGAATTCCAAGAATACCAGCGAAGCGCAGAGTCAAACCAAAAACAATCCGGTGATTCCGACAGTATCCTCCGAATTTCTCGCCGAAAAGATCCGGCTGTTCCAGACCCAGGCATCCGGCAACCTTCCGATTGCCTTAATTTCTACTGATATCGACAACTTCCACTTCATCAACGATAAATACGGCTATCCGCTCGGAAATGAAATTTTAAACATTGTCTACGAGGAGCTTACTGCCTCCTCGCTTTCCCTGTTCACCGCACGTTTTTTCTCCGATGTATTTATCAGCATTGCCGATGTCAGCAGGCAAACTGGTGACGCACTCCGGGAACAGATTCAGAATCTCGACCAGAAAATCTGCAGCCGTATCCGGGACACCTACCACATCAGCTTTTTCCGGACAAACTCCGGCATCTATGTAATCCC
Source organism: Clostridium sp. AF32-12BH (assembly GCF_003477935.1). Lineage (NCBI taxonomy): Bacteria > Bacillati > Bacillota > Clostridia > Eubacteriales > Clostridiaceae > Clostridium > Clostridium sp. AF32-12BH. The sequence continues at coordinate 198,255 of NZ_QUEH01000005.1, read as the reverse complement.
GGAAGAGGAAACCAAGCCGGAAACCATGATTTCCTGTGCCAACGTGGCAAGACGGATTGCCAAAAAACTCATCAGCCACACCTGTCTTTACTCCGATGAGATCGACCGGAAAGAAAAAATGCAGGCGGAGATCCTGCATTCTTTCCACAGTGCCCTGGAAAACCATGAATTTGAAATTTATTTTCAGCCTAAGGTCAACACCATTTCCCAGACTGTATCCAGCGCCGAAGTCCTGGTTCGCTGGATACAGAACGGAAAGCTGCTCTGGTTTCCGGATATTTACATCCCGCTCTTTGAACAAAACGGATTCGTGATCGATCTGGATTATTACGTTTACGAACAGACCTTTCAGTGGCTGCGCAAATATGCAGATCAGCTTCCTGAAAAATTCCGTGTATCCTTAAATGTATCTCCGGTTCATTTCGAACAGCCCCAGACCTTCATCCAGAAGATCCAGGAATTCATCGACTCTTATGGTATCGATCCATCCCTGCTCACGTTTGAGATCACGGAATCCACCTACGTCAATCCCCCGCTGGCTGTCAACCAGGTGATCCGCAGTCTTCAGAACCGCAGTATCCAGATTTCCATGGATGACTTCGGCTCCGGATACTCTTCCTTAAACACGCTGAAAGATCTGCTGTTCGACGAAGTAAAAATTGACCGGATGTTCCTTGGCGACACTCTTTCCGAAAATGCCCATATCGTCCTGCAGGAGATTTTCCATATGCTCAAACGCATGAAGAAAACCATCGTCTGCGAAGGTGTGGAAACCAAAGAAATCGCAGACTTTTTAAGGCAGGAAGGATGCGACGAAATCCAGGGATTTCTCTACTACCGGCCTATGTGCCATGGGGATTTTGAGAAGCTGATGGGATGCAGGGCTTAGCAATATCAAGTAGTCTAAAGAACCTGCACTAGTAAATTTTTCAGACACACAACCTAAAATATCCTCAGAGAACCGTCAGCTGACGGATTTTCTGAGGATATTTTTAATAATTGTATCATATCAGTAACTGTTTCATGCTTTTTTCGCACAATAACCTTTTATCTGTTTATAGCCGGTCCAGACTACCATTGCAATTGCTGCAATCATAAAAATTGCTGCAATTGGGGATTTAAAAAATGCCCAGAAATTATTATTGGTATACATTAATCCACGAATCAGATTCTCCTCAACCACAGAACCGAGCACAAAACCAAGGATCATTGGAGCCTGCGGAAATTTGTGACGCATCATAAAGTATCCGATCACACCAAACATCAAAGAAGTCCAAACATCAAACATATTATGATTGGTTCCATACGTACCTACAATACATAAAATCAGCACTGCTGGAAGCAAAATATATTTCGGTACTGCAAGTACTTTGATAAACAGACGAATACCGCCATACTCGACAACCAGCATAAGCACTGTAGCAATCAAGAATGCTGCAAAAATGCCATAAACCAACGTACCACTATTTTTAAACAAAAGCGGGCCCGGTGCAATGCCGTGAAGTGTTAAGCCACCAAGAATCATAGCAGTTACTGTATCACCTGGAATTCCAAGAGTTAATAACGGAATCAAGGCACCACCAATTGCTGAGTTGTTTGAAGTTTCTGTTGCAATAATACCATCAATAATACCGGTTCCAAACTTTTCAGGATATTTACTCTGCTGTTTTGCAACACTATAAGCAACAATATTAGAGGTGGATCCGCCAATACCAGGAAGAATACCAATTCCAATACCAATCAATGCTGAACGGATGAAATTCACAAACTGCTCTTTGAATTCTTTTAACGTAATTCCAAATCCTTTTACTTTGCAGCTCATAATGGATGCCTTATTTGCAGCGATCCCATCTGCACCTACTTTTAAAATCTCAGCCACTGCAAACAGTCCAATCATGACCGGAAGCTGTTGAAAGCCATTCTCCAGGCTCTGGATTCCAAAAGTAAAACGCTCCGCGCCACCGATAGAAGCAATTCCAAACAATGAAAACGTCACGCCTGCGATGCCACTCATCAATCCTTTTAACAGATTATCTCCTACCATAGCACCAATCATAGTCAAAGCAAACACACAAATTGCAAAATACTCATACGGACCGAACTTCAAAGCAATCTTTGCCAAGGATGGGGCAATAAAAATCAGCGCAATGATGGATAACACCGTTCCTAGGAAAGAATACAGAATTCCTATTCCCAATGCTTTTCCGCCTTCCCCATGCTCTGCCATAGGACCACCATCAAAGGTAGTCGCAACCGAAGACGGAGTTCCTGGAATCTTTAACAAAATCGCAGAAATCAATCCACCAGAAGTACCACCTACATACAATGCAACCAGCATTGATATGCCATCAAGTGGGGACATAGAAAATGTTAACGGCAAGCACAATGCCACTCCCATAGTGGAGGTCAGTCCTGGAATGGAACCAAAAATAATTCCGATTACTACACCAATCAAAATGACCGCAACACAATGGACGTTTAATACAGAAAGCAATCCTTCAATAGCCATTTCTGTTCCTCCTTACAAAATACCCGTCGGCAGAATCAGTGAAAATACATTCACGAACAGCATATTAACTACAATTGGCAATACCACTGATACAATCGCAAAAATGATATAATTCTTTTTACTGCGCAGTTCAGACGGCACAAACAAAAGCATCTGAGCAAACATATAAACGATAGAAGTGATAACAAAACCAATCGGCTTTAATAGCAGTACATACAGAAACAGCAATACCAGTGTTGCAAGAAATCCTTTTATGCTAACAGGTGCCTCACCTTTTTCAGCATCTCTCGTCCGCAATCCAAATACAAATAAAAGCAACGCGATCACGAACCAAATAGAACTGCAAAGTTTCGGCATAAAATCTCCGCCCTGTCCCATAGCTGCCCCCACTTCAATTGTCTGTGCGGACAGCCATAAGGCGGCACCTGAAATTACCAGCACTAAGTTCACCAGAGTCTCTGATAATTTTTTTCCACTCATACTTTACGCCTCTCTCGTGTTTATTTGGCAGAAAAATCTACTATCTGAAGCAATTTGTCAATTTCATCGTATTTTGCAAGTCCTTCTTCACCAGGTAAGAAAGTTGGCTGCTGATAATAAGAACTGTAAATCTTCTGCTGATACTCTGTATCGTTTTCAATGATATCTTTAAGTGCCGTGTTGAACTCATCTACCAATGCATCATTAGTTCCTGCTGGAAATGCAAAGAAATAATAGAACGGAAGCTCGATATCGTAGCCCTGATTTTTCATAGCTTTAATATCGATATTCTCGTCAGCAACTGTCAGATCATTGTCTCCATCCATTGCCAACGGGACCAGCGTTCCTTCTTTCACATAATCTTTGATTGCACCATATGCTGCAAGAATAACATCTACATGTCCTCCCAAAACTGCTGCTAAACGGTCAGCAGCAGAACCTGCATCTACAATATTTACATCAAAACCTGCATTCTTCATCTGAAGCGCAACTGCATAAGAAGTAGCTCCTGTCTGTGCTGCCATCTTCAACTCGCCTGGATGTTCCTGCGTATATTTACGTAAATCTTCCAAAGTATTAATTCCCAGAGAAGCATTTACAGTCACTACGTTACCTACACTCTGACCAGCAATTGCTGCAAACTGATATGCATCAAAACCATAATCCGTTGCTCCGCAAGCTTTATTTACCAGAAACGCGGTATGATAAAATAGAATAGAACTTCCATCATTTGCCGCATCTTTGACCTGTCTTGTACCGGTTGCACCTCCATTGCCATTTACATTTGAAACCACGAAATTTGCAGGAAGTTTATCAGAAAGCTTTTGCGCCAGAAGACGTGCGTTGAAGTCGGTATCTCCACCTGCACTTGCCGGAACAATAATTTCTACATTTTTCGGCCACTCCGCAGTAGATGCTGCGGCAGTCTCGCTAGCTTTAGTTTGCGTTTCCGCCTCACTCTTCGCTGAAGCTGAACTCTCACTCTTTACAGCATTTCCAGAACATCCTGCTACAGAAAATGCCATAACTGCTGCCATAATTACTGCTAAACCCTTTTTAAACATACCTTTTCCTCACTTTCTTTTATCACTTAAAATGAATTGTGAAAAAATCCCACTATACTATATCTAACTATATAAGCATAAATTGCCTTCATCATCAAAAGGGACTTCCATATATTCAGAACATTCTCTCAACCGACTTTTATCTTTCACAGACTCTAGCGCTGCTTCTGACATATAGATTTCCTCCAATGTTTTTGTACTTCGAACAATTACCAGTTTTACCTTTCGATAATCCAACACGCCTGACCCTTTGACACAGCCTTGAAAGACTAGCTTATCTGTCGGAAGTGTCACTGGGATTGCAGCAATTTCAGGGTGCATACCCGTTAAAGAATTTACACAGGTATATTCCTCATTGATTGCATCCCGCAGTTTTTTTGATATAAAATCTGCCATACCACATCCACTTGCATTTCCATCCGATTTTTCAGTCAATCGGAGGACTCCCAGTGTCTCCACATTTGGTCCATCATTCGGTCTGCGGTTTATGGGACGCCCCACTATAGCTGGATCCATGCCGGTTCCACTAACATCTTTTCCCTGTTCATAAACGATCAGGCAATCAATGTCATCCACAAAAATTCTTGGTACCATTGTAATTGCCCGTTTCAAAATTCTTGGCTCTTCTTCCAAAATTTCCTCTTTGCAAAGGACATACAAATCTGCAAGCTGTTCATATCCATTTTCAATCACGGCAATTCCTGCCACTACGTTAAGCTTTTCCAATGCCGCCTTTCCCACTCTCACCATGTTGGGCCCCAGATTTGGGGTCCCAAGGCTATGCGTCATAGCTGCACCTTTATGCTTGGCAAGACCAATTGCCATCATTTTCAGAAGACCGCTCTGATATTCCTCCCGGATAGAAGTATGAGTTTTGACACGATTTAAAAGAATGATACCGTCAGCTTCCCATGCATTTTTATCAATATATACCGGAAGTCCAAGTTCCGTCCTGTTTACTTCTACAACTTCCATAGAAGAAATAATCGGTGCTCCCACAGCTTCTTCTGTAATTCCCAGGTTTTCCAACATTTTTTTCTGACCTTCTGCCGTTCCACCCCCATGGCTTCCCATAGCCGGAACGATAAACGGTATTCCACCTGCTGCTTTCACCAGGTCCACAGTTTTTTTCATGATGCGTTGATATCCGGCAATGCCTCTGCTTCCTCCGGTAATAGCAATCCTGGTGCCAGGTCTAATCGGAATTTTCTTTTCATTCCAAAGATATTCAAGCTTCTCTTCTGGTTCATCGAGACGGGTAGCATCAAAAATCTGCTCTACCTTTTTCACCTTAGGTATCTGATAATCCTTCAGCATATCCTCAAGCTTCGACACATTTCATTCCTCCCAAAATCTTAGTATGCTGCACGCACCGCGAAATTGTGGTTTGCGGAATCCGCATAGAAATACCGGGTGCTCTCCAATGTTCCGTCTTTCTCCAGTTTCTCCAGATTCAGTCGGATCGGGCTTCCAGGAATGTCCGGAAGCCACAGCTTTCCGCCCTTCTCTTCTGGCTTCACGGACAGACAGTCTCCGATCGGTTCGGTCATTGGCTCATGATTTTCCAGCATCTCGTTTTTCTCATAAAGCGCGCCGAACGCTGCATTGATCCACACGGTTCCACCGGAAGAAAACCGCAGCCCGTTCTTTCTTGCCATATCGCGGATCACAAGCAGGTCGCTCATCCGGCTCATCCGGCCCACCAACGGCATCAGATGGTCCACACCTTTTTCTACATATGTTTCAAATGCGAAACGGTTTCGCATCGACTCACCATAACCAACCATCATGCCAACACGTTCTCTCAGTTCTTTGATCGCATTCATATCGTGAGAATGTACCGGTTCCTCATACCAGGCCGGATGATAAGGACGAATCATATCCGCAAATTTCACGGCATCTTCCAGATCCCATACCTGGTTTCCATCCACGGCAATCTCGATATCGTCTCCAACCGCTGCTCTTACCTTTTCCATGCGCCGGACATCCCGCTCCATGTTCTTTCCCCAGTCACTTCCAACCTTGAATTTGATGGTTCGGTAACCTTCTTCTACGTAGCGCACCATGTCTGCCACCAGATCCTCATCGCTGGAAAGAAGAGAACCGCCGCCTTTGTATGCTGCAGCCCAGTCTTTTTTCGCACCAAGGAAACGGTGAAGCGGCAAATTACGTCTCCGTGCCATAATCTCCAGCATAATCAGATCGAACTGTCCAAGATCGACAATCTGTCCACTCTGAAATCCGAAGTTTCTCAGTTTCCAGTAAAGGGAATGATACCATTCCTCATACGTTTTCGTCTCGCCAGTCAGGATCAGCGGAAGAATGTTCTGCACCAGGCCGGATGAACAAAACGTTCCTCCATGATAACCCTCGGAATCATAGATATCCACCCAGCCCTGAAGCGGTACAAAACTGCCAAATCCGCCGGTTGCATCCCTCCACGGCTTTTTCACCGGAATCGGACGAAAATTATGGTAAACCGCTTTTGCAAATGTAAATTTCTCGTTTTTGTCAATTGGGAACATCTCGTTTTCCTCCTTCTGATTATTTCTCTGATTTTTTCTGATTTCCCTTCTGATTTATTTTATCTGATGTTTCCTGTGCCTTTGTTGCCTCATGAAAATGAAGTACATTCCGCAACGCTTTGTGCTTTGGATGGTCTCATTTTATCTGCTCTCTCAAATACCGTCAACTTACGCCCTGTTTCTCGCCCATTTTCGTTTCAAATTCGTTGTATATTCGACAGTTATGTTTTATAATTGTCTTATTATGAAACATAACTGTTCAAGGAGCATATTTATGTCTAATATTGTCTTAATCACCGCCGGTTCCTCAATCGCCCATTACGCAGAAATGCTGCGAAAAACACTTCCTGCCCCAGAGAATCTTTCCATCGTCAACTGCTATATGGAAGAAGCTGTCAACTATGCCAAAAATCAGCTTCCAAGTGATACCGATGTCCTGATTGCCCGCGGAAACACAGCAAAGCTTCTCAAAGCCGCTCATCTTTCCATACCGATCGTAACCATACCGATCCAGGACTCCGAACTGATCCAGTCGATCGAGTCTGCAAAACAAGCATACGATGCCAAAGACACATCCATTGCCTATCTTGGAATCGAAGATGTCCTACAGTCTGTCCGCGAATTTTTAAACCTCATGCACTGCAAGATCCGCCTCTATCCGATCAACAGCAGCCAGGACATCCGAACCGGCATTCAGCGTGCCAAAAGGGAAGGAGTAAAGGTTGTGATTGGAGGAATTTATACACAGCAGCTTGCTGCTGAAGCCGGTCTGGACTGCGTTCTCCTCGAAAGTTCCCTTGCTTCTGTAAAAGAGGCTTATGAACGGGCACTGGAAGTACAACGCGGCTTCATTCTCCAACGAAAAAAAGTCCAGGAACGTACGCTTATCCTGAACTCGATTACAGACGGAATCTTAAGCATCAATGAAACCGGCAGAGTCACGGTCTGCAACCCCGCTGCTAAGACATACTTTGGCAGTTCTTCCGCCTACCTATGCGGGAAGTCGTTCGCTCCGCTGTTTCCACAGTCGGAAAAAGAGCTGATTCAAAAATGCCTTACCCTTGGTCAATCCGTTACTCATCATTCTTTTTTTCTGAATGATCAGACATTTCAACTCTCCATAAACCCAATCTTTGCCGGCAGCAGCTGCCGTGGTGCTGTACTAACCTTTTCTCCTGAAAGCTCACACTTCCGACCAGATTCTGCAAAGCAGCGGATGCATCAACATGGTCTTACCAGCATGCAAAGCAATGCAAAGGACAATGAAAAAGGGGATTTTTCTTCCTTTTTTGAACTGACCGGAACGCACCCGCTGTTTCAGCACGCAATTTCGCTTGGAATTCGCTATGCAAAACGCTCCATGCCGGTCCTTCTGATTGGAGAAGAAGGTACCGGAAAAGAGACCTTTGCCCGGTGCATGCATCACCTCGACCCGCAAAATCCACAAATTTTCGTGAGCCGGGAAGCCTCCCTCCTCACAACAGACGATCTGTTATCAGCCAACACCGGAACGCTCTATATCCGAAATGCACACAGACTCTCCCTTTCCATGCAGGAAACGCTTTCTGATCTGCTCCGGACAGGTTCCGTACGGCTCGATTTGCAGACCCGGAAAGCGCTTCGACTGCGCCTGATGCTCGGCTCTGACCAGGATCTCTCCAAATTACTGACTTCTGGTTTTTACTACTTAGTCAACTCGCTGATCCTGCCGCTTCCATCCCTTGCACAGCGCCGCGAAGATATTCCACTTCTCGCTCACAATAAGATTTCATACTTTAATCAGCTGTATGAAAAAAGCTGTAACGATACTCCAGAATTCTGTGAAAAGCTTACACTGGAAGCATGGCCTGGAAACATACGGCAGCTGGAAAGCCTGATTCAGCGCATGGTTCTTCTTTCCGAACCGGATGCTGTATTTACCGGGAAAGAGTCTTTGTCTATTCCAGACGACACTGCTTTTTACCAGCATCTGCTCCACGACTCGCCGCTTGCAAAAGCAGACTCCGACATTTCTGTTCCGGCTGCGCAGCCGGGAATTCTGATCAAAGGACGTAATGTGACCTTTGAAGAATTAAGGGAGCTGGACCGCTTTTACCACGGCAAAAAGACGCTGATCGCGCAAAAGCTCGGTATCAGTCGCTCTACACTCTGGCGCTTCTATAAGATAATGGAAAACTTAAATATCTGACAAAGAAACAGGTACTGATTCTCCCCGATCAGTACCTGTTTCCTTAATCTGCAATATGTTCCTTTATAACCCTCTGATAAAACAAAATCGTCAGTGCCGTTGCAGCAAACCATCCAAACGGCCATGCCATCCAAATTCCGGTGCTTCCAAATTTCGGAGTCAGAAGCAGTGCAAATCCAATACGCAGGATCAAATCCGGCACGGTGGCTGCCACGAAATATGCCATGGCACCGGATCCGCGGATGATTCCGTCTGTCATCAGCTTGATTGAAATCATAAAATAAAACGGCGAGACAATTCTCAAAAATGCCATTCCGACGCGGATCGCCGCTTCGCTTTCTGCCGTCAAAAACAGCCCCATCATCCTGCGGCTAAACACAAAATACAACACGACAAACGGAAGCGCCGCAAGTTCTGAAAGTTTCACTCCTGTCCGGAAGCCAAGTGGAATCCGGGCTGGTTTTCCGGCACCCAGATTCTGGGCGGTGTAGCTGGAAAGGCAGGATCCAAGCGTCATAAAGGTGTTAATCGCAAACGTATTTAACTTGATCGCGCCAGAATATCCCGCCACTACAGAGGATCCATACCCATTGACAATTTCCTGTACAAACAAATTTCCAACGCTCAAAACGCTCTGCTGCAGAATGCTGGGCACGGCAATGACAATGATCTGCCAGAACAGAATTCTGTCAAACAGCGGCTGCCGTCCTTCTTCTTTTGTAAATTCCAGAAGCCGCTGCCACAACGTTACAAAAGCCAGCACGGCAGATACACCCTGGGCCAGAAACGTAGCCCAGGCTACACCGGAAACACCCCAGCCAAACCGGGCTACAAACAAATAATCCAGAAAAATATTCCCAACAGAGGATCCCATCAGAAAATACAACGGCGTTCTGGAATCTCCAAGCGCTGTAAAAATCCCGGTACACACATTATAAAACAGAAGAAAAACCAGTCCATACACATAGATTTTCAGATACAGAACGCCATCAGCCATAATATCCTGCGGTGTGTGAATCCACCGCATCATAGCGCTGCTGCCAAAATATCCAAACACACTCAGTGTCACTCCCAGGATCAAAACCGAAAGAAACGCTGTAGACACAGCCCGCTTCAGCCCCGCCTTATCTCCAGCGCCGAATAACCTCGAGATCACAACCGATGCGCCTAAATTCATTCCTACCGCAAATGCCATATAGATTACCGTAATCGGATACGATGCCCCAACTGCCGCCAGAGCAGCTTCCCCGGCGAACCTTCCCGCGATCATACTATCCGCAATATTATAAAATTGCTGAAACATCACGCTGAACATCATTGGCAGCAAAAAGCGCCACAAAGTCCGGTCCGGATGTTCTTTCGTCAAATCTGTAATCATCTTTCTCTCCGATACCCTATATTTTTATTCCTATGTCTTTCCGCTATATTCAGATGCACCACCGCAAAAACAGGTACTGACCATCATCCAATCAGTACCTGTTTCCCTTCAAACGCAAATCCATAATGCCGGATCTGTTCTTTTCGGATTCCCTGCGCCAATAATTCTGCATCATACTGTTTTTCTTCGATCTGCTGCAATGCTGCCTGCACCGTTTCTTCCAGGGATGCTTCCTTTCGCGGATTGTGGACTTTAAATTCCAGAATCACAGCCGGTCCATCCATTCGCTGCTTTTCTTTTGGAATCATCATCACATCGTAACGTCCAAACCCACTTTCCCGGTTCGAGCGGATATCATAACGCTCTGCCTGATCTGCAAGGAGTCCCAGAACAAAACCATGGTAAAATCGCTCCGGCTCACTGTCTGAATCTTTTCCAGTATCGAAATAGCTGAATGTCGCAAGCGCCACTTCATTCATATAATAATTCATGGCATCCAGATCGCCCTGAAGCAATGCTTTCACAAACCGGTTATAACTGGTCTGTGTAACTCCGAACCAGCCCTTGAACATATTGGAAAACATGCTGGATGTCTCAAGATTTGTAATACTCAGATGATACCATGGTTCTCGCAGCAATCCACGGTATTCCACATTCTCTGCTTTTAAATAGCCGCTGGCCAGCATCAGACTCCAGATCGCACTTTCATTTTTCCCAAGCTGGTCAAACACGATCTGCTCATCAAATGTAACGGTAATCTGACCGCCTTGCAAAAGCTCTTCCATTTTTTCCTTGATTTCCGCAGAAGCAGTTTGGATCAGTTTACTGACCAGATCATTCGAACTGGTAGATGCCCAGAACGGCTGAAGCTTTGCCGTGTCCAGATAATTGGTGATCGACCATGGATTATAAATATCCTTCCTGCTTCCAAACGTGAACCCATCGTACCATTGTTTCACTTCTTCTTTTTTATCTGCAAGACCGGCCAGATCCAGTGCATCAAATACTTCTGTTTCCGTGAAACCAAAGCAGTCTGCATACTCGTCTGAAGTAATGGTGACAACCTTCAGATTATTCAGATCGGAAAATACGGATTCCTTGGATACTCTGGTGATTCCGCTCATAACAGCACGTTCCAGATACGGATTCGTTTTAAATGCTGAATTGAACAAACCACGGATAAACCCGGTAAATGCATCCCAGTATCCATAAACATACGCTTCCTGCATGGGTGTATCATATTCATCCAGCAAAATGATCACACGTTTTTTCCAGTAATGATGCAGATAATACGATAAATTTTTTAAAGCGTCCTGTGCTGTCACCTCATCCATGTCGCAGTTCATGATTTTGGTAAACTGCTGTTTTTCCATTTCCGTAAAGCAATTCTGTTCCAGAAGGTAGCGGTGCTGCCGGTAAGTATCTCCTATGATATGGCGGATTTTCTGCACAGTGTCCGCATAGCAATTCTGTTTAACATCTGCAAAGCTCAGATAAATAACCGGATAACTTCCCTGGATTTTCTGATAAGCCGGATCTTTCCAGACAGAAAGTCCCTCAAACAAGTCGCCCCGGTTTTGATACTGCAGCGAAAAGAAACAATTCAGCATGCTCATATTCAGGGTTTTTCCAAAACGCCGCGGACGTGTAATCAGCGTTACCACATCGTTCGACTCCCACCAGGATTTGATAAACCCGGTCTTATCTACCAGAAAACAATTCTGTTCCCGCAGCACAGCAAAATCCTGTATTCCAATGCTGATCTTCGGCTTCATACTCCTCACCGTCCTTTCCTGCATTCTGATTTGCCAGACTTTTCATGGGTCTGGAAATACCCGCGATCTGTAACGCGTTTTTCTTAATTATAGCAGTCCCGTTGCATTCTGTCACGCACAAGGTATCGCGTTTTTTTACCTGTTTTTCGCATATACTATAGTATCAGAAAGTCGGGGTGATAGACTGTGCTGGCATGGATTTTTTATCTGGTAGATGCCATAAAAAAGCTGTTGTAATTCTAATGGGGCGTATAAGCTGCCGGTTGGCAGCTTATACGCCCCTGCTTATTCCACCATATTATCTTTTCAAGTCTGCTCCGGCCGCCGAGTGTTCTACGGGATATTCGAAAAGGTGAGCCTAGACACTGGCGATACGCGAAATGCGCATTCCTCCCAGAACCGGCGCAGCAAATGTATTATACTGCCAATAACAGTGAAATGCAAGTATTCCCGAGGCTTACTTATGTGAACAGTAACACACGCAATTGACAAGTCAGCCCATTCATGCTATAAAAATATTAACTTTCATACAGAATGCTTCCAGCACCCCCGGGTGCCGGGTTACAGGCATAGGACTTCACTCCGTCAGGGTTGCCAGCGGGCAGAGGGGTGAGGTCTTATGCCTGTTTTGTTATTCTGGACTTAAACAGATCATTACTTTATAATAAGCTTCTGACCCTGACACCGGAGGAATTGTCCCGCGGTATTGCGACCATCTCTTCCGGGAACCACGGAAGCTCTGTCAGCTATGCCGCATCGCTTCTTGGGATTCCAAACGCAAAGATCATTGTTCCCAGGACAACGCCGGAAAGCAAGCTGGACAAGATCCGTTACTTCGGTGCAGAGGTGCTTCTCATGGGGAACAATTATGACGAAGCCCATGCCCTCGGCATGGACTACATCAACGTCCACGGCATGACCTACATTGATGCCTACTACGATGACCCGAAGATTTACGGCGGTCAGGGAACCATCGGCATCGAAATCCTGAAACAAAATCCGGACATCGACACCATGGTCGTGCCGATCGGGGGCGGTGCCCTCATCACCGGAATCGCGGTCGCCGCAAAAACGATCAAACCGGATATCCGGATCATCGGAGTGCAGACAGAAGCCTGTCCTGCCATGATCAAATCCTATGAAGACGGGGTATTTTATAAAGATTATCCCTGTGAAAGCTCGGTCTGTGATGCCCTCATCGGTGGGGTCGGGGCACTCAGCTACCAGATGCTGAAAGATTATGCAGATAATCTCATCTCCGTTTCCGAAGAATCGATTGGAAGGGCCGTGAGTTTTATGGCCCGGAAAGAAAAATATATCGCAGAGGCCGGAAGCTGCACCACCGTAGCCGCTGTTATGGAGCAGCGTGAACGGATCGGCATTCCCATGGCTCCAGACACGGGCGTCATCGCCGACTTACATCCTGGCCGCATCGGCCGCTGTATTCTCCTGCGTGCCGATATCGATGCGCTCCCTGTCTGTGAAGAAACCGGAGTCTCCTATGCTTCGAAAAATCCAAATGTCATGCATGCCTGCGGGCACGATGCCCACATCGCCATGCTGCTTGGTGCCGCAAAGCTTTTGTTCCAGCTCAAAGATCAGATTCCCGGAAATGTACGCCTGCTCTTCCAGCCCTGCGAAGAGCTGATTTTCAGCGAAGACTGTCCAAAATCCGGTGCCCAGCTGATTCTGGAAGATGAAGAAATCAAAGGGACCAATTATGCGCAGCATCACGCAAAATTCAATACCGATGATGATGCGCTCGCACTTGGTGTTACAGGGCTGGCGGCGGTTGCGTGGGATTTTCTTTTGAACGAAAAAGTAAGCTGCTCCCACGACTGTATCATACGGGATTTTCAGTCCGGAAACTCCCTACTTACTACAAATATTTTCCCGTTACACTTTCCGCACACGCCTTCACTTTCTCCGGTGTGCCGCACACCACGATCTGACCGCCTTCTTCTCCGCCGCCTGGTCCCATATCGACGACATAGTCGGCATTACGGATCAGATCCAGGTCATGTTCTATGACAATGACGGTCGCACCGCTGTCAATCAGACGCTGAAATACCACAAGAAGCGTCTGTACATCCAGCGGATGCAGGCCGATGGTCGGCTCATCGAAGACAAAGACCGTGTCTGACTGGCCTTTCCCCATCTCACTCGCCAGTTTTAAACGCTGTGCCTCACCGCCGGAAAGACTCGGGGTTGCCTCGCCAAGGGTCAGGTAGCCAAGTCCAAGATCCGAAAGAGTCTGCAGCCGTCTGGACACCAGCTTTAAGTCATCGCATACAGGAAGTGCCTTGTCCACGCTCATGCTCATGAGCTCCGGCAGCGTGCTGGATGTACCATCTTCCCGGACACGATGCACCAGGGAAGCTTCCTTGCTGTAGCGGGAGCCGCCGCAGTCCGGGCATACAACCTCCACATCCGGCAGAAACTGGATATCCAGGCTGATCGAACCGGTTCCATCGCAGGTCGGGCAGCGCAGCTTTCCTGTATTGTAGGAAAAGTCCCCTGCCTTGTATGTTCCTTTCTTTGCATCCGGCGTTTTCGCATAAATCTTGCGCAGTTCATCGTGGATTCCAGCATAGGTTGCCACGGTAGAACGAATGTTGATACCGATCGGGGTCGCATCGATCAGCTTCACCTGGCTGATGCCCGGAGCCAACACGGCTTTTACATGCGTCGGAAGTGCCTCTCCACGCACCTGCGCCTGCAGACCCGGGATCAGACTTTCCAGGATCAACGTCGTTTTTCCAGAACCGGACACACCGGTTACTGCCGTCAGCCGCCCTTTCGGAATCTTCACGGTCAGTGGCTTTACCGTGTGGATCTGGTCTGTCGTCATCTCTATACTTCCCAGTTCAAACATACTTTCCGATTCTGCTTTTTCCCGCACCAGCATCGATCTGGCACCAGACAAAAAGCCGCCGATCCTGGAATTGGGGTCTGCCGCCACATCCGTGATCGTTCCCTGGGAAATGACGTTTCCGCCCTTCTCTCCGGCTTCCGGTCCCATCTCAATCATCCAGTCCGCATCTTTTAAGATCTGGGTATCGTGATCAACCAGAACAATCGAATTTCCGTCTGCGATCAGATCTCGCATCACACCACGCAGTCCTTCGATATTAGACGGGTGCAGACCAATAGACGGCTCGTCCAGCACATAGAGGACACCGGTTGTGCGGTTGCGCACCGACCGTGCCAGCTGTACCCGCTGCCGCTCCCCGGTCGAAAGCGTGGATGCTTCCCGGTCCAGAGTCAGATACCCCAGCCCCAGTTCCAGCAGGCGTACCGCCATTCCGCGGAAGGAATCGCAGATACTTTCTGCCATGGAAACCATCTCTTTCGGAAGTGTCGCCGGAATGCTGTCCACCCATTTTGAAAGATCTGTCAGCGTCATACGGCAGGCATCCGCCAGCGTGATGCCTTCGATGCGCGGCGCCCTCGCCCGCTCGGAAAGCCTGGAACCGCCGCAGGCATGACAGACATCCTGCCGCAAAAACTTCTCGACCCGCTTCATTCCTTTTTCATCGGTCACCTTCGCCAAAGCGTTTTCCACCGTATAAACAGCATTAAAATAAGTAAAATCCATCTCTCCCGCCGCACCGGTCTTGGAATTCTGATACAGCATATGGACCTTCTTCGCCGGTCCATGGAACACGATTTCTTTTTCCTGCTCCGTCAGGTCACGAAACGGCACATCCGTCCGCACGCCCATATCCCGCGCGATATCCTTCATCAGCGACCACATCAGGGTCTGCCACGGCAGCACTGCGCCCTCCTCGATGGAAAGCGAATCATCCGGGACCAGGGTCGATTCATCCACCACCCGGACAATGCCGGTTCCGTCACAGGCCGGACACGCACCGGTGCTGTTAAAGGACAGTTCTTCTGCGGATGGCGGATAGAAATGCTCCCCACACTCCGGGCAGACCAGTTCCAGTCCGGCAGCTACATTCATGGTCGGTTCCAGCCGGTGTCCATTCGGACAAACGTGGCTGGACAGACGCGAAAACATCAGACGAACCACATTGAGCAGTTCCGTCGATGTGCCGAACGTGCTGCGCATGCCCGGCACGCCCGGCCGCTGATGCAGCGCCAGAGCCGCCGGAACATAACGCAGATCATCCACCTGCGCCTTCTCTGCCTGTGTCATACGGCGTCTGGTATAAGTCGAAAGTGCCTCCAGATAACGCCTGGAGCCCTCCGCATATAAAACGCCCAACGCCAGGGAGGATTTTCCCGAGCCGGACACTCCGGCAATCCCCACGATTTTGTGTAAGGGAATATCTACATCAACATTTTTCAAATTATGCACCCGTGCACCGCGCACCTGAATGGCGGTCGGGGTGCCGTGTTTCCAGTTTGGCTGTGATTCCGGTTGGGAATCGGGTAAATGAGTCGTCATGAAATGTTCTCCTGTATAAAGTTTTATATCCGTAATACATACATTTTTTCGGGCCTGTTTTCGCCCGTTCTTTACACTTTTTCGTCCCTAATTCTATCTATTTTCCACATTTTTTCGGGTCATTCATTTTCCGCACAAAACATTGTCCAAATACTCTGCAAGCATATAAAGCGGCACATTGATCAGCCAGTCTTCTTTCTTATAATTAGCCATACTGCTTCTGATTGCTGTGGTGGGGTGATACTTATCGCAAAATGCTTTTAAACTTTTTGCCCGAAGGTTCTGTTCTGCTTTTATCTCGATTGGGATACAATCAAGATCTCCCTGCAAAATAAAATCAATCTCGCCGGTTGAACGTTCTGTAGCAAAATAATAAAGTGGATATCCGGATGCGTGGAATTCCTGCGCAACATACTGTTCTGTGAGTGCCCTCTTAAACTCTTCAAAAATCCTGCTTCCTTCCAGCAGCAATCTGGCAGATAAACCTGCTTTCGCAGCCAAAAGACCTACATCGAACATAAACATTTTAAAACTATTCATTTCCATGTAAGCGATGAGCGGAATATCCGGTTTGGATACTCTGTAGCTTTTTAAGATTAAGCCAGCATCTTCCAACCACTGAATTGCAAGTTCAAAATCTTTTGCTCTTGCTCCTTCCCGTAATGCTCCATACATGAACTTTCGGTTTTCTTTCGCCAGTTGGGATGGAATAGAATTCCAAACCATCATAATCCGCGGAACCACTTCTTTTGGTGCATGTTTGCTAAAGTCTTCTTCATAATATGTCAGAAGATTCTCCTGTATTTCACGTACTTCATACAAGTCATCTGTATCAATATAAGTCTGAACAACCTCTGGCATTCCGCCCACAAAATAATACTTTTTCAGCAAATCCATATATTTTCCGGCATAGGCATTTATTAATTCATAATCCTGTGCCTTTAGTGTTTCATATAATCCGTTTTCTCCAATAGCCAAAAGGAATTCTCTGAAATTCATAGGGGACAATTTCAAAAAATCCACTTTTCCAACCGGAAATGATGTTCCCTGATGCAATGCAACGCCAAGCAGGGAGCCTGCAGCAATAATAGAATACTGCGGTGCATTCTCATAGAAATATTTTAAAGATGCCAATGCCTTCGGTGCTTCTTGAATCTCATCAAAAATAAGCAACGTATTTTCTGCCTGAAAGCTTTTTCCATATTCAATTTTAATCGCTGACAGAATCCGTTTTAAGTCAAAATCTAATTCAAATACATCTTTCATTGCTTTGTTATTATCAAAATTGATATAGACTGTATTTTCATAGAATCTGGCACCAAATTCTTTCATGATCCATGTTTTTCCAACCTGTCTTGCACCTTGTATGATTAATGGTTTTCGATTTCGTTTCTTCATCCACCGTTCCAGCCGGGCAAATAACTCTCTTTCCATAGAAACCTCCTCATATACAACATATACTTTCCACTCTGATTTATTCTATAATAACATTTTTTCGGATGTTAAACCATATAACAGAACATTTTTTCGGATGTTATTTCGCTTAATTTAACATTTTTACGGACGTTATTTATTTTTAGTCTACATTTTTGCGGACGTATTTAATATAAATCACACACTCAATGATCAACAGACACTCCACTGATACCTTCTCGATATGCAATTCAACAAAAAACAGAAGCCACATTTTCTTTTTTTCGAATTTGAAAATGTAACTTCTGTTTTTTATTCTCTATTAGCCGCTCTACCGGATCCGCGGCAAATTAAGCTTCAGCTTTGTTGCCAGCATACGGATTCCAAACACCAGTCCGGCTCCAAGCAACGCCGCCGCGCTCTGCTGCATCCCATGGAGTACGCAAAAGAAATAGCAGGCACTTCCCACAAGCGATGCCACCGCATAGATGTGCTTGGAAATGACCATGGGCATCCGCTGCACCATCATATCCCGGATGATTCCGCCGCCGACCCCGGTGATCATTCCCATGAAAATCGCCAGAAAGAAATTGCGCGGACACCCGGACTGCAGAGTTGCCTGAACCCCGTAAACAGAAAAAATACCTAAACCGATGGAATCCACCACATTGTTCAGACGGTCAAGCAGCTCCGCATGACTGTCATAATAGCTCTTGTGCGTATATGCGATCCAGAATACCGCAAGGGCTGTCATGACCGACAATACGATTTCCGGGTAATTGTAAAAGTTTCCGGATGGCACCATACCAAGAAGCGTGTCCCTCAAAGTTCCTCCCCCAAGTGCGGTGATCAGCCCCAGTAACATCACCCCAAATACATCGACGCCTGCGTCGATCGCGATCATGGCACCTGATATGGAAAACGCGATAATTCCCGCTATTTCCATTCCCATAAGAATCGTTTGAAAATCTGTCATACCCTGTTCCCTCTCCATGTTTGATTCGTTGTAATTGTTTTATTCCCCTCAATTACAATTCTCTTCTGATTTTACCATGATTATGAGAACAGCGCAGTAATTTTCTTCCAAAAATCAAATCTCCTGTCATACAGGATTTTTTGTCGGGCAAATTTCTATTCGGGAACGCACCATACTTCCAATCTTCCTGAAATACAGAACCGCAGCCAGCACAAGCGAAAGCACATCCGCAACCGGCTGTGCCCAGATCTTTGCCGGAACGTATAAGGCATAATCCAAGGATACACCATTTTCATCATCCTGATAAGAATCCTGCTCGAATTTTCCTTTCGTCGCATCGATCAATTCCTGTTGGGCGTCTGTAAGGACCACCTTCTGATTCATACCACCCCGGTCACCAACACGTGCACCACCCGTGTGATTCTCACCATTTTCATTCTGTCCCTGCGGTCCCCTGTCACCTTTCTGTCCTCGGTCACCCTTCTGTCCGTTTTCACCGGCATCCGGTGCTGTATGTTCCTCTGATGCAGCTGTTTGTGTATCGCTTTCGGATACCGTCGTTGTTTCTGCTGCGGTCGTCTGACTTGAACCGCATCCTGCCATCAGGGCAGAGGCCATAAGCACTGGTAAAAGTTTTGCTGCTAAATTACGTCTCATAATTTTCTCCTCGATTCTGTTATTTTACTTGTTGTCCCAGCAGTGAATCAAAATCTCATGTAAGCATAGGCTCTGATTCACTGCCAATAAAAAAATTGAGCAGCAAAAATGCGCGATAAGTTCGGACTTACGCATTCTGCTGCTCAACTTGTGATTTATATTACAAGCAAAATATGTTTAGCTTCCAGAAAACCAAGAATCCGGTCTAAATCTGCTTTTCCACGAATCCCTGGCAGAACTGTCAGCACCCCAGTCTTATCCAGGGCATATTGCAGGCACTGATACTCCGTAAGCGCCTGACCGAAGGGAGATGTTTTCGCATCCAGAAGCTGCCAGTCCACAGACCGCTTGATGGTATCCATGTTTGTTGTCCAGCCATAGGTAACGGTTTCATAATTGGCTCCAAAATGGATCTGGAAATATGCCTTATCCCGGTTGCCTTTGAGCGCCCGTCCATAGGCCACAAAAGGCTTTGCCTCAGCGGATGCCATATCAAAATAATTGATTCCACGCTCCAGTGCATAGTGAATGGTTTCTTCCATTTCCTGTTCACTGGCAGCCTGAATTTTTTCATCTTTTTCTGCACATACATTATAAACAGGGATACAGGATATATCAAATACTTCGTTTCTACACCTCTTTATGCCTGAAAAGCATGAGATCATCTCTTTTTGTATAATACCAGTTCTGGATTTATTCCGTCTTTTTCGTAAGTAGCTATCAGCAGAAAATCCATTCCTGCAAGAACTCCAAAACATCGTTCCCCGCCAAATTCACATTCCAGCTGGTTTCCGAGATACGTCTTCTGGTCATCCAGAAATGGAACTGCATTGCCATTTGGAAGCGGATACGCAAGATTGATATCCTTCCCGACAAGTGCATATAATGTTTCGACTTTCGGCAATCCTTCTATGTGCAGGTCGTTGATTTCCTCGATCAGCTGTTTCTTAAATTCCTCAAACTGTCCGTGATCACTGAGTTTCTCATATCGTTTCCAGTAATCCAGCGTCGGAAGCAGTTCTTTCATATAAGCCCGTGCCTGCTCCTCTGTAAAATTCTCATTTACCATATGTTTCACGCAGACATTGATCAGGTCATCCATATTATGGTAGGTATAGGTTCCATCGGCATAACACCATTTGCAGTAATCCTCATTTAAATCACCGTCCTGGTCCCGGCCGATGACGGAATCATCGTAAAGCGGCATCCCGCAGCACTGGCAGATCAGCTCTCTTGGTTCCCCCAAAAGGGTATTGATCGACACGTCAAATTCCCTGGATAAAAGTTTTAAGGTTTCCGTATTCGGAATGGTTTCCCCGTTTTCCCAGCGCGATACCGCCTGCCTTGTTACCATAATTTTTCCGGCCAGCTCGTCCTGCGACATTCCTTTCTGGGTACGAAGCTTGTAAATAATATTTTTTGTTTCCACGCGCAATCACTCCTTCCACATTCCATTTTATCTTACCGGGTTTGTGGAAGCAAGCAACCGGCAGTTGCTTTCATCGCATCAATTAGAACCAGGATTTTCTTCCTGAGTTCTTCCATAATAATCTGAAACTCAGCATCACTTTTTCCAGTCGGATCTTCCAGTCCCCAGTTATCGTCGAACGGTCTGCCGATAAACGCTACTTTCTTCTTATTCATAAAACGGACACCTTTCTTTGATACATTGCTCATTCCGGTCGGTGAATTCACATTTCTGAGATTCATATTGTAACGTGACACCATAATGCTGATTGACATACGCAATCCCGTTCTTAAATGCGATCATTGCGTCACGTTTGCAGCATCGCGGACCATTTACCGCGCCTAATTCTCCGATTGCCTTTGATACAAATTGCATATGATCTCCCCAGGTTCCGTCGGTTGAGAGCGGTCCAGTCCCATCAATGATAGAAAGCGCAGCACCGATGGAAGTGATGGCACCACAGATTCCCCATAATCCGCACATAGCTCCCGGCATCCGGAGTCCCTCTGCCATAAGTTTGTCCAAAGCCTGGTCAATGTCGATGTCTCCGCCTGCATTTTTATAAGCAACCAGCAGACTGGCTCCGTCCAGAATATGATGCTCTGGCCCGTGCATGCTGATATAATCTTTTTCCGCAATGTCCTTAAAAATTTGGACCGGGCTGGTCCCCGTCTCTTGTTTGATATCTTTTACAATGCATTCCGCTTTTTCTTTTATCGTCATAATTTCACCCTTATAGTTTCCTTTACACATTCTGTCTGCCATACTCTTTCCGCGATTTTTTGCTTCTGCAGAAGCAGAAGTAATTTTCCAAAACAGCTACAATGACCATCCCCCCAGTGTTGCCTTTCGTACCAACATTATAACATGGGGAACGTACCTTTTCTTTTATCAGATAATAAGGTCCAAATCCAAAAATTAATAATCCAATCAGCTGTCCAACAATTTTCGTCATCTCATGTTCCTCCATTTTAACAGCAACGCTGAATTTGTAATTACAAGGACAGATCCTGCATTATGCACCAGTGCTCCGACAACCGGGTCAAGCGTGCCCATGATTACCAGAATGATGGCTATGAAATTCAGTCCCATGGAAAATGACATATTGATTTTTATCGTTGTCATCATTCTTTTAGAAAGTGCCAATAAATGCGGAAATTCCTTTACCTCATCATCCACCAGGGCGATATCTGCCGCATCCACAGCAATGTCACTTCCGACACCGCCCATAGCAATACCGACGTCAGCTGCTTTTAAGGCTGGTGCATCATTGATTTCATCCCCGATCATACAGACAGCTTCCTGCCTGTTCTGATATTCATTTATGTATTTTAATTTATCCTCTGGAAGACAGTTTGCATGAACCTCAAAGATACCAAGCTGGTCGGCAATGGCCGCAGCAGCTTTTTCATTATCACCGGTAAGAAGTACCGGCTGTACATTTAATGCTGTTAATGCCTTTATTGTGCCTGCACTTTCACTTCGTATTGTATCAGACAGCACAATACAACCGGTATAAATACCGTCTAAAGCCAGATAAATAACCGTACAGCCCTGATTAATATATTCTTCTGCCTGCGTTATCATTTTCGGTGAAATGGTTATATTATTTTCAGTTAGCATAGCTTTGTTTCCTGCAAGCAAACGATAACCTTCCACTTTTGCCGACACACCTCTGCCCGGTATCATCTTAAAATCCGAAGCTTCCGGAATTTTTGAAGAGTATTCGCTTGTGAAGCATCTGACAATTGCTTTTCCCAGTGGATGCTCCGATGAAGCTTCCGCTGCAGCACAGATTGCAGCCATAATTGCAGTAGGGGTAGCCAGTACAAGAGCACAAGGACAGAAAACAACCAGAATTGTCACTGCACGTATGATTTTTCCTGTGATAAGCCATGTAAGCACAGCTGCGCTGAGAGCAATCACGACAATCCATGTCGCCCATCGGTCAGCGATCCCCACAATCTTTGCTTTTCCTGCATCTGCTGACTGAACAAGGCGTATCATTCTCTGTATGGAACTATCTTCACCAACTTTTGTTGCAAGCATCTCAAAAGCACCACACTGATTTACTGTACCGGAAGAAACCTCATCACCTACCGTCTTATCAACCGGAAGTGATTCTCCTGTCATAACGTCCTGATTGACAGATGTCTGCCCGGAAATAATCATTCCATCCACCGGAACCGTTTCGCCCGGCAACACCTTCAGTACATCATGAAGCTTTACTTCCTGTGCAGATATTACAGATTCCTTTCCATCTGCAATCACACGTGCAGTCTGCGGTGTGAGATGTACCAGTTTCTCAATACCGGCTCTTGCCTTCGCAACTGTAAGTTCTTCCAAAAGTCCTCCAAGCTGCATGATAAAAGCAACTTCACCACTCGTGCGTTCTCTGCTACCGCATTCTGCGTAAGTTCAACCGTCACAGCGATTTCCTCCTGCAGGGCATCACGCTTGGCTTCCAGTTCAGAATTATCGCAAAGCATCTTTCGTATCATTTCTGTGTTGGCAATGATCTCGTCCTTCTCGGTAATCAGCCGGTTCAGTGCTTTTATAAAATATTCTTTGATTTCGTACTCCGTCAGGTGCGGAGTGGAGCAGCCTGTCTTGTTTCGGAATTTATTATTGCACTGGTAGATGATGCGGCGATACTTGTCATTGGAATGCCACACCTTGGAACCATACCAGCCGCCGCATTCCGCACACTGCACCTTGGTAGAGAAAATGCTGACTCCGCTGTAGCGTTCTTTCCCTTTATTTCGCTTTGCAATTTCAGCCTGTACCAATTCAAAAATCTGCGGATCAATAATTGCCTCATGGTTATTTTCTACATAATACTGCGGCACTTCGCCTTCATTAGTTTTCGTCTTCTTCGTCAGAAAATCTACTGTGTAGGACTTCTGCAGCAGAGCATCGCCCTTGTATTTTTCACTAGTAAGAATACTCCGCACCGTTGACTGGTTCCACTTACTGTGACCTCCGTTCCAAGGGTGCATATCGAGTTGTCTGTCCTCTACTGGGAAAGAACAAAAGGTCACGCTTTAAGAACCGAAAGGCAAAAAAATAATGCCCACCAAGGATTTGACTCCTCAATGGGCATTGCTTCTATACCAGTTATTCAGCCTGTTAAGTTTTTTGTCACGATATGACCATCTTCATAAAATGCACTTACGCTTTTTTGTAATTCGCCACTACACCCAGCAGTTTTTTCTCATCAATCGGCTTGGAAATATGCCCGTTCATGCCTGCTTCCTCCGTTTTCTTTCTGTCCTCCGTGAAGGCATTTGCTGTAACAGCAATGATGGGAATGTTCTGTGCATCCTTTCTGGCCAGACTGCGAATCGTTCTGGTGGCCTCTATACCATCCATAACTGGCATCATGATATCCATAAGGATTACATCATAGTAGCTCTCTCTTGCGCTGCTGAAGATTTCCACTGCCTGCTTTCCGTCTGCTGCAGTCTCGACTTCTGCCCCGGCCTCTTCTAAGACGCACTGTGTAATTTCACGGTTCAGATCATTATCTTCCACCACAAGCAAGTGCATCCCCTGAAGATCTCCGCTCTTATCATCTTTTTCTTCCTGCCCCTTCGGTGAAACACCAATTTCAAACGGCAACGTAACCGTAAAGGTTGTCCCCTTCCCCAGAACACTATCCACCTGAATGGTGCCTTGCATTGCATCTACAAGTTCATGGACAATTGCCATTCCAAGACCGGTTCCCTTATACTTTGTGCGTGCTGTTTTATGTTCCTGCGTAAAAGGTTTATACAGGTTATTCTCGATAAAGTCCCGACTCATTCCGATACCATCGTCCTGCACCTTTATCTCTAAAACAGTACTATTTTCGCTGTTTCCATCTATTTCCGAAACGATTGTCTGTACATGTCCGTTCTCTTTCGAATATTTGATTGCATTGCTGAGGAGATTGAGCAGTATTCTGCGAAAATGCATCACACTTCCGATGAGGAAGCGATGCTGAACCTGGTCATCCTGGATGATTAAATCTATGTTTCCCTCCTGCAGCTTACCTATCACAATTGCCTGCACATTCTCTAACTCCTCGTCCAGAGAAAAAGCAACATGCTCCAATTCAATTTCTCTGCTTTCCAGTTTGCTCATATCCAGAACATCACTGAGCATGGACTGAAGATGACCGGATGCAATATCTATATTATCCAAACATTCCTTAATACGCTGTGGATTCGTAATATTCTTTCGAATGATCCCTGACATTCCCACGATTCCATTTAACGGTGTTCGAACATCATGAGACATATGGGAAAGAAATTCAGACTTTGCACGATTGGCGCGCTCTGCCTTTACGTTAGAATCTTCCAGATTCTTCTGGTAAACCAGGAGTTCTTTAATATGCCGCTCCTGACTGCTTGCATACATCCGAAACACTGCGGAGATAATCAAAAGCAGAATAACTGACATGACTGAAATAATATAGAACGCCTGATTATTCTCCAAGACATAATCGAGAGTGTGATTTCGTGTGAAATCGATAATCCATTTCGTTTTCAGCTTGTACAGTGTTCCATCCTCAGCCATGGCCTGCAGGGCTGTATTCAGCTTCTCCTGCAGTTCCGGATTGGTATCCTTTACGGCGATTGACGGAAAGCTCTTCATAATGGATGCGCCCCTTACCAAATCCAGATTGCTGTTTTCAATGATTTTTTCTCCGACTGCACTATGGCAGATGGCAAAATCAACCTCTCCGTTTTCCACAGCCTGAAGGATTTCCGTGTTTGTATTGTACTCCACATATTCACATTGCAAATCAAAAAGTCCTATGATTACGGAGCGTGCCATAATGGAAACCCGTTTACCAGAAAGCGCAGCAGCACTTAGTGCCTTTTGTTTGCCAAACATACACAATTCATCTGATGCCATTGGAATCGTATGCAGCGTCCCTTTCATGTTGGAGAATATTTCCAGCCCAAGAAGGACATCTGCCTCTCCGCTTTCCAATTTCGCTCTACAGCCAAGCCAATTGTCTGTCAGAAACACTGGTTTCATTTCCAGTTGATTCGCAAGCTCTGTCATAATTTCAATATATAGCCCGGACAATTCGCCCTTGCTGTTGATATATGTGTTTGGGCAAAAATCATAGTCCGTGGCGATTCGCAACTCTGGGACATCTTTACCTGTATACTTGGCCGTTACTTCTACTTTCGGTTCTGGTGAAAAAACACCCATTTGAACAATTGTAAAGCCCACAATAATGGCAGTTACAATTACGGTAATCACAAGCAACAGCCGATAGATCACCTTTGCTACATTATCTTTCATATGTGTTTTTAATATCTCCTTTGTATGAGATTCCTGATACCTATAAAATCACAAATATAGTATATCTTTCGTAGAAGTCACAGTCAATCTTTAACTTCTCAAAATTAACTTCTCAAAATTGCAAAAAAATAATGCCCACCAAGGAACTGACTCCTCGATGGGCATTACTGCTGTGTGGTTATTCAGTTATCTGAGCAGTTCATTGACACGCTTCTGCACTGCGGAATAATCATAGCCTGCCGCTGTCAGCTTCTGCTTTCTCTCTGCTCCGTTGCCCCATTTACCCTGAATCACTTCACGAGCAATAGCATCTACGGATTTCTTTGCTGTGGCAGTCGGATAGACCTGCTTGCCGTTTGCATCAAAAAACGGCATAACCATTGTTATTGTCGGCACATTTCTTAGCATTATCCGGGCTCTTGAACGCACCTTTCTGCGTTTTTGCATCTGCCCAGGACTTACGCACACGATAAAGTCTCGCTGCCGGATCAGATGGTGTAACAGTGCTGTCGCCAAGATTGGCTGTAACCTTCGCCGCCAGTTCGCCGAGCCTTGCATAGAGCCAGTTGCCGGGGCAGCTTTTATTTGCAAACCAGCGATGTACCGTCAGTACCATTTCATCAGACTTCGGTGCGTAGTTCAGCGTCTTTGTCTTGTCTCCAAGCCACAGGAGCTTTTCCTTTCCGTTTCGTTTGCAAATATTGTTCTAAAGAACAACAAATAATTCTTTATAAGTAGTACACTTATGGAACAAAACGAAACACTAAATGCACCTGGCCACACGGTACAGGAATTTCATTTTATCCACCTTGAATAAAATGAACTAGCTAAAAGTACTGAATTTCGAACCTCTATTTCCTTTTTAATAATAAAAACAGCCCATTTTGCGTCATCCTGTTTCCGTTATCATAGCTTATTTCCGATTGGAATAATAATTGACACCATAGTCAGCGTCGAGTCACACTTCATCAATTGCCTTTCCAATATCATGTCTCATATACTTATTATCAAAATCAATCCACTCGGTTGCCTTGTACGCATTGGCCCGGGCTTCTTTTAAGTTGCTTCCGGTTGCGGTCACGCCGAGTACGCGTCCGCCGTTGGTTACAACACGTTCCTGCTCATCGAACTTGCTGCCTGCATGGAAGACATAGTAGCCGTCTTTGTCTTTGAAGTTCTCTAAGCCGCGGATCTCAAAGCCTTTTTCGTAGTGTTCCGGGTAGCCGTTGGATGCCAGGACTACGCAGACTGCAGCGTTATCCTCGAACTCCAGGTTGATCTGGTCCAGAGTGCCGTCGATGCAGGCTTCAAACAGGTCGACCAGGTCATTCTTCATGCGCGGAAGTACGACCTGGGTCTCCGGGTCACCGAAACGGGCGTTGTATTCGAGTACCTTCGGACCGTCTGCAGTCAGCATCAGGCCAAAGAAGATGATTCCCTTAAATTCTCTGCCCTCTGCTGCCATGGCATCGACCGTTTTCTGGTAAATATGCTCTTTGCAGAATGCATCGACCTCCGGAGTATAGAAGGGGCTCGGGGAGAAGGTTCCCATGCCGCCGGTGTTCAGTCCCTGGTCGCCATCCTTAGCACGCTTGTGGTCCTGTGCAGAGGTCATGATCTTGATGGTCTTTCCGTCTACGAAGGATAAAACAGATACTTCACGGCCGGTCATAAATTCCTCGATGACGATCTCATCACCTGCGGAACCGAACTGCTTGTCCATCATCAGGGTCTTGACACCTGCTTTCGCTTCTTCTAAGTCCTTGCAGATGAGAACGCCCTTGCCCAGTGCCAGGCCGTCTGCCTTTAATACGATCGGCATCTTTGCAGTCTCCAGATAAGCGAGTGCTTTTTCCGGGTCATTGAAGGTTTCATAAGCTGCGGTCGGAATGCCGTATTTTTTCATCAGGTCTTTAGAGAATGCCTTGGAGCCTTCCAGGATCGCTGCGTTAGCCCTCGGGCCAAATGCACGCAGGCCTGCTGCCTCGAACGCATCGACTGCACCTGCTGCCAGCGGATCATCCGGCGCTACCACGGTCAGATCGATGGCATGCTCTTTTGCAAATGCCACCAGCTTGTCAAACTCCATGACACCGATATTGACACACTCTGCCACCTCGGCAATGCCTGCATTGCCCGGTGCACAATACAATTTCTCAACCTTCGGGCTCTTTGCCAGCTTCCATGCGATGGCGTGCTCTCTTCCGCCGCCCCCTACGATCAAAATCTTCATTTGCATATTCCTCCTTTTACCGTTCCTGGTCATTGCCTGCATTTTGCGTAAACAACAACTCTTTTTCTCTATGCGTTCTCATCGCCAGGCAAACCGCAGACAGACCGGAATCCCACCGGTCTGCCCTTATCGTTCGTTTTTATTTTATCTTTCCGTTTGCGATCAGGTCAATGGCCTGCGGCAGTAGCTTCCACTCTGCCTGCTCCATGACTCTGCGCTGCAATACCTCCGGCGTATCGCCGTCCTGCACCTCGACTGCCTTCTGCAGGATGATCGGGCCGGTATCCATACCACTGTCCACAAAATGAACGGTCGCGCCCGTCACTTTTACACCGCGTGCCAGTGCTGCCTCATGTACCTTCAGGCCGTAATAACCAACGCCGCAGAAGGACGGGATCAGAGACGGATGGATATTGATGATCTTATGCTCATATTTTTCGATCATCGCAGCCGGGATCTTTACCAGGAAACCAGCCAGCACGATCAGGTCCAGATGATACTCATCTACCTTCGCCAGAAATGCCTCGTTAAATGCTTCCCGGCTCTCATAGTCCTTCGGGGAGATGCACAGGGCTTCCACACCATGCTTCTTTGCGCGCTCCAGCGCATAAGCGCCCGGATTGTTGCTGATGACCACTGCGATCTCGGCATTGGTGATCGTTCCTGCATCCACTGCATCCAGGATTGCCTGTAAGTTGGTGCCGCCGCCAGACACCATTACACCGACTCTTAACATAAAGTCACTCCCTTTTCGCCTTCCTCAATGGAACCGATCACATACGGTACATCTCCGGTTGCCTTAATTGCTTCCATGGTCTTCTCCACGTCAGCCGGATCCACTGCCACGATCATACCGATACCCATGTTGAAGGTGTTGTACATCATGGTTTCTTCGATCTCGCCCTTGTCTGCCAGCATCTTGAAGATGGCCGGTACCTCATAGCTGTCTTTCCTGATGACTGCGCGGGTTCCTTCTTTTAACATACGCGGAACGTTCTCATAAAATCCGCCGCCGGTAATGTGGCTGCAGGCCCTTACGGTCACGCCTGCGTTCTTGACGCTCTTTAATGCCTTTACATAGATGCGGGTCGGTGCCAGAAGAGCCTCACCCAGAGTCTTTCCGAGAGAATCGTAATATGTATTCAGTCCTTCTTTGGTCAGCTCCTTCTCAAATACCTTGCGCACCAGGGAGAAACCGTTGGAATGAACGCCGGTGGATGCCATGCCGATCAGCACATCGCCAGCCTTTAAGTGCTCGCCGGTGATCATCTCTTTCTTATCGCAGACACCAACTGCAAAACCAGCCAGATCGTAGTCCTCCTCCGGCATCAGTCCCGGATGCTCTGCGGTCTCGCCGCCGATCAGTGCAGCCTCAGACTGCAGGCAGCCCTCTGCAACACCCTTTACGATATCCGCGATCTTCTCCGGATAGTTCTTGCCGCAGGCAATATAGTCCAGGAAGAATAACGGCTCGCCGCCTGCGCAGGCAATGTCATTCACGCACATAGCCACGGCATCGATACCGATGGTGTCATGCTTGTCCATGATGATCGCCAACTTTACCTTGGTACCGCAGCCATCGGTTCCGGATAAGAGCACCGGCTCCTCCATGTTTTTGATCTTTGCCAGGGAGAATGCGCCGGAAAAACCGCCCAGACCGCCTAACACTTCCTCACGCATGGTCTTTTTTACATGCTCTTTCATCAGCTCTACAGACTTGTATCCTGCTTCAATGTCAACTCCGGCTTTCTTGTAATCCATCTTCTTTTCCTCCATATCGTATGGGTTTTGTGGTTGTATCGTTCTGATAACGGACTTTGCCAATCTGAAATGTGAAGCATCGGCAAAATCCTGTTGTTGGACACCCTTGTGAACAGTAACGGTTTTACTTCATCTGTGCCAGATACTCTTTGTATCCAATGCTCTCTAACTTGTCTGCCTTCTTCACGACATCATTCTTCATATCCTCACTGTAGTTTTTCAGCTTCTGAAGAAGCTCTGCGTCAGAAGTTGCCAGGATCTTTGCTGCCAGAATGCCGGCATTGGCTCCACCGTTAATCGCTACGGTCGCTACCGGGATTCCGGACGGCATCTGTACGATCGAATACAGGGAGTCCACACCGCCGAGGTCGGAGGTTTTCATAGGAATACCTACAACCGGCATCGGGAACAGTGCTGCACACATCCCCGGCAGATGTGCTGCTTTTCCGGCACCTGCAATGATCACCTTGATTCCCTTTTCCTCTGCGCTCTTCGCCCACTCAAAAAAGATGTCCGGCTCGCGGTGTGCGGAAATGATCGTCATCTCATAATCAATTCCGAACTTATCCAGGATTTCTGCCGCCTTCGCCATGATCGGCATATCTGAATCACTGCCCATTACAATTCCTACTTTCGCCATTGTAAGTTCTCCTTTTTCAATTTATTATTATAATTAATAAATACATATCTTGTTTGAATCACTACTTATAATATAATACTGTATTTTCCATACGCAGTCAATATAGAAAAATTGATGTTTTTATAATTTATTCCTTTTGCACCAGATTCGCTGCCACATAAATGCAAAACCGACTGCTGCAGGCTCCACACCCACAACAGCCGGTCTCAAATAATGCTATTTTTTCAGTACATAGCATTTTTACACATTTGCGTTCAGCTCTTCATTCAGTTTTTCCGTTCCCGTTACAACAAACCGTCCGTTTCGGATCACCGGAAGCTTCCGTCCATCGCTGCAGACTACCGTGATGTCGCCCAGCTCAGAATACGGGATCGTGATATCGGTATGACAGCCAAAGTAAGCCTTGGATACATCTTCCTTGCGCAGCAGGGAGATTTCGTTATCCCGGGCAATGATCTCTTTTCCATCCGGATTGTATACCGCAGAATCCTCGCTCCAGCTATAGCAGGTATCTCCTACCGCAAAATGCGGTCCGGTCTTCTCCGCGATCAGGATCGGGAACTTATCCATAATATTGTATTTCTTTGCCACTGCATATGCCGTGGTATTGGTTCCGATCGCGAACTCGCCCATTGGAAGGGTATCGTGATTCTTTAAGATCTGCTGGCGGATCAGCTTTTTGCCCTCTTCCGGGTCTGCGAAGTTATCGCAGGAATAATCGGTGATTTTTCCGTTCTTGAATTCCATGCGGAAGTTTTTAAACTGGAAGTCACCAATGTAGACCTGGCTCACATGAAGCAGACCTTCTGTTCCAGCTAATACCGGGGAAGTGAAAACCTCTCCCACCGGAATATTCACATCGGCTACACAATTCTCAAAGTTTGTCTGCTTTGCCGGGTCGGTCAGGGTATGCAGGGAAATCTTCATATGGGTCTCATTGCCGGTCTCTGCATTTCCCGTTACCGTCACATACTCTGCCTGATCCAGTACATCCACCAGATTCTGCTGGATCTTTTTGTACTCCTCGTAATCCAGCGTATTGATGCGAATCGTCTCATGGAAGATCTCCGCAAAATCCGTTCCGATCGCCGGAACCGGGAACGCGATGATGGTGAAGCTGGTCTCATCTCCCGGAATGTACTGGTTCACGACCGGCATCGCCTCGTTGGAATAAGCGATCTGCAGCTCTTCCTGTTTTTCACTCAAAGCATAGACCTCTGGCTTGTTCTTCGGCTCAAAACCATCCTCACCAAAAGTCTCCACTACAGCCGGTCCTGCATACGCTGCTGCTTTTGCTTTGCAATTCTCATATGCGGTGCGCAGTACGGCAAGCTTACGCTCCTTAAAGGCCTTATCCAGATAAATAGCCTGATCGTAGCGGTGATCGTAGTCAAACTGCATATTAGCAGAGGTGCCATGGTAACCAATCTTACGGTTCGGACTCATGGTCACGGACCAGACTGCCGCACGATAAAGAATCACTTCCAGTCCCATCTCCTCAAACTGGCGGATCGCAGCGCGGATCATGCGCTCAAAGCCCAGCTCATAGCGGATGGAAACGGTCTTTTTCTTAGAAAGGTCACGCCCCATCACCTCAAAGCCCTTGCGGTATCCTTCTGTGTAGGTCGATGCCATCTTCTCGATGGTCTCCTCCGGCAGGGAATTCAGATACGAAGCGATCTGCAGCTCAGAATCAGAAATATACTCACCAAAGCGGTACAGATAACGCAGATCATTTAAGTCTGACTCCATGATGATGTCCTTCGCAAAGCTTAAATCCGGGTCCAGCTGCTCACGGATTCGGTAGGTCAGCGTAACATCGGTATAGTCGCTGAAAAACCAGTACAGCACATCCCGCACCTGACGCGCCTGCGGGATTCCATCTTCAAACATGTTATAAATCTCAATGAGAGTTTCACATAAAATCGTGATATCCGTCATTCTGCATTCATACGCAAAGACGATCGCAGCCCGGAACTGTGCATAAAATGCAGATAAAAGCGGGCCCAAGTCTGCCCCCAGCATCCGCACGGCAAATGCCGGATCCGCATAGCTTTCCTCATAATGCTCTGGAAGAATATCCGCATAGAGATTATGATTCATCTTCTGAAGCTCCGGAAAACTCAGGCTGTCGAGATCCTCGCGAAGCTGCATTCTTGCCAGTTCTTCGATCTGGGCTGTAAATGCTGCCATCTGGTTAAAGTAAGCACGGTACGGCTCTGCCACCCGGTTTTCTGCCGGGATCTCCAGAATCCGCTCCATGACCAGGTCATAGCGCTCTGTTATATTTGTATTTTCTTCGTTCCATAATTCCTGATATTTTACCATAAATTCATTGTCCTTTCCTGAGACTTTTTACTTTCAGCCCCATGAAATATTTCGCTGCTGTTCCTGCACTGCGCAAACAGCAATAGAATTTTGCCGGTCCTTTCCATTCCAGACGGATAAAATCTGCTGCCTCAATCGTATCATAGGATCGTTACGATTCCAATCACCAGCATTCCCAGCCAGCAAAACAATAAAATCCCGCCTGCGATGATTCCGATCCGGGCCAGGATATCGTTGATTTCCTTCATCTTTAACGTTTTCACTCCACAGATAACAGACTCCACGGAAAACAACAGGCTGGTCAGTGCCCAGGCTGCCACATCCGGACCGCCACTCCCCTGGTTTACGATACTGCGTCCCAGACTAAAGCAAAAACAAAACAGACCGATCGCCGCAAATCCAAGACAGAAAAAGCTCTGCTTTGGAATTGGTTTCCGGATATAGGATATGCGTTTTTTTCTATTTTTCATCGGCTTTTTCATCGGCGTCTTCTCCTTTTTATCCGAATCTTCTGAATCGTCCAGTGACTTAAAAAGCCCAGTGCACCGCCGAGTGTGTTTAAAAACAGATCATCCACATCGAAACTTCCGACTTTGAAGATCAACTGCGTTGTCTCGATGCAGAGGCTTAAACAGAAACCGAATAAAATCGTATTGTACCACTTTTTGCTTCTGCGGCTGATGATCGGCAGAAAAAATCCACACGGCATAAATCCTACTACGTTACCTACAATATTTAAAAGGAATGCTTCCATTCCCAGTTGTTTTCGATATTTATAAAAGCGCTTGATTTCCTTGAACAGCTCCAGATTATACGCATAATCGCGCTGCTCCGGATTGCGTCCAAAGGACTCCGCAAAAAACATAAAATAAACCAGCAAGGCCATGTAAGCGATGAAAAGCACCCATCCCAGCTTCTGATTCCTGGTCGTATTTCTGATCATAATTCTAGTAAAACTCCTTTTTATTTCCAAATGCCAAATTCACCGGAAACGCTCTAAGCACTTCCTTTTTGCACAATGACCACAGGTAAACTTTTTATTCCACATGGTACCCTGCAAGCAAAGGGGCAGTCTCCGCCCGAAACCTGTTGCAGAAACTGCCGCCCCCTGTATCTTTTTGAATATTAAAATGTGATCTCGCCCTTGCGCTTTAACAGCAGTCCGCCGCAGACAATGGACATAATGCCCACGGTCACGCCGGTCACGAGCATGATGATTCCCACTGCAATGCTGCAGGCGCCGGTGCGCTGCATTGTCTTATACACCTTTTCCATAATATGACTCCTTACTCTGCACCATACTGCTCATAGTAAGCATCGATTGCTGCCTTTAAGGTATCGTCGATGATGACTTTTCCCTTGTAAGGCTTGTTGTAGAGATGCTCTACAACATCTGCCATGGTTACAATCGCGGTGGTCTTGAAGCCGTACTTCTCTTCGATTTCCTTCAATGCAGACTTGGTTCCCTTTCCGCGCTCCATACGGTCTACGGAAACAACCAGACCAAGCACATCGACATCGCCCTGTGCCTTGATGATCGGCAGAGTCTCCTCGATGGAGGTACCGGCAGTGGTTACGTCTTCGATGATCACAACCTTGTCGCCATCTTTGATCGGGCTGCCGAGCAGGATGCCCTTATCGCCGTGATCCTTTACTTCTTTCCGGTTGGAGCAGTAACGGATGTCTGCATCATACAGCTCGCTGATGGACATGGTCGCTGCAACGGTCAGCGGAATACCCTTGTAAGCCGGTCCGAACAGAACATCAAAATCGGTTCCGAAGGTATCCTTGATTGCCTGTGCATAATACTGACCCAGGCGGCGCAGCTGTGCGCCGGTGCGGTAGAAACCGGTATTGACAAAGAACGGGGTCTTGCGGCCGGACTTGGTTACGAAATCACCAAATTTCAGCACTTCGCAGTCGATCATAAATTCAATAAATTCTTTCTTGTAATCTTCCATGATATTCTCCTTTTGTTCCGCCCTTTCCGGCAGAATCTTTTTCATAGCTGATTCTTTCCGGCGGATGTTTTTCTCATTCCAGCCATCCACTGGGATTCTGGATCTGTTCTATTTCACACATCCGATCAGTTCCCGGATGTCTTCTACATTCTGTTTCTTCATAAAGGCTTCGATGCCTTCTGCGATCTCTACCGTTGCGTACGGATTATAGAAGTTTGCAGTTCCCACGGAAACTGCAGTCGCGCCAGCCATGATAAACTCCAGCGCATCCTCTGCCGTCGCGATGCCGCCCATGCCGATGATCGGCAGACTTACCGCATTCGCTACCTGGTAAACCATGCGCACGGCCACCGGCTTGACTGCCGGGCCGGACATACCGCCGGTCTTGTTGGCGATTGCAAATGCCCTGCGGTTGATATCGATCTTCATACCGGTCAGGGTGTTGATAAGGGAGAGCACATCGGCACCACCTGCCTCTGCTGCCTTCGCCATAACGGTAATGTCTGTTACGTTTGGACTCAGCTTCATGATAACCGGCTGCTTCGCGTGCTTCTTCACTTCTCTGGTGATGGCTTCCACTGCCTTCGGATCCTGTCCGAATGCGATGCCGCCTTCCTTTACGTTCGGACAGGAAATGTTGATCTCTAAAAGATCTACCGGCTCATCGCCCAGACGTTCTACGACTTCAATATAATCTTCCGTGGTCTTTCCGCAGACATTCACGATGATCTTTGTGTCGTACTGCTTTAAAAACGGGATATCACGCTTTACGAATACATCGATGCCCGGATTCTGCAGACCGATCGCATTCAGCATGCCGCCGTAAACCTC
The DNA here is from genome assembly GCF_003477935.1 of Clostridium sp. AF32-12BH. Lineage (NCBI taxonomy): Bacteria > Bacillati > Bacillota > Clostridia > Eubacteriales > Clostridiaceae > Clostridium > Clostridium sp. AF32-12BH. Next base: position 162,353 of record NZ_QUEH01000005.1, on the reverse strand, counting down.
TGCGATACGCGGGGTCGGGTTACCCGGCCACGGCACATTCGCCACACCCTTGGTCACAACTGCGCCAAGGCGGCTTAAATCAACAAATTCACTGTACTCTGCTCCGCTTCCGAAGGTTCCGGATGCTGTCATGACCGGATTTTTCAATTCCACACCGGCAAGATTTACTTTGGTATTCATTACAGCTCCACCTCCTCAGCAGCAAAGACCGGACCGTCCTTGCAGATACGCTTATTGTGTACGTGGGAATGATCGTCTACCTCTTTGGACTTGCAGACGCAGGCGAGACATGCACCGATTCCGCAGGCCATCTTCTCCTCTAAGGAGAGCCAGCACTCGATGCCGTTCTCTTCCGCATACGCCTTCAGTGCACGCAGCATCGGAGTCGGTCCGCAGGCATAGATCACATCTGCATTCAGTCCGTTTGCCTTGATGGCATCGATGACGTTGCCCTTTGTTCCGGCGCTGCCATCTTCGGTTGCCACATAAACCTTACCGTACTGTTCAAATTCCTCGTTTAAGAATAACACATCGCGGTAGCCAAGCACCATCTGCTTTTCGCAGTTTAAGTTCTTTGCCAGCTCCAGCATAGGCGGGATTCCGATACCACCGCCGATGAGAAATGCCTTTTTCTCCTTTAACGGGAAACCATTTCCGAGCGGTCCCATGATCTCGATGTCGTCCCCTGCCTGGTATGCAGAAAACTCTTTGGTTCCGGCCCCTACCACGCGGTACACGATGCGCAGTCTGCCCTGCTCCTTATCGATCTCACAAAGACTGATCGGACGCGGAAGCACCTTACTTTTGTCTTTCGTGTATACAGAGATAAACTGCCCCGGCTTTGCCGCTTTCGCGATTTTCTCTGCCTGGATCCACATGCTGCAGATATCATCCGTCAAAGCTTCCTGGCTGACCACCTTAGCCGTCAGCTTTACCTTTTCTTTCTGAATTGTTTCCATTTTCCCCTACTCCTCTGTTCTCGCAAAATCTCATTCTGCTTTTCAGAAAGCTTTCTGCCCCAAAATCTCTGTTACAGTCCAGATCATCCACGCAGAAAGCATTCCTCCTGCCGCACCTACAGTACGCTGTTGATATCAGCAACCATATCGATAACAGCCTGTCTGGATGCCTCTGCGAAATGCTCTGCGCCAAACTTTGCGTATTTCTCCTGGCGGTATGCCGCAATAATACCACGGGAGGAGTTTACGACTGCACCAAGTCCGTCTTCATTGAAGCAGTGTCTTAAATCTTTTGCGGTGCCGCCCTGAGCGCCATAGCCCGGAACCAGGAAGTAGGTCTTCGGCATAAGCTTTCTGAGCACTGCGCTCATCTCCGGATAGGTTGCGCCGACTACTGCACCGACATTGCTGTAGTTACCGTCCATGGACATCTCGCCCCACTCAACGACCTTTGCAGCCACATGCTCATAAAGCGGCTTGCCGTCAATGAGTCTGTCCTGGAACTCGCCGCTGGATGGGTTGGAAGTCTTTACCAGAACAAAAATTCCCTTGTCATCGGAATTGCAGACATCGACAAACGGTTTTACGCCGTCAGTTCCCAGATACGGGTTTACCGTAAGGAAATCGGTGTTGAATGCGGAACAGATGCTGTTTCCAACCTTCACCTTGCCCAGATGTGCAGTCGCGTAGGCTGCGGAAGTAGAACCAATATCACCGCGCTTTGCGTCACCGATCACTACAAGACCTTTTTCCTGGCAATACTTTACGGTCTTGTCATACACGTTCAGTCCCTCGATGCCGAACTGCTCGTACATAGCAATCTGCGGTTTCACGGACGGGATCAGATCCCAGGTGTGATCCACGATCTCCTTGTTAAAATTCCAGATGGCGTCTGCAGCGCCTTCCAACGTCTCCCCGAATTCTCCGAAGGACTTCTTTAAAATGTGCTCCGGAATGTAGTTTAACATCGGGTCCAATCCCACACAGATCGGTGCCTTTGTCTTCTGAATTTTTTCAATCAGCTTCTGAATCATGGCTTCCTCCTTAAGTGTATGCATAGCGCATTGCTATTCTTTTTTATACTTCATTTAAATATACCATATCCCCAAACCCCTTTCAACCGGAAAAGCACGACATTATATTTGTTTTTCTCTTTCTTTTCAGCTGCTACCGATATCGTTTTTTCATGGAAAAGCCACGTCCGCTCACCTCGCTGACCCGGTTTACCACCATAAAACATTCCGGATCGATGCGATGGACCAGCTTTTCCAGTTCCGGAAGTTCCCGGTTTGAGATGACACTGAAGATCATCTGCGTTTGGTGTTTCAGGTAGCCGGTTTCTCCGGAAAGCATCGTAACGCCGCGGTCCATTTCCGCCAGGATAGCTTCCCGGATTTTCTGACTGTGTTCACTGACAATCCGCACTTCTGTGCGCGTCGTTCCCAATAACATCAGCTTATCCAGTACCAGGGTATAAACCATGACCAGAATCAGTCCATACAATACGTTTTCCGGTGGATTTCCAACCGCCTGGACCAGAAGAATGCAAAAATCAAAGACATACATGGAAACAGAAACCGGAATCTGAAAATAATGATGGAGCACAAGCGGCGGAATGTCCATTCCTCCCGTCGATGCACCCGCCCGGATCACAATTCCAAGAGAAGCCCCAATCCCAAGTCCGGAAAATACCGTGCTCAAAAACAGATCCTGCGTCAGGATCGTACTTCCCAGTATCTGTTCAAAAAAGCCCAGCGCAATGGGATATACAAAGGTACTCACAACCGTCGTCAGTGCAAATTTTCTTCCAAGAACACTCCAGCCGACAAGGAGCATCACTACATTAAACACCAATACAAACGCAGACACCGGTATACCAAATGCGCGGTTCAATGCCAGACCAATTCCCGTTGTTCCTCCGGTAAGCAGTCCCGCCGGCATCAAAAAAGCTTTGACCGTCAGCGCGTACAAAACATTCCCCAGAATTACAATAGCAAGGGAAGCTGCTGTTGCTGTTTGCGCAACGCGTGAACCGCAGCATGCTGCCTTCTGGCATGGATTTTTCCAGTTTTTTTCCTTTGTTTCCATCGTTTTTTGTTCTCCTTTTCCTGTCAATCCTCTCAAACTTCATAAAATGTACCCAGCCCTGCCCACTCAAAGACGCAATTTTCTATGAAACAAAAAAGAATGTGCCTTGGCACATTCTCGCGCCGAGGCGCGGTTGCTTCAGCAACCATCTACCTTTGCGCCGAGTGCGCTTCCTCGCGGAGCATTTTTATATGATAGGACGCAATTTCCTATCATATAAAAAAAAACGTCTGTCAGGGAGTTTTTCCCTAACAGACGTGGATCAAGGCATTGCCTAATACAAGTTCAGTATAAAAATTTTCTGGAATTCTGTCAAGTCGAAAACCAGATCTGTACATGAATGTGTACATGAATGATTACTGCTCACAGGCAGGGATTTTCTGAACTGAAAATCCCGTATGATACAGTTTTGGCAGCAGCTTTTCAGATCAGTCCCGACACCAGCGGAACCACAATGACTGTCATCAGTCCGGCTACGGCGATGGAAAGACTGCTCATGGCTCCCTCTACTTCACCAAGTTCCAGTGCCTTTGAAGTACCAATGGCATGTGCTGAGGTACCAAGTGCCAGTCCCTTTGCGATCGGTTCCCGGATTTTCAATACCTTAAACAACATTTCTGCAATGATATTTCCGAAAATACCGGTAATGATGATGCAGACCACCGTGATCGTCACGATGCCGCCCGCTTCCTCACTGACTCCCATGCCAATTGCCGTGGTGATGGATTTCGGCAGGAACGATACGTAATGGATATGTTCTACCCCAAATAACGTACACAGAAGAAAAATACTGCCCGCACTGGCTGCTACACCAGAAGCGATTGCCACAATGACAGAAATAAAATTTTTCTTCAGAAGTTCCAGCTGCTTATACAGCGGAATCGCCAGACACACCGTAGACGGTGTCAGCAGGTAGCTGATATACTTGGCGCTATTATTATAAGAAGCATAATCTACGTGCAGCAGCTTTAACACTGCGATAACGATCACAACAGACACCAGAAGCGGATTTAAAATTGCCCATCCGACTTTCTTTTTCACCCAGACACCAACCAGATATGCTGCCAGGCTGATCACAAAACCAAAATAAAGGGATTCCTGTAAAAAAGTCATGCTGTTTTCTCCTCCCCTGCATTCTTTCCATTCTTCTTTTTCAGCATAGATACCATAAACTCTGTCACCTTTCCGGTCACTCCCATAACAATGACCGTGGAAACCAGACAGGTTACAGCCAGCGGCACCAGGATTGCCTTCATGGCATCATAGCTTTCAATCAGTCCAACCGATGCCGGAATAAACAGAATCGGCATGATATCCAGAAGAAAATTTCCGGTTGCTTCAATATCATCCAGCTTCAGTAAGCCCGTACAAAGCAGAAGCAGAAGCAAAAACAGCCCATACACGCCAGCCGGAACCGGTAGCGGCAAAAGCTCATTGAAAAACTCTCCGATCATCGTAATGCCGAAGATGATTGCAGATTCCTTTACGTATTTCATATTGTTTGTCCTTTCCAATGCTGTGTCGTTCGGTTGCTGTTCATGCGCCGCACAAACAGCAACAGGGTTCTCCCCTTTCACGCCAGGCCGTGCATTGCCGGTTTCCGACAGAAAACGAATCTGTCTTTCTTCAAATCTGTTTGTATTCTGCAAACCAACTGCCTGCCCGGGCGAACAATAACTCGTATTCTACCACCAGAAACCAAAAAGTCAATGTGCATTCTTGTATTCTTTATGTTTTTTTCTTATACTTTACTTACCAAAGAAAACCTTGAATTTTCCCATCAGGAGGCGCTCCATGCATCTGAATTTATCCATTTACTCAACCAATTTGCTCACCCAAAAGCAGCAGGAAGAAACAGCAGATCTGACTGCTGTCTGTCATCATCATGACCAGAATGATCTTTCTTATCCATTGGAAGAAACAGACGTCACCCATTTTCTCGCTTATCTCCCGGATGGCTCGCTTGCTGCCTGCCTCGCACTGATTCCCTACGAAGAGGACCTGGCAGAATGCTGCGCTTTCACGCATCCGGATTTTCGAAACCAGGGAATCTTCTCCCGACTGTTAGAAGAAGGACTCTCTCATATCCCAGACAGCGATCTGCTCTTTGCCGTGTCTGAATCCTGTCAGGATACCGTAAAAACCCTGGCGGCACTTGGCGCCGAAAAAGAATCCGAAGAACTGATGATGGAATGTGACTTAACTTCCCATTCCTGTTTCCACGTTACGCAAACGGCAGCCGCTTCTGCCGCCCCTTCGCATTCCCCCTCGATAACATCCGGCAGTTTCTCTCTTCACCAGACTTCTGCCTCCGAATTTTGTCTTTATCAGGGGGATTTGCGCCTTGGCACTGCCTTTGCAGAGCCAGTCCGTGAAGGAACCGTCTGCCTGCATCATGTGGAAATTCTGCCAGAATACCGTCATCAGGGTCTTGGTACGGTATTTTTCACCCTGCTGCTTCCTGCGCTTGCCAGCCAGGGATTCCAGACGGCATTGCTTCAGGTTGCCGGTGACAATATGCCCGCCATAGCCCTGTACAAAAAAACAGGGTTTTCTGTCACGAAAACCCTGTCGTATTACTTCTATTAAATTCAGTAGATTCGGATTACAGTGCCAGCACTTTCTCGGCTGCTGCATCAAACCAGTCTCGCTCCAGGTACTCAATGGTACCGTTATCAACATGCTCAGCTACCTTCGGATCGATCGGAAGTTTTGCCAGAACCGGAAGATCGTACTCTTTGGCGATTTCATCGATATGACTCTCACCAAATACCGAAATCTTCTTGCCGCAGTCCGGGCACTCCAGATAACTCATATTCTCGACCAGTCCAAGGATCGGCACGTTCATCTTCTGCGCCATCTTCACAGCCTTTGCCACAATCATGGAAACCAGTTCCTGCGGAGAGGTCACAATGATGATGCCATTGACCGGAAGAGACTGGAATACCGTTAACGGAACATCACCGGTTCCCGGCGGCATATCAACAAACATGTAGTCCACATCTTCCCAGAGTGTTTCATTCCAGAACTGCTTGACTGCACCTGCAATGACCGGACCTCTCCAGATGACCGGATCCGTATCATTGTCCAGAAGCAGGTTTGCAGACATAATGTCAATACCAAGTGCGGACGTTGCCGGAATCATGAGGTTGTCTTTTGTCATCATGACCATATTATTATTCAAACCAAATGCCTTCGGGATGGACGGTCCTGTAATGTCCGCATCCAGGATAGCGGTATGTTTGCCTTTGCTGTTCATCTTCACAGCCATCATGGCAGTAACCAGAGATTTGCCGACACCGCCCTTTCCGCTGACTACTCCGATCACTTTTTTCACGCTGCTTGCCGGGTTTAACGGCTCTAAAAAGCTTGTCTGCTCCGCTGTGCGGCTTCCGCAGGATTCCCCGCAGGTGCTGCAGTTGTGAGTACAATTCTCGCTCATGTAAATACCTCCACATTTTCTATCATACATTTCTGTTTTACAGCCGTATTCGGCATCCATGCGGCAGACAATCCGCCTGGATGTTTGACAGCTGCTATTCTCTTTGCGATTTTCGCAAAAAAGACCCTAATTGAAAGCATACCACATTTCAAAGAAAAACAAAACCCTTGTACCGGAAAATATACCGACTTGCACTGGAAAATATACTGGCTTTCTCAGAATTACTAAACAAAAACTCCCCATTTCACCCAACACAGCTGATATCAAAAATATCCCTTGTATGACACTTAAAATCTGGTATAATATAGATAATATTTCTACAATATTTCTTCAAAACTGGAACTATTGCACAAAAAGCAACGAGGTATTTACTGATGAACATGAATATGAACCCGAACAGTGAACTGGTCCAGTCCGCTGTCAATGTACCAAATCTGGTCCAGGTACCAGATGCCCTGGTCAGCCAGGCAAGAGAATTCCAGCAGGCCATGATGATGTACACCTGCGCCATCCGCGAAGTAAAAACCAAACTGGAAGTATTAAACGATGAGCTTTCCATCAAAAACCAGAGAAACCCCATCGAGATGATCAAATCCCGTGTTAAAAAACCGATCAGCATCGTAGAAAAACTGCAGCGCAGAAATCTCCCGGTCAGCCTGGAATCCATGATGAACAACTTAGACGACGTAGCTGGCATCCGCGTCATCTGCTCTTTCGTTGACGATATCTATGCTGTAGCCAACATGCTGGTCAGCCAGGACGATATCACCGTCATTGCCATCAAGGATTACATCAAAAATCCAAAGCCGAACGGCTACCGCAGTTACCATCTGATCATCGAGATCCCGGTCTTCTTCTCCGAGGAAAAGAAAAACCTCCGTGTGGAAGTCCAGATCCGGACCATCGCCATGGATTTCTGGGCAAGTCTGGACCACCAGCTCAAATACAAAAAAGACATCGGAAACGTTGCCGATGAGATCAGTGAGGACCTGCGCCAGTGTGCAGACGTCATTGCAGCCACCGACCAGCATATGCTCCAGATTCGAAAACGCATCGAAGATAAAAGTGGCAGACATCCGAAATAACATATTGTTAACGTAATAGGACCGTGAAAGTTGCCTTCGGCAACTTTCACGGTCCATCGTTTTTTCAACGAAATTGTTATTTTTAGAAGCAGAGTTTCTGCACGATCGGACTGACACGTTTCTTCATGACCGGAAGGATCTTTCCTACCAAGATCGCACTTAAGACGGTGCCCTCGCGGATACCAAACAGTCCATGCATGAACAGGAACGATAAGATCACACCGATTGCCACGGAAGAGCAGTCTATCATGATCTTGATCTTATGGAACTCAATGTTCGGGAAGCAGTCGCTGATGGCAAGCGTCATACCCTCCATCGGCATGTTGACCAGTTTTACATCCATGTAAATTGCTACGCCGAGCGCTACCAGAACAATACTGATCGCCATCATAAGAAGCTGACCGAAATAGGTCGGAATCACGAAACCGTGCATCACGCCTTTTGCAAAGTCTGCAAAGTAACCGAAAATCGTGGAAAAGATCAGCTGGGTTAAGTTAAACCACTGATATTCCTTACGCTTGATGAGGATCTGCACAACCATGTAAGCCACAAACACACCGATGATGCACCGGCCAAGATCGACTTTCAGGATCAGTGAAATGACATACGGTAAAGAGTTGACCGGAGATACACCCAGGTTGGAATTTACCGAAAAAGCTACGCCGAACGCCATAAACAATAATCCGACGCAATACAACAGGATTCGCATTAACATTTTCATTTTTTGTCTTTTCTCCCTTTTTTTAGTGGTTGATAATATTATAACGTACCAGCAAAATTATGTAAATATAGATATGTCGAAACTGATATGGAGAATTTTAACAAAATTTTAATGTGAGATTTTTACATTTTTCTTTTTCCGTTAAGTTTCTAACAGTTTTCTGCTGTTCCGGATCGAACAGGATCCACCGTACCTCTCCATTCAATGGCTGACACCCCGTATTTTTTTGATCCATTTTCCACTGCGCATCCGAAACAGACAAATGATCGTCTTCATCAGATTGTCAATCCGGAGGAAGAAGAAAACCCAGAACGGCGGCCATTTCCACACCAGCCCCGCCATAGCGCCAAGCGGCACGCTGAATACCCATAAAAACAGAATGTCCGCAATCATCAGGAAACGGGTGTCTCCTCCGCTGCGCAGGATTCCCTTTGTCAGGATTCCTCCTGTCATCATAAAGATCACGGTAATGCTGACTGCGCGCATCAGCTGCGCCGCAATGGCTGCGGTCTCGCTGGTGATCCGGTACATGCCGATCACCCACGGACTGATCGCAAGGATCAGCACGCCACAGAAGATTCCGATCAGGAATCCAATAAACGTGAAAGAAATGCCCTGTTCTGTTGCTTTTTTTGCATCTCCTTCTCCCAGGGTATTTCCGGTAATGATCAGCGCTGACTGTCCCAGTCCCGCTGAAAATACAGATGCGATCTGCTGGGTTACATTGGTAATGGAGTTTGCCGACATGCAGGCGGTTCCCATATGTCCCCAGACTGCCATAACCATGCTGTTTCCCACACCCAAAAGCGTGTCACTGATCATGACCGGAAGGGAAATGCGCAGATATTCCGATACCAGTTCCTTACAGGACCGGAACAGATCGCGCAGTCGGAAACGGATTTTTTGATCGATCAGGAAGAAATATCCACAGATCATGGAAAATTCGAAAATACGGCTGATCAGCGTACCAACTGCAGCTCCCGCCACACCCATGGCCGGTGCTCCCAGTTTTCCGAAGATAAACATCCAGTTAAAGAAAATATTAATAAAGAATGCCCCGATTGCCGTATAGAGCGGAATGTGTGTCTGACCGCTGTTTCTTAAAACCAGCGTCGTTACCGTTGAACTTCCGTATAAAAAAAAGCACGGAAGCGTCCACCTCAGATAACGGACTCCTTCCGCGATTGCCTCGGGCTCTTTTGTCAGGAGACTTAAGACAGCCGCCGGTGCCATCCCGACAATCAGGGTCACCGCCAATGCTATGGTAAAGCAGAAGCGGTACAACATCGTTAATGTTTTGGAAAGGCTCTCTTTATCTCCTGCACCCCAGTACCTTGCGATCAGAACACTCGCCCCCATTCCCATGCCCATGGACATGAAATGGTAAAAATTGTGTACTTGGGTTCCCACCGCACTGGCGGCCAGGGCAGTTTCATTTAACTGCCCCAGCATAATGGTATCCATCATATTTACGCCAACGGTGATCACCTGCTGTGCAGAGATTGGAGCACTCAGTTCCCAGACTTTTTTATAAAATGCCTTCTCTCTGACGAATAATTTCATAGGCTTAGATGACTTTCTTTGCTTTTAAGTCTGCCAGCTGCTCTTCTGTCAGACCAAGAAGACCGCCATAAACCTCTTCGTTGCTTCCGCCCAGTTCCGGACTGCACTCATACTCAACCTTTACTTCACTCATCTTCGGTGCGAAGCCAGGCAGTTTTACTTTGCCGCGCTGCGGATGATCGATCTCAACCATCATGCCGCGCTCATAGTACTGCGGATCGTTGGTAATATCGTCTACGGAAAGCAGTGCGCCTGCCGGGATATCTGCCTTGCAGAGGATATCCATAGCGGTGAACTTATCGTAATCTTTCAGCCAGTCTTTGATCGCGCCGTCGCAGATGTCTCTGTGCTCATAACGGCTGCGCGGGGTTGCCATTTCCGGACATACATCCTGTTTTAAATCCGGACGTCCGATGACATCACAGAGGTTATCCCACTGCTTGCTGCCCGGATGACGGCTGCAGTAAATATGTACATAATCGTTCTTGCCGAACGGTTTGCACGGATAAGTATCGGACGGAGCCACATCCTCAAGCGGCATGCCGTTGCCGACACGGCGGTTCGGAACTTTTCCATTGTTGTAGTACGGCTCCCACTGGGAACGGGAAAGACCGATCATGAAATCCTGCATTGCAACGTCTACACGCTGGCCAATGCCCTCGCGCTCACGCTGTAAGAGTGCTGCAATGATACTCATGGCAAGGGTAATACCGGTACCGGAGTCTGCTACGGAAATACCACACTTGATTGGCTGATCCGGAAGTCCGGTTGCAGAAACCATAACACCGGTGTGGGTTGCGATCGGGTCAAATGCCGGGTAATCTTTGTACGGGCCATCCTGTGCAAAGCCCTTTAAGCTGGCATAAATGATCTTCGGATTGATTTCCTTACAAGCCTCATAGGTCAGACCCAGGTTGTTCATGGATCCCGGTCCCATGTTCTCTACGATGACATCGCTCTTTGCAACGAGATCCTTTAACAGCTGCAGTCCTTCTGGAGATTTTGCGTTGCAGGTAATGGATTTCTTATTCATATTCATAACCAGGAATCCATAGGTATCAACACCCGGATTTGCCTGGGAATAACGTCCCAGCTCCCCCTTTACCGGACGCTCAACTTTTAATACTTCTGCGCCCAGCCATGCCAGAGTCTCCGTACAAACAGTACCAGACTCAAACTGAGTCATATCCAGTACACGGTATCCAGAAAGCGGTCCTTTACATGCCATAATTACATTCCTCCAATTCTTGTTTTCGCCAAAGTTGATTTCTGTTTTTATTTCTTTTTCTTTCATCTGCCTGCCCGGTTTCGCAGATCGTGCTATGCCGGACAGACATTTTTTGCTTTATTGCTTTATTTTTTTGCTTCTTTCGCCTCTTTGTTTGGGATAACGCGGTTCTCAATGAACTCATCGACCAGATTGGTCATCGTCTCCGCGTTCCACTTGCGCGGGTTAACCGGATCTGCATGGAATGCAAGAACCGGGAATCCAGCCTCTTCCAGACGCTTCTTAATAAAATAACTTCCCTCTACCGCCTGCATATCGTTCTCCGGGATCATATAAACGACACCGTCGATATCGTTCTGCTTTGCCTGCTGTACGAACCACTCACTGTTCCACGGCGGCATATGAAGGAAATCTTCCATTCCGATGAAACGGGCTGCCAGTGCACGAAGCGGATCTTCTTCTACATGATTGCGGAGGTAAGCATCTGCACCCATAGCCAGATACATGGACCACATGAAGACTGCGCCATACTTCTGCTCAAAACGCTGATAGAAACCGAAATCCTGCCACATACCGCGACCAAGCCACATCAGGCGGTATTTCTCATTCGGAACAGCAGCCTCACCTTTATCGATCAGCTCTTTGATCTCTTCATAGAGGCTCTTTGCGTGTGCAGCTGCCCACTCGGTGCCGCGCTGCCACTGTGCCTGCATAACAGCATTGATCGTATCCACTACGGTAACCGGAACCGGATGACTTGCAGCGATCATATCACGGATCTTTTTATAGTAGCCTTCCTGCTCATTGATCAGGTCCATGACATGCTGGAGCTTGTTCATATCCATCATCTTTCCGGTCTTCATCTCCAGATAGCTGATCAGGGCTTTCAGCTCTTCGACTGCCAGGTCGATACGGTCTTTATCGTACAGCTCTTCCCAGCGGTCTGCAGTCAGCTCATACCAGTTTAACGGGGTCTTTCTTGCAACCGTATTTTCCATGACGTACAGATCAGCACCATAGTTCTGTGCGATCAGCCCAAAGATCTTGCTCTGGCAGTCACCGGTCAGACGGGTAATGCTGATGGTCGGCTTTGGAAGTCCGCCCCACGGTCCAAGAGGCTTGCCCTCTTCGTCCAGCTTGTGGTCATCCGGGTCAAAGCTCTCTGCCAGTGCCTGCGCATCGTAGCTGTTTAAGTCATTGCGATAGCCATTGTCTGTCATCAGCTGGGCATACTTGCGGGTCATACGTTTTGCTCCGCAGATTGCAGCCCACCACTGGTTTACAACAAACGGAATGTCCATGGCACGGAAGATTTCCATCGGCACATCGGCATTCAGGATCGCGAAATCGCATCCTTCCCGCTCTACGCGGGCTTTCATATCAAAGAACCACTGTTTCTGGTAAGCACCTGCTGCTGCGGTTGCTTTCAGTTTTTTCACAACGGAGGATTTTGATCCGGTTGCTTTCTTTTCTTCTGGCATCACTGATCCCCTCCTTTTCCTGCTTTCAGTTCTTCTGCAAATGCAGCGAGTTTTTCGTCCAGATCTTCATTTTTTGCTGCCGGCCAGAGCATTCTGCCAAAGGTGCAGGACTTGATGCCGCGGGCTGCAAGACTCTTTCTCTGGTTTGGCATATCCCAGGTAGCAACTTCGTCGTAAAGATTGGTATAGAAGATGACTGCCTCCGGCTTGGTCTCCTCCACCTCACGTTCCAGTGCCTCCACACGCTGGGAAACAAATGCTTTCTTTGCAGAAAACTCTCTCAGCATATAGCGGTCTACCAGCGCACGGGTTACCGGGTACTCCAGATTGAAATCACGGTTGTAATAACGGTCTCCCCAGTTGGTATCTTCTCCGACGACCACAAGACCCTTTGCCTCGATCTTCTCGTAGAGTGCGGTATCTTCATGCTCTGCTCCGGTGTAGAAGACACGCGGTCCTTCCAGTACCGGCCAGCTCTTTGCGTCTTCCGTAACCTGACGCACCAGCTCAGTGTGGGCTGTACGCTCCATGAAAAGTCCGGCTCCGATGATCACCATCGCTTCGCTTCCGGCAATGTGTACCTCGTCTCCATGACGGAGAGCTGCCATCTCACGCAGTGCCTGACGGTTTTCGTTACAGATCTTTCCGGCTTCACGGATTGCTTCATCCGTGATCTCATGTCCGGCCCACTCTTCTACCTGTTTGCGGAACAGGTCCATGACAAATTCATTCCGTTTCTGGTGCATCTGGTGTCTGGTAAACAGCCAGTCAATGAATGCAAACGGAGGAAGGTTCTTCTCCGGTTCTACACGGTGCAGTTCTCTTAAATACAGGAAAATACGGATTACCACGTCGGTACTGTTGGAGATTGCCAGCGCATCCAGCTGTTCTCCATAGGTGCCGTCGATCAGTTTTTCAAACTGCGCACGGACAACCGGCTCAAACGCGTATTCCAGATATTTGTTTGTCTCCTCCAGGGAACGGTCCGGATCTGCATAGATCTGAACAGGCAGCATGTCTGCTGCGATCAAAAGTTCATCCGGAACATCAAATCCCAGTTTACCAACTACTTTTTTCCCCTGGGCGCGCCACTTTGCAGCTTCTGCGTCCCGGTGATCCCAGACTTCTTTCAAAGCAGTAAAGGCTTTGCTCTCCAAAGCACAATTACGAATGCTCATCGGTGTGTCACATCCTTTCCAAAATATGGTGGAACAGGTTCTTTTCCAATTTTCCTGAAGACTGTTCCACGCTCTTACATGAATCCGATCACGGTGTCTTGCTTTCCATGATGACATAACTGCCGTCATCACTCCAGCGCAGCGCGGCATTTAAATTTGCGCCGTCGGTCTGACGAAGAATGAAATCCAGAACTTTCTGACCACCATGGTCTCTTGTCTTCACGACAATATTTCCAGATTTTTCAATGTAGCACGGAATGAATCCGCACTCTGTCACGCCGTCCTTGTTTGCCATAACTTTGGCGATCATGGTGTAACGGGAAGGTTCCGACCATGGGTAAAACGCTACTTCATAATGTCCGTCTCCCCGGCCTTCTTTTGCCCGCTGCTTTAAGTACGCAATCATCTCCGGGGTGTCATTGTAACCGGCCGTCATGGCGTAAGTCACACAGACGAAATTTCCAAGTCCATGATAAATCGGTTTGCCCTTATAGAGTTCCACCCCTTTTAGTACATGGTGATGATGGGCGAAGATAATGTCGGCTCCGGCATCCAGCGCCGCGTAACACATTGGCTGCTCATATGCATCCAGACGCGGATGGTCACCGCCGTTTCCTTTGTGGAATACCACCACTGCGATATCCACCTGTTTTTTCAGTTCCGCTACCTCTTCCTTCAGTTTGCGGATATCCTGCTCCCAGATAAAGGTGTAAACCTTTGCTGGACAGCCCGGCATATCCCGCGCCGGAACGTAGCTGGTTTCTACTTTTACATAATTGGCTCCCGGCTTCTGGGAAGTCGCCCAGCCAAGCTGCGGGCCTGTCGCATTGTAAGAAAGTACGCCGATTTTCAAACCGTCTTTTTCTACAATGGCAGGCTTTTTCGCCTCCATGATATTGGCACCGCCCCCTGCAGGGTGAATGCCAAGCTCTTTTAATTTTTCCACGGTATCGATCACGCCGTACGGCCCACAGTCGTACAGGTGGTTACCGGCTACCGTGGCAATATCAAACCCGATATCCGCCAGCACCTCAAGGTGCTGGGGATTGGATGGCGGTGCCTGGATATCGATGCAGGACGGAAGATTGCGGGTCGTGTGGGGGGTCTCCACATGACCGATCAGCACATCCTGTTCTCCAAGGATTTCCCGCGTTCCCTCGAAATAAGGCTCCATAGGTCCGGGTTCGTCTAAAATCAGATCGCCGACACAGCAGATGCTGATTTCTTTATTCATATAAATACTCCCCCTTATCGTAAATCCGCTTGATTAGAACGGAATCTTACCAATTACAGCGCCAAATACGGTACATAAAATGGTTACAAGCCAGATCCATTTGAAGGAATATTTCAGGTGCTCACCCATGGTGCAGTCTGCCAGGCCAAGTGCCAGGTACGGAGACGGTCCGATGAGGGTGATACCAGCTGCGATCGCACACGGAACTACGATAGAAGTTGCCAGTGCCAGATCGGTTACACCGTATGTGCTGACGATCTGCTGCATGATCGGGGTCAGTGCGAAGTAAATATTATCACTACCGATGATGGTATTGATCGGCATTACCAGAAGAGATACTAAGAAGCACAGATGTCTGCCAAGGCTTTCTGGAAGCACTGCAAGGATGGTGTTGGTCATGCTTTCGATCATGCCGGTTCCGTTCATAACACCAACTAAAACACCGATTGCGATAATGGTCATAACCATGTTGATCGCCGGGCCGCCGTACTGTTTGATCTTCGCGCCCTGTTCCTTGGTGGTCTTGAAGTTTACGATCAGAGCCAAGCCAAATGCTACGATAAATCCGATTGCGGTACCAAACCAGCCAAGAAGAAGACCAACGATCATGAATGCGGTTAACGCCATATCAAAGATCAGGACCGGTCTGCTGACAGAAACTTTTGCCGGCTGGGCTAAGGTTTTCTTTAATTCTGCGAACTCTTCATCAGTCATACCTGCACCGTTTTTCTTCTCGAGTGCTGCGATCGGGATCATGAGAAGCAGGGAAATGACGATCGCGAATGCCTGGATCGGTGCCAGGTAACGCCATAACTCCTGTGCATCCAGACCGGTTACGGAAGTAATACGGAGCATGGAAGCGCACCACGGTGTGATGTTCATTGCACCAGATAAGAGGCACATAACAAATACGATACAGATCGGGCGCATCTTCATTTTCTTGAAGATCGGCAGCATGGTCGGAATGGTAACCAGAGCTGTGGTTGCACCGGAGCCGTCCAGATGAGAAATAATGGTAACGAAGCAGGCAACGTAAAGAACTGCCAAAACGTTGTTGCCAAGATATTTCATAACGCGGTTTACGATAACATCGAACATACCTACATCACTGAGCAGGCTGAAGAACATAACCGCGAATGAAAACAGGATAATGGTATTCAAAACCGATTTGAAACCATCGTTCATAAAGCCCTGAATGTCTTTTAATCCATATCCAAGGATCAAAGCTGCGACGATCGGGATGATACCGAACACCGGGATAATGGATGTTTTATTGCTGATCAATAATACAACGATAATCGCCAACATGATAAAGCCCATTGCTGTTGTCATAACGTTTCCCCCTTATTTTGCTGCATGATTTTCAAACATTTTCGTAACTGTTCAGTACCTTCACAGTCACGAGCAAAAATCCATTGAAAATTGCCTTCGGCAATGGGATTTTTGCTTTCTAGCCCATGTTTTCGTACGGTCAGCGCAGCAAGTGCGCAGACCTACTGAATAGTTACACATTTTCTGTTTTTGAATGTTAGCAGATCTTATTCTTCTCCTGTAACCTGTACCCATCCTTCTGCTCTCCACTTCAGCTGGATGGAAAGTTTCTGTTCCTTTGAGATCTGTTCTACATAGTCGATGACCTCTTTGGCTTCCTCATAGGTTTTCAGGATTTCCGGTGCTCCCTGTTTGTTGATATAGCAGGGAACAAAACCAAACTCTGTAATGCCTTCTTTTGTTGCAGTCATCCGGGCAAGCATGGTCTTGCGGCTCTCCGGATTGAATGCGTAGAACGGCATATCCGGATCCGGTGTAAAGCCAAACAGCTTCTTGCGCTGTTCGATCCAGCGCAGGCGTTCCGGACTGTTGTTGTCACCACTCGGTGTCAGTGCATGGGTAACACAGACAAAGTTGCCGAGATTGTGATAAATCGGCTTGCCACGGTACACTTCGATTCCGCGAAGAATGTGGGCATGATGTCCGATCACTGCATCGGCTCCCGCATCGATTGCCGCATGTGCCAGAGGTTTCTCGTACATTTGGATCTCGGCGTGGGTATGTACCATTCCCTTATGCAGTGCTACTAAAAGAATGTCGCACTGGCTGCGCAGTGCACGGATTGCATCCTGCATTTCTTCCAGAGAATCCGGCTCCGGGAAAGTGTAAACCTTTGACGGAAGTCCCGGTGTTGCTCTCGGTGACGGCTCATGGTGCGTCAGGATCTGTACATAGGAAACTCCTGCTTTGTGCGAAGTCGCCCAGCCCTCTTTCGGTCCTACCGCATTAAACCCGATGAGGCCAACCCGGATTCCTTTCTTTTCCACGATCGCAGGTGTTTTCGCCTCTGCCAGGGTTCTTCCGGTTCCTGTCACCGCAATGCCCAGCTTTTTGAGCAGGTCAATGGTGTCCACAATTCCCGGAACTCCATTGTCATGGGCGTGGTTACCGCAGGTGGTGCACATGTTAAATCCGCAGTCTTTTAACGGATTTAAGTTTTCCGGTGGTGCCGGTGGTGCCGGGATGTCCGTACTGTTCGCTTCCCCACGGTCTGTGTGCGGCACTTCGATCTGCCCGATCACAAAGTCCCCTTTCGCCAGGAATTCTCTGGATGGCTCGAAGAAAGAATACGGATCCGGTTCATCGATGATGATATCTCCCGTAGCCAGGATCAGCGCCTGATCCTCTGCTTCCTTTCCCATAACGTCATATCCTCCTTTCCATTGACATATATGTCATTTACCGCTCCGGCAAATTTTATATGTTAATTTTATCGCAAATAACACCTTGGGAACAGGTCGGAAGCGCACACATTTCCCCCCACTTTCATGTGCAGTCTGCACATTTTCAGACGTTCAATTCCCTTTTATCTGTACAAAACAGAATATTTTTACTATGATAATGTTGTTCATTTTTTATCTAAAACAAATTTTTAAAATCTGTCGGCTCCATACATCTGGATTCGCCGGCAGTCACAAGGAGAATGATCCAGCATGAGTCTTTTTACCTCTACCATGCTTCAGGCATGGATCAAAGATCTGATCATAAACGTCCGCACAGGTCAGGGAAACTTATCGTGCAGCGGCGGCATTATGCTGATGACAAACCCCGACATGCTTCTTTCCCCGGAATATCTCTATATCGGTGAGGCAGACACCATTTCAGAGTTTCTGCTGCAGAACCCTGACATTCAGCCGGGAACCTTTCTGATCAGCGCCGGGGACCTTTGTTTGCTTCCTGACTCTATCTCTGAAAATCTTACGATCATTGAGACGAATCAGGAACTGCTTTCCCTTTATAACCGGGTTCATGAACATCTGCACCGCTTTCGCGTCTGGGACGAAGAGTTGCATCATATCGTATATACAAATGGCGGACTGCAAAAGCTTTTGGAATACGCCTACCAGGAACTTCATGCCACGATCCTGCTTTTAAATTCCGGTTATAAGCACATTGCTTCCGTCTATGATCCGGACACCCACGATCCGACCGCCGATGAGTTAAGAGAAAACGGTTATCAGTCTTATGACACCATCCAGACCATCCACCATGAACCTGCGATCCGCTGGGGTGAGCACCGCGAATACGCGGAATACATTTCTTCCCTCAGCGGCAATTACACGATCGTGCGCCTGATCCACTATCATGATGAACTCGTTGCGCGCCTGTGCGTCATTTTAAACAGTTCTGAAGCGAATCCGTATTATTCTGATCTGAATGAGCTCTTGTCAAACTATGTCGCGGAATATCTGTTTAACAACCAGAGCAGCGACTACAGCGGCAACTCCCAGTTCGGTGCACTGGCCGCCGACCTGATCGAATGCCGGATCGCCAGCGAGGAAGAGCTGCAGCAGCGTTTAAAACAGATCAAACTTGCCACCCGGCGCTATTACCATGCCATGCTGATCGCATTTCCAGCTACGGAACACCCCGGGCCAACCATTCCCTGGAACTACATCATCAACCAGCTGGAATACATTTTCCCGTTCAGCAATATCACAACCTATAAAGGGGAAATTTTCCTGATCATCCGGAAAATGAAGCGCCGCAGCCGCCTCAGCTTCAACGAAGATGCGCTTTCACGGATTCTGGAAAGTTATCACGGCTATGCCTGCGTCGGCAATGCATCGGAATTTCTCATGTCACTGCCGCCGGTCTACCACCAGTGTCACGAAGCACTGCGTATTGGGCAGATTATGAATCCCAAGCAGCGTATTTTCTATTATGAAGACTACAGTATCTATCATATCATTGAACTGGCCGCCGAAACTTCCCGCCAGAAACTGGGAAGCCGCAACCTGGTGCATCTGTGCAACAATGAACTGATTGCGCTGGTCTTATACGACAAAAAGTACCACACCAATCTGGTGGAAGTCCTGCAGACCTATCTGCTCCACGAACGCAACACCAGCGAAGCCGCCAAGGCGCTCTTCATCCACCGCAATACCATGCTGAACAAGATCCATAAGATCGAAGAGGTCATTGACAGCAGCTTAGATGACCCCAAGCTTCGGGAACGGCTTTTGTTCAGCTGCCGCGTCATCGAATATATGTCACGCTACTGTCACGAGGATATTCTGGTGCTGAAGCGGAATCTGGAAAAAGAAAAAACAAACACAACTACCAAAAGCGATTAAAAAGCCAGAAAACTGCCTGGATAAATCGCGAAATGCCGGTCCCGCATTCACCGGGGCCGGCATTTCTGTCACTGGTTATTATAACAAATCCAGCAAACGCTGAACATTTGTTATCGATTCGATTTCCATGATGCCATGGAAAATTTCCTGGATCTGATCTTCGGTATATTCTTTGGAAAGAAGACCGTTTTCTGGCACAGAACCCCAACGACCTTACGATTTTTATCTGCAGCCTCTCCTATTACCAGGCTCATGAAGACATGTTTACCCCATTCCGGCGCCTCACGCTTGTGATCGCGGATAAATCCATGCCCGATACCGCCGGATTCTATACCCGGCATTCTTATATGAACCTGCTGCACATTTCTGCCAGTGTTCTGGAAGTATATTCCCAGTTTCTCGCCTGTTTTCATATGTACCACATCTGGCGTACCCACTTAAACACCACTTTCACCTACGCCAATCCCAGTACCATCATGCCGGAGCTCTCCCGGGTAGCAGGCTGCGCGGTCTACATGTATTCCCAAAACGATTTGATCCTTATGGATTACTCCTGCACAGGCTTAGACATCCCATTCACCAGGAATCTTTGCTCCTGCTTTTATCTGCCGGAAGAAATCCGCCCATTTGTAGGACAGATCCACAATCCACCGGAAAATCCGGTATGCGGTACATTCCAGAATGGTCCGCAGTACATGCTGCACTCCCTGCGTGACTTTCAGGGATTTTCCATCATCCTGCTTTTCGTGTATGAAACAAAGCTGCATATTGACATCCCCTCCAATGATTTTCTCTATATGATATCCGATCAATGGGAAAAACATATGGATTTCCAGAAAAATTTCCACCACAACATCGTACCCACCGCCTGTGACCGGTTAATTGCGCTTTTGTCTGATCCGGAAAGCAGCGATTCCGATATTCCGGACCTGATCCATGAACTTTCCTGGCCGCTTAAGCAGTGGAACGCCTGGATCGATATTCATTTTCCAAGCCTGGACTCTCCTGCCCTTCATCAGGTCATCCTGAAAAATGAGCTGCAGCAGTTTTTCCCGGAACAAAATCTTGCATTCTATCAGGACACGGTCACTGTTTTGTACAGCACCGCAAATTACACGATCTCTCCTGCGATTCCGGATCATTTTCCAGAATGGCTGAAACAGCACAATGCCTATGCCGCCATCGGTCCGTTTTCCGAAAAGCAGGAAACCTGGCGGGAGCATCTGACTCTGTGCAAACAGCTTTATGCCATCGCACATACAGCAGATTCCGGTTATCTTTTTTCTTATCAGGACTATCTGGTTCCCCTGGCACTCGACCGTCTGCAGCAGTCCTGCCCGCAAAAAAGCATTCCGGCCTGCTACTGTCATCCTGTGATCCCATTGCTTGAAACTTATGACCGCGAAAACAACACCGCCTTTGCCAAAGTCCTGTTCACCTACCTCTACCACAGCTGCAATGTCAACCAGGCCGCAGGTGCACTTTTCATGCACCGGAATACCGTGCGCAAACAGATTCAGAAGCTCTCCGAGCTGTTCCAGCTGGACTTAGAATGTCCGAATACCCGTGTACAGCTCTTGTTTTCCTTTTATATGAGAGAACATCCGCAATCTGCAGAAATGCCCATGATACCAATCCATTATACATAAACATTTCAAAAGCCAAGCACAAAAAAGCCGGAAAGCATTTTTCGCTTTCCGGCTTTTTTAGAAAATTATAAAGAAATCACATTTCTATTTTAAGTACTCTTTCAGTCCGCCCCAGTGCTCTTCGAAGATACCAGGATCCATCTCTTTTAAGTCCGGAGAGATGACCGGAGTAAATCCGAGGTGATCCAGAACGTCTTTCTGCAGGTCAATGCCAGGTGCGATCTCGATCAGGGTCATCTTGTGGTCGATCAGCTGGAATACTGCACGCTCGGTCACGTACAGAACTTCCTGATTGTCCGGTGCGTACTGTCCGGAGAAGGTGATCTGTCCGACTTTCTCTACGAATTTCTGAATGGTTCCCTCTTCTACGATCTCCAGCTTTCCACCGCCGACTTTCACTTTTGCCTTGCCCATAAGGGTACCTGCGAAAATAACCTTCGGGGTTGCTGCAGTGATATCGATGAATCCGCCAGGTCCGGTCAGTCTCTTGCCCATACGGCTTACGTTGTTGTTTCCGTCTCCGTCAACTTCACCGATGCCAAGGCAGGTCATGTTCAAACCGCCGCCGCTGATCAAGTCAAACATCTCGTGAGGAGAGAGGATTGCTTCCGGGTTATAAGCGCTTCCGAAGCTCGGCAGTGCAGACGGAACACCGCCTACCATACCGCTCTCGGTACTCATGGTCACATCTTCAATGAGACCTTCCTCAGCAACAACTTTTGCAATGTCAGCCGGCATGCCGACGCCCAGGTTGATGAGGTCGCCCTTTCTTAACTCCATAGCGCAGCGTCTGCAGACAACCTTTCTCTCATCGAATGGAAGCGGCTGGATGCTGTCTAACGGAATCTTGATCTGTCCGGAATAAGACGGCTCCCAGTAAGTTCCCTCAGCCTGCCAGCAGGACTTCGGATCCTTTGCCTGTACCACATAGTCGACTAATTTTCCTGGAATCTTAACATCCTTCGGATTTAAGGTATCTTTCTTTGCCAGGTACTCAACCTGTACGATAACAATACCGCCATTGTTCTTGACTGCAGTTGCTACCTCAAAGCCCTCGTTCACAACGCTCTCATGTGCGAAGGAGATATTTCCGTTCTCATCTGCGATAGTTCCACGAAGCAATGCAACATCGCACTTGAATGCCGGGTAGAAAAGGTATTCTTCTCCGTTAAATTCTACCAGTTTTACCACTTCCTCGGAGTTTGCACAGTCGTTCATGCGTCCGCCTTCTACACGCGGATCTACGAAAGTACCAAGACCGGTCTTGGTGATCAGACCCGGACGGCCTGCTGCACACTCTCTCCAAAGGTTGATGATGACACCCTGCGGCAGGCAGTGGGTCTCAATCTTGCCCTGACGTGCCTGGTCGCAAAGGGTAAATGCACTTCCAATGTGGGCACTGGTCCATTTTGTGATCAGACCCGGACCAGCTTCACCGAAACGGGTAACACCACGGTTTCCATGTTCGGTATCTGCCTCCGGGAGCGGGTTTCTGTCCCAACCGTTAAACTTGTTTCCGTAACCCCAGTCACCCAGTGCACTTGCCTGCTTTAAGTTTAAGTCACAAGGATGTCCGGTTTCCGCAAAGTTATCACGGATCGCACATGCAACCTCCTCCGGCCAGCCGGAAAGTCCCATACCGGCAACACCTACGGTTGCGTGGTCCGGGATCAGCTGTGCTGCTTCTCTGGCAGTAATAAACTTAGCCATAATGAAAATACCTCCTCTTTTCTACTATGTAGTAAAATAATTTCTGCGTTATTTTATTAACGTATTATACCATGTATACAAGTACATGTAAATATATACATGTAAAACCATGACTTTTTTCAGCGTATTCCACGATTTTAAAATCAAATTTTTGTGAAATATCCATGACAAATTATTTTTCTATTTTTCATTTTCCATTTTTATGTTAAAATTTACATATCAATCATGACATACTGTGATATACAGTACGGCTGTCTTCCCAGGGAGCTGCCATTTTTGATATAGGAGGAACGTTCTTATGAGAACTTTAAAATATGCGATTCTGGGACTGATCAATCGGGAGCCCATGACCGGCTACGATATCACCCGCGAATTTAACAGCAACAACCTTGCAAATTTCTGGTACGCCAAGCACAGCCAGGTCTATCCGGAACTGAGCCGTCTCATGGAAGAAAAACTGGTCACCTGCGAAGTGATCATCCAGGGAGAAAAGCTGGAGAAAAAACTCTACTCCATCACCGATGCCGGAAAACAGCAGCTTCAGGAATGGCTCATGAAAGACGAAGCGCTGGAAGCCACCCCGAAGGATGTCTTCCGCCTGCGCATGTACTTTTCTGATTTTATGACCCCGGAGCAGTTAAAAACCCATCTTACCAACCAGCTTCAAAAGCATATCTTAAAAGAACAGTACCTGTCCGATATGATGCAGGAACATCACAATAATATTGCCCCTGCCATCGGCACCCGCGAATTCGGCGACTTCATGGTACTGGAAGGCGCTATCATGCGCGAAAAATCCTATATCGACTGGCTCCGGGACTGTCTCAGCCGCTGCTCTGCTTCCTCTGCAGACTGATACCCATAGCAGCGCGCCATGTAGTCCATCTGTAAGACCTCCGGATGTTTTTCCTGCTGTTCTAATGTTTCATAGCAAGCTTTTAAACATGCGAGGGTCTTTTCGGAATAGGTCGATAACTCTCCCATTGCATACGTCTCCACCGATGCCTCCCCCGGGTAAGCATCTTTCTTTCGGACTGCCCGCCCCTGACTGCCAAACAATGGATGACTTTCATGGAAACGCTCCATCCATCTGGTCTGAAGTTCGGTCAGTTCCGACACCAGTTTCTGTTTTTCTTTGGAAAGCACCGGAAGCTCTTTTGCAATCTTCTGATATTCTTCCGGGCAGGTATCCTGCATCATATAAGCGTATTTTTCTGTGAGAAGGTTTCTGCCCTGTGCTTCTGCGTCCTGCAGATCGTTCCAGTATGACTGAAGACTTTCCGCATCCCAGACAGAGAACTGGCTCCGCCGCATAATATCAAATGTTTCCCAGTCATCCTGACATCCGGCTCTCCCGCCTGCATTGGAGACACGGTCAAACATCTCCCATTCTGCCTGCACGATTTTATGAATCCGTGTATCGCTTCCCTGATCGGGCTGTTCTTTTTTTAAATTTTGTTCTTCTTTTTGCTCTTCCTTTTCCTGCTTCTGTTCCATATCTTTCTCACCTTCTATTCTTTTCACAATTTTTCCCAATTTCGCTGTTTCACGTTTTGACGGTTACATGCACTCTGTTCGTTTCATTCTTCTGATTTTGAATCAATTCAGACCTGCCATTTCCGATTTATACCGTCCAAAACTGTGCTGTACGGATCTAGTCTGCTTCCTGTACTGCCTGCACTACCCGTACAGCCACGGCAATGACGCAATCTGCGGATCCTGAATCTGCTTTATAAGTTCATCCAGACTGTTCTGTAAAAACAGATCTGTCTTCGTGATCAATCCCTGCCGCTGCCATTCTGCCGAGATCAGACTGCAGATCGTTTCGATGAGTTCCTGCTTTTGCTCCCAATCTGCAACACTCGGATCCATCAGCTGTGCAAACAGCGCCTGTGTATTTCCCAGAACCGGAAGTTCTCCCAATCCTCTGTGTGCCCACTTGTAAAACGGTGCATAGCGGTGATTGAGCAGATAAATCAGAGCCATCCCGTGGCGCACAAACTCCGCGAGCGCCAGCCCGGCTGCCACATATTCCCCGCGCCGCACGCTGCGCGGCAGGTTGTACTGTCCGGACTGGGACATATTGGCTGCCCGCGCCACCATTTTTTTGATGCGCACATCTTCCGGATGACCTGCTTTTAAGCGGCTGCGGACTTCCAGAAAGGAACCGCTCCCCTCTTTAAAAATGCAGCCATTCACTGCCACCGCCAGGTAGCTGTCCGGCAGGTTCAGCCACTCCATCTGCGACTGCGGTCCCTTCGCATTTCCAAGAAAATGACGGTAAAATTTCCCGCTTTCCCACACACCGATCCGGTGTCCGCTCATGCGGCTGTCACGGCGGACCGGCATCCCGTAAAACAAGGCAGGGAGTGCCTCATATTCTGCTATGAGGCGCTCCCCGATTTTTCCCATGAGTTCCTGGTCCAGCCATAAACAAAACGCCGGACCGAAATCATGGTCTCTTGAAATTTCATCATCAAATCCGAAACACTCGGAACCTTCCCCACACAGACCAACGGTAATATGCGGCGCATCATCCCCAAAATGCTCCTCGAGCATGGGGCGTCCGTACTGCATATAGTAGTCTCTTGCAAGGTCCATTCCCTTCATATGTTTCATCCTTTACATGTGTTTATACTCCAAATAGATTGAACAGTCCAACCTCTGCAGCGATGATCGTGATCACCGGTACGATCAGGGCTACAATGATCATCTTGTTGGAGAGCAGCTCCTTCTGGTCTTCGTACGGGTTTGCTGCGATACATACAGCACCACCGGTTGAGAACGGAGAACATGCAGTTGCCAGACCGCCGAAGAAAATGCAGGTATACAGTGCGATCGGGTTTAAGCCAAGTCCGCTTGCCAGTGCCGGTACCATCGGGTACATAAGCGGCATAACCGTAGAAGTGGAGCTGGAGAAGAAGCTTAAGAATGCTGCAAACAGTACGATTGCTCCCGGAACCAGTGCTCTCGGAATGCTGCTTGTCAGAACGCCGGAGATGAAATCAACCAGACCAGCCTCCGTAGCTACCTTGATCAGGGAATATACACCTACGATCATAACGATGGTACTGATCGGGATCTTGCGGATGACGGTCTTTTCATCGCCCAGTTTCAGGATTGCACAGAGCAGTGCGCCAAGCATCATGATTACCTGTGGCTGGCAGAGCTGGTTTAAGGTTTTCAGAGCCGGTACGCCTTTGATCCAGGTATTTAAGATCGGCGGAACTACCATCAGGAAGAATGCAACGAGCAGAATGCTGAAGGTCTTGCTCTGTACTTCGTTGAACTTCGGTGCTGCTTCCTTCATGCTGACCTTGCCTGCCTTGTGTCCCTTCAGTGCAAAATAGAACAGGACAATGACGATCAAAGTGATGATACAGCAGTTAAACCAGATCTTTAAAGACCAGTCCATGGTCATCGCCTCATCCACATTGTTTGCGATGATCAGGTTTTTGGAAATACTGCCGCCGTATCCGTTGTACGGGTTGTTGGAACCGATCAGGTTGCCAAACGTAATTGCAATCGCAGTCAGAACCGGATTCACACCTGCAGTTGCTGCCATAACGAATGCAAACGGACCAACGATTGCCGGAGTGGATGCACCTGCGCCAAGACCACCGACGATTGCGGATACTGCTGCGATCGCGAACGGAACCAGTTTTGCATTTCCGCCCATAGCGTGCAGAAGTTTCTGTCCCAGCACATTCATGGTGCCGTTCTCTGTTGCGTAGTTAAAGAACAGAGAAATGGATAACAGGTAAAATACAATGGTTGTCGGCCAGAAGTTGATGACATCAGATGCCTTCATCCCCATGACACAGATACCGATAACAAACGCAAATCCCATTGCGATGATACCGGTATTCAGCTTGTATTTCCATCCGACCAGAATGGAAATCACGATTGCAAGAATGCAAAGCCACAAAGCCATAACAAAATCCCCCTTTGTTATTTTTTAGATTATCCTGACTATACCATTTCTGGCAGATCTTCGACAATCTTTTCACAGAAGATTCTGTATAACTGTGCAAGCAGCACAAATCCTTTTTTGAAGTCTGTGCATGAATTCCAAACTTCAAAAACCTGATCTGTGCTGCTTGCTGTCATCATTTTTTTATTTTATGCACCGATCGCAAATATTCCAACTGCGGAGAACAGTGCTCCTACGATTGCCAGTGCAACTGCCGTAATGATCATCTTATTGATCAGGCCGGACTGTACTTCCGGAGTAGAACCAACCAGGTTCTGAACGCCGCCGGAAGAGAACGGACTGAAGGAAGTAACGGCACAACCGATCAGCATCGGGATTACCATAGCCGGGATTGAAGTTCCGGCTGCTGCTGCCAGTGCCGGCATCATTGCAAACAGGAACGGCTGAACGGCACCTGCAGATACTACGAAGCTCAAAGCTGCTGCTACCAGACAGATTGCCGGTGCGATCGCGCCTTTCGGCATGGTCTGCAGCATATTTCCGAGCGCATCGATCACGCCCATCTTTTCTGCAAGTCCGCAGTACATACCCATACCGGTGATGGTCCAGATCGCCGGCCAGCCGACCTTCGTGGACATAACCTTGCGTAAGTCACCACAGCGGAACAGACATAAAACAGAGATTCCGATGGATGCCATAACCGGCATGGTTAAGTTGGATTTCATCCATTTGAATACCGGATTCGGGAAAATCTGACCGACAATTGCCGGGACTAACAAAAATGCGATACATCCAACTACAACTGCCAGCGTACGTTTCTGCTCATCGTTAAATGCTTCCGGTTTCTGCATGATTGCATCACTTTTCTGTACTTTCCAGCCTTTGCAGATAATGAACATTGCTGCAAATGCAAGGGTGAAGAACAGGATATGCCATACGGTAATACGAAGTAAGAGCGGTTCCGGCGGAACTTCCGGGAAATACTCATCAAAGAAGCCAAGGAATTTTGCACCATTCGCAGTCCAGGATGCAAAGCCCATGGTCAGGGATCCTGCCCAGGTAGAGAACGGGATCAGAAGCGGGGTAACACCTGCCTGCATGCAAAGTTCCCATGCCAGAGGAGCCATGATCAGGCTGCTGCTTAAACCGGCACCGGTTGCAGTAACCAGTGCAGTGGTTAAGAAGATTACAATCGCAATCGCCCACTGTGCATTACGGAAACGGTATACCACGTTTCTGCCGAGAACCGACATGGTTCCGTTTGCATTTGCAAAGCCGTAAAAGATCATCGGTAAGGTTATATTCCAGAACAGGGATGTCGGGAACAGAGCGATAAAGTTCTTGGACGGTTCTCCCAATACGCCCCAGGAAAGAAGAAATCCAAGAAAAATAGCCAGAAAGCCCGGATTCAGTTTCAGCTTTTGTCCCAAAGCAATCGCTACAACAAATCCGCCAAAGAAAAGCAATACATTCGTCATACGTACCTCCTGTGTTTTATCGCGAGCCCTGCGAATTATTTAACAGCATTATATGATTTGCAGAACGCCATTTCAAGATATTGTGAAACTGCACATTTTTTTCTATTCAACGTGCACATTTTTTTGCATTTTCACGTGCATGTTGAATATTCTTTTTTATTTTATTTCATAGTATAATCACAATTGACATAAATTTTTTATTTTTTGTCATCATTTCAGTCATACTGATCTATGACATTTCGCTTATAAAGGAGTACCTACTATGATTTCCTACCAGTATCTGCTGTCCGTATTCCAGGACACGTTACTTCAATATCAGCTTCCCTTTAACCAGTTTTCCTTAAATTATCACCTCATTTTTTCCGATACGCCAAACTCGGCTCCGCTCTCTTCGGAAAGCATTGTTTTGTGTACAGCCGGGGCATTCCGCCAGTATCTGGAGCTTGCACTTCCGCCGAAGGTCTGCTTTTGCGTATCCGACAGCCAAAACGTGATTTCCACACTGTATGTTCCGCAAAACTGCTGTTATATCGCTGTAAGGGATTCCTATTCCGAACTTTGCACCCGTTTTATTTCGATTTATCAGGAATATACCCGCTACCGCTATCTGTTAAATCTGGAACTGACCGACAGCCGTCAGGTCCGTTCGTATCTGCAGAAGCTCTCTTCCGAAACCGGGATCGCATTTTCCCTTTATAATCAGAATGGAGAACTGCTTCCCATGTTTTCCTCTTCTGAGCCAGATATTCCTGCCCAATCTGCAGACAGCCTGCCGGCATCATCTCAATATAAAATGCAAAAAAAGCTGCCGTCCCATCTGTTTCAACGGGTACGACAGCCTCTGAAGTTTCCGGACAAGCCAGGATTTTTTTATTTAGAATGTCAGAAACTGGGCGAAGAAAACTTCTTTCTCTACGCAGTTACGTCAGATGAATTCCACTGTGATATCACATGGGTGAGCCGAAAAGCACTGAGTGCAATCCTGCACAGCCTTTCTGATTTTCACACACTGCTCTACACCGAAGAGGAAACGAAAGCCGGGGAATTTATTTCTGATATTATGAATCAGAAATCGATGGATCTGCTTGAGGATTATGCCCGTTTCCGCTCCCTGGTCCACTATGACAGCAAATACACGACTATATTTTATATCCGTTTTACAAACTCCGATACTGCACCATCCCGGATTTTCTTCCTGGATGAACTGCATAAGCTGATTCCGGAAGCACTCATCGGTCCCTGGAACGACGATATCATCGCGTTTATCCCAAACCCGGACCGGCAGTCCCGGCTGGATCAGTACGAAGAGGGACTGCAAAAACTTCTCGAACGCTACCAGGCTTATGCCGGAAGCTCCCTCTGGACCAAATGGCGTTTCCGGACTTCTATTCTTATAGCGGAATCCAATGCAAAATTCGGTCAGATTCTGGGACTGGAACCTTCCCGGCGGCTGTTTTTCAGCAATGAATATTCGTTTTACCACCTGATCGATCTGGCTGCCGATTCGTTCCAGCGGATTCATCATTCGAAAGATCTTACCTATCTGATGCATCCCTGTATCCTGCACATCAACCGCTATGACATTGAGCATGATACGAACCTTTTGGAGGTCTTATACCATTACCTGATCAACGGATGCCGGGTAGGCGATACTTCCATCAGCCTGAATATGCACCGGAATACCGTCCAGGGAAAGCTGAACAAACTTAACGAGATCATTCACGAAGATTTTACCAAAAACGGGATTATCCAGTGCCGCATCCTGATCTCCTGCATGGTTTTTTTCTATCAGGACCGCTACTTAAAAGAACCGTTCAGCAACCCGCAAAGCATGCTCAGTTCCTTCCACCAGCTCGATATTCCGGAGTATGAGAAAGAATAATAATTAAATCCGCGCAACGCCCTGCTCGATCGCAGTGTCTGCAACAGCCTTTGCAACCACATCGGCAACCGTCTTATCGAGCGGGGATGCGATGATGTTTTCTGCAGTCAGCTTGTCATCCGGCACCAGACTCGCGATTGCCCAGGAAGCACGCTGCTTCATCAGTTCCGTAATTTCTTTGGTGCGGACAGAAAGTGCACCCTTAAATACACCCGGGAATACCAATACGTTGTTGATCTGATTCGGGAAATCCGAGCGGCCGGTTCCAACCACGGCTGCTCCAGCTGCCAGTGCCTCATCCGGCATGATTTCCGGAGTCGGGTTTGCAAGGGCAAACACGATTCCCTGGTTCATGGAAGCAACCATTTCCCGGCTCACCAGACCCGGACGTGACACACCAATGAATGCATCTGCATTCTTCATCGCATCTGCCAGGGTTCCATGTTCGTGATTTAAGTTGCTGATATGGGAGATTTCCTCCTGTCCTGCATTTAAGCCCTCATCACCCTCACAGATGATGCCGTGGATATCACACATGATCACATTGCCAAAGCCCATGCCGATCAGGTGCTTTCCGATCGCAGTTCCGGCTGCACCGGCGCCGTTGATGACAATGCGCATCTTGCCCATTTCCTTATGGGTGACTTTCATGGCATTGATCATGGCTGCTGCAACGACAATGGCAGTTCCGTGCTGGTCATCGTGGAATACCGGAATATCGCAGATTTTTTTTAAGCGGCGCTCAATCTCAAAGCATCGCGGTGCTGCAATATCCTCCAGGTTAATTCCGCCAAAGCTCTTGGAGATTAAGGCAATGGTCTGAACGATGGTATCGGTATCTTTGGAATCAATGCAGATTGGAAATGCATCGACATCGGCAAATTCTTTAAACAGTGCACACTTGCCCTCCATAACCGGCATACCGGCTGCCGGACCAATATCTCCAAGGCCCAGCACTGCGGTTCCATCGGTAATGACCGCAACCAGATTGCCGCGGCGGGTCAGCTTAAAGGACTGCTCATAATCTTTGGCGATGACCCGGCATGGTTCTGCCACGCCCGGTGTATACATCAAAGACAGATCTTCCCTTGTCTCGATTTTCTTTCTGGAAACCACCTCAATCTTTCCATTTAAATCATAATGCATTTTTAAAGAAGCTTCATTTACATCCATTGTTTTCCTTCTCCTGCTATTCTCTTTTATTTTTCACACAGACTGTCGCTGAAACGGAATACTTCCTCCAGTTCTGCTGCCCACGCATAGGAATGAACTCCGCCTCCCACAGTCAGTCTGCGGATATGTACGCCCTGCGCAGCAATATAATTGCTGTCTTTTACCATCAGTTCGTATCCATTGTGGTCTTCGGTTCCTGCAATATAAAGAATCTCTTTCTCTCCATACTTTTTCCAGTCAACCAGCTTCGGCTCCGGGATTGCCCCGCACGGGATCAGCCCCTGGAAGCGCTCCGGCATTTCGCCGCCCAGATAGAAGGTGCCGATGCCACCCATGGAATTTCCCATCAGCATGACTGCATCCGGATCGACCTGATACTCCTCCATCACCTGATCTAAGAGCTGCACCAGCCATTCCTGTGCTTTCCGGTTTTCTTTTAAATCGGCTTCACTGTAATACTGCGGCTTTCCTTCTGCATCCACAAATCCTGGCTTTTTAAACTGCCCGGACGGCGGAACACTTCCGCCAAAGTTGCTGCGATGCACATAAGAATTTGGCGCAAATACAAGATAACCGTGTTTCTCTGCAAGATACTGCATTTTGCCCTCGCTGCGCTCAAAGCAGTTGTCTTCATTGCCGCCCGCACCGTGCAGGAAAATCAGCATTTTCTTTCGTTTTAAGTTTTCCCAGTCAGACGGCACATACAGACGATACGAATTCAACCGGTTTGCTTCCGGGATCCATACGGTCTTAAACAGCTCCCCGACATGCTTTTCCTGCAGCTTCCAGTCCAGGAAGCGCACTTTTCTCGGCGTATACTCCGGCTGCTTTCCGTTCAGGGAAATGACCATAAATTCATCCTTTAACACAGCAAACGGAAGTCCTGCAAGATCACATAAGAAATACTTCAGATCAATCAGCTCATTTCCAGCTTCATCGGTTTCAGCAGGCACCTGATATGCTCTGCCCTCATAAGTAATCGCAACGTTTCCGTCCTGCACCTGCGCCTCAATATCCGGCGCAAGCAGACGGAGGACATCGTCAAGCGGAAGCAGCCAGCCATTATCCTGTTTTCTGACTGCTGTTTTTAAACGATACTGACGTTCCCCAATCAGCACCAGATCTCTTCCATCTGCAATTGCCAGTTCTTCCGGCTGAAAGCAGAATGTTCTGCCTGTCAGTTTTGATGTTTTCATAATATTCTCCCTTCCTGTGCTTTACTCTGCTGCATCCGAATTCATATAAACACTTCTTCCCTGCTCATCCAGATGGAATTTTGAGAAAAATTCATCGTATAAGAACCAGGAATCCTGTGCAGTGCAGGAATGCGGTTTATTTTCTACCGTACTGAAATGCACCATCGGCACGCCATCTTTGTTGCAGTATACTCTGGTCGCATAGGCACCGGTCTGGTAGGTCTTCGGATGTTCCGGAGCGGCTGTCTTATCGCGCTTAGTCCAGTATTCGATATACTTTGCAACATCCGGGTTATTTTCCGGGGTGCCGCCGCCGATATCTTTTTCTCCCATTAAAATCCAGATTGGACGCTGATGGTCTTCCACAATACCAGGTGTCTCGTAATTGCCAAAGAAACCGCCGCGCAGCACGCCGCTGGTCAGACCAGCTGCAGCAAAAATATCCGGCATTGCAAGGAGCAGTCTCTGGCCCATGGCAGACCCCATCGAATGTCCGGTTGCATAGATTCTTCCCTTGTCAATGGAATAATGCTCCGTCAGGTAATTTACCATCTCGCGGATAAATTTCTCATCGTTCAGCTGTTCGTCATTCGCACTTGCATTCCAGGCAGCATGCGGAAGCCAGTTTGTTTTCGGGAAATGTCGGAGTGCTGCAGCCGGGAATACCACCATAAAACCTCTCGCCTCTGCAACCTTGATCCAGTCGGTAGCCGGGAAGAACATCTTGTGAAGGTTGCTTCCTCCATGACAGGAAACTACAAGCGGAGCCTTATAATCCGGATTCTGACGCATTTTGGACGGAATATACTGATACCACTCTCTGCGGTATCCATCTACTTCGATGGTCTTAAACTCCACTCCGGCTTCTTCCTCGGTTCTCCATACTTTCAAGTTAAAGTTTCCGATACCGGTGGAACGAAAATATCTGGAGAACTGCTCTTTCCAGATTTTGTCTGGAGAAACACTTGGATATGGATTGAATGAAACGCCTTCCTTGACACGGACTTTGCCGCCTACCAATTCCTCGATCAGAGAATGCTCTGTATATTCTGACGGCAGATACCAGGTGCTTCCCTGGGATACATACGGCTCCGGCTGAACTTTATTTGCGTTCTTCCAGTACTCCAGAACAGCACGCTGGTTCTCTGTCAGTTTTTCTGTCAAAAGCCATAACGGCATAGAAACCTGGCTGAGCGGGCAGAACGGAACTTCGGACGGCACTTCATTCATTGCCTTCAGTTCTTCCTCCGGCACATCGCAGGCTCCTGCCAGCACCAGTCCGCCAAACGCACTTGGATTCTTCATCGCCAGACGCTGGGCACGGGCAGCACCGGTGCCATAACCAGCCAGATACAGATAGTTCTTATTGGCAGTAAAGCATTCCCGCAGACGCATCTCATCGATCATCTTGCAGCATTCTTCTTCCGTTACATCCGGATCTGTCACAAACAGCAGCATGCCGTTCTCGTCTGCTGCCTGAGCCCAGCCGCTGTTTTCCACAAAGCCAAGCTTGCTGTCCTGCTCATCTGGAATCAGAAGCACTGCCGGGGTGCTGAGGTACGCACTCTCCGGGATATAAACGAGATATTCCCGCTCCGGGAATTCTTTCATAGTATTATGATATAAACCATGATACGGCATCCGGTACAAATCCTGTTTATTCGGATTTTTAAAATATACCTGCCGGTCTTCTGGAAAATCTTTCACTGTCAGCATTGTTTTTCCTCCTTTTGCTCTGCCTGATCCTTTCTCAGGTAATCCTCCTAATTTTTCTGTCTTTAGCTTACCAATATTCACTATCCTGCACAACCGATTTCCATATACAGTTTTTTTCTCTGTTCATAATGCACACTTTTTTCATTTTTCCAAAACAAAAAAAACATCCGGAACCGCCAATGGCGATCCCAGATGTCTCTATTTTAATAAAATGATTACAGTTCCTGCTCAGTACGCTTGATCAGCTCATCCTGCACGCGCTCAGTCAGTGTCACATAGTAAGCACTGTATCCGGCAACGCGGACAACCAGGTCACGATACTTTTCTTTCTCGACTTTGGCTGCTTCCAGAGTCTTTTTGTCTACGACGTTGAACTGGATCTGCTTGCCGCCGTTGGTTAAGTAGGTCTGGATCATCACGGCAAGTTTCTCCAGATCGCTTTCGGTCTTCAAGGTGTTCGGGGAGAACTTCATGTTCATCAGGGTTGCCATAAATTCGCCCTGCGGAATCTTCATGGCACTCTGTAAAACTGCCAGCGGACCGGATACATCCTTGCCCTGTTCCGGGCTGATGGATGCATCTGCGAAGGTTTCTCCTGCCTTACGGCCATCCGGGGTTGCTCCGGTCAGTGCGCCGCCCGGTGCATGTGCGGTGATGGAGATTGCAGTCGGAAGTACCGGCTTGCCGCCAAATGCAGAAGTAAAGGTTCTTACGATCTGACCGAGATCATGCCAGAGTCCGGCACCGATCTGATCGACATAATCGATGTTGTTTCCGTATTTCGGGGCATCCAGACATGCCTTATGCTCTTTCTCATAGCCTTCCCAGTCCGCCTTTAAAGCCTCATACATGGTCTCTGCACTCATGGTCTTGTCATCGAATACATTCTTCTTGATGGATGCAAGGGAGTCGATGGTGTTTGCCATACCAACTACATTGATCGCGCAGCCATTCTCAAACGGCATCACACGGCTCAGACCATCTTTTGCAACTTTCATGCCGTCTACCAGGAATGCACTGTGGAATACGTCCGGATACAGACGACGCTGTGCCATGATCAGGATGTTGTGCTCTTCTACAACCATGCCAATGACGGTCTTTAACTGGGTCTTGAATGCTTCATAAAACTCCTCATAGGTCTTGAAGTCTTTGAATTCGCCGGTCTTCGGTCCGATCTGGTAGCCGGTTCTCGGATTGACACCATTGTTGATCGCCAACTCCAGGATCATCGGAACAAGCATCATACCGAATGCCTGGTTTCTGGATGCGCCCGGAAGCATTAAGTCCATGCAGCCTGCGATTGCAAATTTCCGTGCCTCATGAATGTCGATGCCTTCTTTTACCACAAAGTTGATGTAGCTGTCCTCGGAAATGAATGCCGGCATACCGATTCCGGTCCGGACAACCTCCAGACCTTTGATGAGCAGTTCTTTCGGTGTATTTTTGCTGACACGGATGGTCAGGGTATTGTGCGGGGTCTTGGTTTCCTTTGCAGCTTCCAGCAGAAGGTAGGTTACATCGTTGGTTGCATCGTTTCCTTCGGTATCGCAGCCGCCAATCACGAAGTTATGCCATCTTGCCATACCTGCCCATTTTTCGCGCTGGCCTTTGCCGCCGCCCACAAAGTTCATTTCCATGATCTTTAAGCGGAGCAGTTCGAATAATTCCAGTGCCTCGTCGCGGGTAATTCTTCCAGCTTCGAGATCTGCTTTATAGTACGGATACATATACTGGTCAAAGCGGCCGCCCGGAGTAGTACCGGAACCGATCAGGATCCAGTAGAAGTAGAAAGCCTGTACTGCTTCACGCAGGGTGCGTGCCGGTTTTGCCGGGACCTGGCGGCAGGTCTCAGCAATCTCCAACAGCTCGGCTTTTCGTTTTTCATCTGGTTCTTTTGCTGCCATCTCTTCTGCCAGGTCCGCATAGCGGTTTGCCAGACGGATCATGGCCGGGAAACCGATGATGCAGGCTTTGTAGAAGTCTGCCTGCTCTACTGCTTCATCGCTGTAATAACGCAGGTTTAAAAGACGTTCTTTGGCTTCATCCACAATTGCCTGGTAACCGGTTGCGATTACTTTCTCATAATCCGGGCAGTTTAAGCTGGTCGGTCCCATGCCAAGTCCCCAGCCCACACCGGCTGCGCCCTGTCCACGGCCCTGGTTCTTTTTCTGCCACGGTGGGCATAAGAAACCAGCCTTGATAAACGGCCACAGGCGCTCATCGTTATAGTAGCTGCCCTGCCACTCATCCTGGGTTCTTCCCTTATCCAGGAAATAATCATCCAGGCTTCTTAAGATTTTTCTTTCCTCGTCGGTGATGGTAATCTGACCACCAGCTAACAGATCGTCCAGATCGTCATCCGGCCAGCCCGGTCCCTGGGAACCAAGCTCCATGCCCATCGGCTTGCTTGCCACGTTACCGATGATCAGTTCATCGTCCTGGATAAAAATGGTCTTCTTGTCCAGATAATCTGCCACTGCCTGGGCACGGCGGATGATCTGCGGATAGCCATCATTCTTCTCGAAGCTGTCCTTAATGATCTGGGCTTTCTCCACACAGATTGGATACTGCTTCACGCTGCGGATTCTCTGTTTTACCCGTTCTACACGTTCGGTCATACCTTATTCCTCCTTCATTCCTGGCTGCGGCACGTTTGCCAAAATTTCATCTGCTTTTTCACGCATTTCTTCCGGGGTCAGAACCGGCTCTGTTCCGAGCATCTGACGCATCAGATATGCAAAATCATAGGTAAGGACTCCATCGGCTTTTGACAGATAACATACTCCGTCCCTGCATTTTGCCTTGCATCCGTAGAAATACTCTGCGATCTGCGCTGCCGGGATCAGCAGGATATCACCATCGGTCAGCGTTCTCTCCCCATGTTTTAAATGGTCACACCATACAAACGTGCGGTTGCATGCAGATACCTGCATTTCTTTCTCGCACAGACGGATGACTGCCTCATTCTCTCCGGCTTCCACGGAAAGTTCTGGAAACAGCTGCGGGATGCATTCCGGCTGCACATAAAAGCTGCCCTCAATTTCCCGCACTTTTCCGTTAAGTTCCACGGTCTGGTTGTTAACGATTGCTTTCCCGGCTCCATCTGCCAGGATCACAGCACCTTCATCCGGAACAAATGCCTGTTTCGGCTCACCCTTTACAATCTTGCCGTCTACACGGCTGTAGCCGCTCAAAAAATTCGTCCAGATAAAATCTGCCATATCCATAGATGGTCCATGTCCGCCGCCTTCTACCATATAGAAATGGAAATCCTGTTTTCCAGGATACGTGATCGCATTGTAACGCCCACGTACACTGATCTGCATTTCGCCCGTGCAGCCGTTGCAGTGTTTCCAGTTTTCCAGCAGCGGAATCTGATGGAATACCAGCTTTGCATGAATAATCTCATCTTTACTTCTGCCCTGTTCTTTCATATGACGCATCAGATCAAACGTCGGAACCGCATCGTTCATATGCTGGTAATTGCCCATCGGAATTGCAAGATCTTCCGATCCATGGGTTCTTACAACTGGAAGCGCGCACTCCTCGCCATACCGGAAAGAACCATCTTTTTCAAACAAACGCTCTGCGCCAACCGGTCCGGACATGGTTGCGGCTGCCGCATAAGGATGTTCCGGATTATTCAGCAGATAGAATGTGCCCATCACATCACCGAAGGACTGACCATGCAGATACATTCTGGTGGTATCGATCTGGTATTTCTTTAAGATCAGTTCCAGAAGCTGATTCAGATAACGGATATCGTCCGGCAGTCCCGCAGTCCGTTTTTTGTCAGAAAAGTTCTCCCACGCAGACCATGCCCACTCCGGAGTCAGGGACTGGGGATATAAAACAATGAAGCCTTCCCGCTCAGCTACAGAAGCCCAGGCCGTGGTCAGATCTGCACGATGATTATTCTTTCCTGGTGTACTGCTTCCGCCATGGAGCGTCACAACCAGTGGAACTGTCTTACTCCCATCGTAACTGGACGGAACATATTCTTTCCAGCTTCTCATAAAGCCGTCAATCTCCCCTGCACAGTCGATGATCCCGTCCGGCCGGTCAAACATCTCACGACCTTCTACGTAATTAATACGGGGTTTTACTCTCATTTTCATACCTGTAGCCTCATCTCTTTCCTGATACAGCAATAGGTGTTATAGAACTATAACACCTACATGCTGCAATTTTTAATTTTTCAGTCTTAATTGCCAAGAACATTTGCAATATCTGCATCCATATCTTCAACCTGCTTCTGGATATCTTCCACGCTGCATGGTTTCAGCAGGCTCTTCATGCTTGCCCATCTCTCAACGCTTTCCGGATCATCTGCTACTGCGCAAACCTCTTCGTTGATCTTCTGAACCAGAGCCGGATCCATCTTGCCAGGACCTACAATGTACATCGGAGCGGTAAATGCGATTTCATCAAGACCTAAAGTCTCATAGGTATCTACATCTGCCAGTGCCGGGAAATCTTTTGCAACTTCATCTTTGCTCATCATGGTATTGTTTACAAGACCCTTCAGGTCACCATTTTCGATATAGCCAGAAGCCTGATTAGAGTTCTGTAAGCCAACATCCAGGTTGCCCGCAAGAAGGGAAGTAACGGTATCATTGCCACTTACTACAACGTATTTGACATCCAGACCATAATGTTCCATCAGAAGTTTTACTTTGATTTCCTGGGTCGTACCAGTACTGGTGCCGACAGATACTTCGCCCGGATGTGCCTTGCAGTACTCAACAAACTCATCCAGGGTACTGTACGGTTTGTCCGGCTGGGTCAGAAGGATGGAACCCATGCCATTTCCGCCTGCTGCCGGAGCAATAATGGTAAACTGATCTGGATCCAAAACACTGTACTGATATTTTTTCTGATGATACATGATGTTAGATCCGGAACCGGTAAAGATGATCGTACTTCCGTCATTCTTTGCAGTTCTGGTCTTCTCCATAGCCAGGGTACCACTTCCGGTATTTTCATCTACAACATTAAATTTTGCCTTCGGATATTTCTTCTCCCACGCTTCTACCATAACACGGGCTGACAGATCGGAGTTGCCGCCTGCGCTGCCTGGAACAATGATATCGATGGTTCCGGTCGGCCAGTCTACATTGCTGGTATCAATGGTTCCTGCTTCTGCTTTGCTCTCGCCGGCATCTGCTTTTGTATCTTCTGCCTTTTCCTCGGCTTTGGTCTCAGCTGCTGCCTCTGTTTTTGCTTCTGCTGCCGTGGTCTCCTTTGCAGAAGAACCTCCGCATCCTGCCAGTGTTACGGCTGCCATCAGTGCAGCTGCCAGTACAAGACTTCTTTTTTTCATAATGTAAACCCTTCCTTTCATGATATAAATGCAATACATTTTTAACGTGATCCAACCAGGCTTTATGCAGCCTGTTTTGCTGCCTTTTTCTCCTCCAGTTTTTTCTGGATGGTCGGCATAAAGATGTTACTGAATAAAACAACAGTTCCCAGAATGATGAAGATGCAGGAGAACGGCTTGGTAAAGAAGGACAGCAATCCGTTCGTTGCCATGTTCATGCCGCTTCTGAAGTTCTTCTCAAGCAGACCGCAAAGGATAAATGCCAGGATAAACGGCATCTGCGGAATCTGGAAATAAGCGAAGAAAATACCAAGTGCACAAGTTGCCAGTGCTACACCAACGCTGAACAGGTTACCGCCGGAAATGTAGGAACCCAGGATGCAGATGATGATGATCGCCGGATACAGGAAATGGTACGGGCATTTTAACATTGCCGGGAAAATCGGCATGCCGACAACTTCAAATACCAGGATAATGATCGCTGCAATGATTGCTGCGGTATAAAGCATGTAAACAACTTCCGGATTTGTCTTTAACAGAAGCGGACCTGCGTTGATTCCGTGTACGGTCATGGCAGTCATGAAAATGGTCATAACACCGTTGCCAGGAATACCAAGTGCGATCATTGGGATCATCGCACCACCGATGCCTGCATTGTTCGCAGTCTCCGGAGCGATAACACCGCCGATGTTGCCCTCGCCATACGGTACCCAGTCTTCGTCTTTGATCTTGCCCTGTTTGTGTTTTTTCTCTGCGATGTTCTTTTCATTCGCATAAGCAAGCACGGTAGAGGTATTTGCACCAAGACCTGGAAGGAAACCGATGAATGCGCCCATGATAAAAGAGCGGAGCATATTTCCGATGTTCTGGGTATAATCTTTGATATGCAGCTTAAATCCACGAACCTTTACATTTGCTGACTCAGAAGCTTTGGAGCCTTTCGTGTACTCCATCAGGATGGTTCTGCCTGCGAACATACCCATCATCAGGTTGACAATATTTAAACCACTGATTAAGTACATGCTGTCAAAAGTGAAACGAAGAGTTCCGCAAAGCGGTGCAGAACCAACACACGCTGCCAGAATTCCCATGCCGCAGGCAATCAGACCCTTTACGACATTTCCTTTCGAAAGACCGATGACCATGGCGATTGCACAGTAGCACAGTGCGAAATACTCCCACGGGCCAAGCTTCACTGCCCACTGTGCCAGATACGGACAAAGGATTACAGCCAGGATCAGGGATGGTACGGTACCGATAAAGTTCGATACGACTGCCGCACTCAGCGGTCTTACCGGATCGCCCTTTCGGGTTAACGGATAACCGTCCCAACAGGTAACGATGGATGAGTTCGTTCCAGGAATTCCTAATAGGATGGAACCGATACATCCACCCGATGTACTTCCTACATAGATTGCCATGAATAAAGCAAGTGCCAGGGTCGGATCCATACGATACGTCATTGGAAGCAGCAGAATGGTGATGGTACCTCCGCCAAGACCAGGAATTGCTCCCAGGATTACGCCGATCAGAGAACCGCCGATCATATAAAGGAGACCGGTCGGTGTAGCAAGGGTCTGCAGCGTATTCATAATTGCTTCAGCCATTTTTTATTCCTCCAATCAGAAAAATTTTTCAAACAGGATGCCCTCTGGAAGACGGGTCTCCATCAGTACAACATAGATAAACATGATCGCTGCGGATACGGCGATCGTATAAATAAGGATCTTGCCGATCTTGGTATTGGTTCCCTTTGAAAACAGAAAGCTGATGATAAAGAGAATGACCGGAATTGCAACCCGGTAACCAACCAGCCACAGCATCCCCCAGTACAGCAGGTACAGCCCATACAGAGTCAGAAGACGTTTCCATTCAACCTTGGATAAGAATGGTTTTCCCTCTTTCTTTTCCGGTGCCACAAAGAGAACAATTCCGCACAGCCCGATCAACACACTGGCTGCTGCCGGGAATACCTTCGGTCCCGGATCACCCTCCAGGATACTGACACCGATCTTGCTGGTCATATAACCAGCCAAAAGAGAAAATGCAATCATAATCAGTCCAAGAACTTGGTCTTTGTACAATTTCTTCATTTTTTCCTTTGTTTCCTCCTGTCTTTTATTGAATCTGACTACAGTATAATGAGATTTTTTTCACACAACAAGAATTTTCGTTTTTTATTTCATTCCACTATTCACGATGCACAATTTTCAGTTCTTTTTCATGCATTCTTCACAAACCGGTTGCTTCTATTCTTGTTTGGACTGACATTTTTTGATATACTTTCTGCATCAGGAGGTTATTATTATGGCTACATTTCATCATATCATTTCACGTTTAGAGAGCCACGTGATCCGTTACCAGCTGCCCTACAACCAGTTTTCTCTTCCCTACAAACAAACTGCTGTTTCTGGATGCAGAACTCTCGCTTCCTTTAGAACCTTGCTGTTTTATTTTTTGTGATGCAGAAACGTTTTCCAATGCAATCCGCCAGGAACTTCCTCCCAAGATCTGCTTTTTCATTGCGGCCCGTGAAGAAGAACTTCCATCTGACATTCCTTATACCTGCAACTATATTGTGTGTGACCTGTCTTACCCGGCGCTCTGTACCCGCATTGTCCGCATTTACCAGAATTATGAATCCACACAGAAACTGCTTTCCCAAACACTGCGTGACTATCAGGGCATCAAAACATACTTTCACATGCTTGCTTCCATGACAGCCTCGGAATGTGCCCTTTACGACGAAAAAAAGAAAATGCTGCTGTCCTCCGGCGGAGAAGATGAGGAACTTCTCGCCAATCTGACATTTCCGGATGCAAACCAGCTGCAGCGTCTGACTGTTTCTTTTTTCATAGAAGAATACCATCGTCACATCTGTATCCGCGAGCAGGCATTTCACGGGCGTACCTTTTATCTGGTTTTCCTGAAGAAAGAACCGTTTTCCGACATCGATATCCAGTGGCTGGCCCAGGAAGCACTTTCCCATATTCTCATCAGCATGGCAGACCATGACATTCCCTTTTATGCTCCCAGGGAAGAAGCTGTCACCCAGCTGATTTCCGATATCATGAGTCAGAATGTACGGAACTGGACCGACGCGTATGAGCGTTATACTGCACTCGCTCTGGTTCCATCCCTCTTTACCACGTTTGCTTACATCCTCATGCCGGACTCTGCTTCTGCCATGACCCACGTTTTTTTCCTGTCGGAGCTGACCCAGCTGTTCCCCAATTACATCGTGGGTTCTTACGGAAATGATTTTGTCATGTTCTGTCCAAACACGGAAAAAACACCGACGCTGGACTTGCAAAATGCAAAATTCAACTGGCTCCTCGAAAAATACGATGCCTGTGTCGGGCTTTCCCTCTATACCAAATACCGCTACCGCACCAATATTATCCTGGCACAGGCAACCGCCCGTTTTGGCAAAGAACTGGGATTGGAAAAAAATACAAGGATTTATTACCACAACAGCTACTCCATTTATTACCTGATTGACCTGGCAGCTGCTTCTTTCAGCGAAATTCATGACTCCAAAGACCTGACCTATCTGACGCATCCGGCCATTCTGCGGTTAAACAGTTATGACCGGGATCACAACACCAATTTACTTGAAGTTCTGTATTACTACTTATTAAATGGCTGCAGTATCAACGAAACGGCGCTTGCCCTAAACGTAC
Organism: Clostridium sp. AF32-12BH; assembly: GCF_003477935.1. NCBI lineage: Bacteria > Bacillati > Bacillota > Clostridia > Eubacteriales > Clostridiaceae > Clostridium > Clostridium sp. AF32-12BH. The sequence continues at coordinate 119,002 of NZ_QUEH01000005.1, read as the reverse complement.
ACCGCAACACCATACAGACCAAGATCAACAAACTGAATGAACTGATCTGGGATGATTTCACCAAAAGCGGAATGATCCAGTGCCGTCTGTTAGTGTCCTGTATGATCTTCTTCTACCAGGACCGTTACAGCCGGGTTCCTTTCTACAATAAGCAAAAACTGGAATATTCGTTCCGTACACAGGAAGCTGAAAAATCCACCGAAACATCAGAAAAAAAATAAGCGGATGCGCCGAATGGCGCATCCACTTATTTTTTCTGCTTATCACAGAATCTCAATCTTCTATTATAAGGTATGCTCGGTTCTGTTGATAACCTCTTCCTGCATGGACTCATTCAGCTGTACAAAGTAAGCACTGTAGCCTGCAATGCGGACTACCAGATCTCTGTGCGCTGCCGGATTTTCCTTTGCATCGATCAGGGTTTCTTTTGCAACAACGTTGAACTGTACATGCTTTCCGCCGTTGGTCAGGTAAGTACGGATCATGGAAGCAAGCTTCTCCATATCTGCCTCGGTCTTCAGTGCGGACGGATGGAACTTCATATTTAACAGGGTTGCCTGGAACGGATCCTGGTCTACCTTCATGGCAGACTGCAATACTGCCAGCGGACCATGGGTATCCATGCCCTGCATCGGGCTCATGGTACCATCGGCAAGAAGGGTTCCTGCTTTACGTCCGTCCGGGGTAGCTCCGGTTAACAGACCGCCTGGCTGATGGCTGGTGATGGAAATACCACACGGAACGGTGATTCCGCCTGTAACGGTGGTCAGGGTCGGAACAAAGTCGGTGAACATCTTATAGCAGCGTGCTACGATCTCATCTACATAAGGATCGTTGTTGCCGAACTTCGGTGCATCCAGGAAGTCCTTGCGCATATCCTCATATCCTACCCAGTCTGCTTCCAGGGCATCGTAAAGTTCTTTCAGGGTATATTTCTTCTCATCGAAGCAAAGTTTCTTGATGGCTGCCAGGGAATCACCTACGTTAACCATACCGATGGTACATACGGATGCGGTGTTATCGAACGGAATGTCATGACGGCACCAGATATCCTTACCACTCTCAATTCCGTTGTACATCAGCGCACTGCGCAGCGGATCCGGAAGTACTTCCTGGGTTACCTTCAACTCGACATTGTTACGCTCTCCTACAATGCCGACACAGTACTTAAACTGCTTCTCCCATGCAGCAAACAGCTCTTCGAAATCCTTAAACTGGGTGAAGTCACCGGTCTGGATTCCTGCAAGCTCGCCGTTCTTCACATTGATACCGTTATGACGGAACAGATCGAAGATAACGGTCATGATCGTCATCGGAACCGGGCCCGTACGGCTCTTGCCCGGAAGGTTTGCATCGAGACAGCCGGTAATCGCAAAGTCTCTTGCATCCTCTAAGGAAACACCATGCATGGTGAAGAACTCGGTGTAGCTTTCATCGCTGACAAATGCCGGCATGCTTAAGCCTGCCTTGATACACTCCACGCCCTTTAAGAGCAGTTCCTTCGGAGTAGACGGAGCCACACGCAGGGTAATGGTGTGATGCGGGGTTTTGGTGATCAGCGCTGCATCCAGAAGCATGTAGCTTAAATCGTTGGTTGCATCGGTACCATCCGTTTTTACACCGCCAATGATGAAGTTATGCCACTTTGCAAAACCTGCATTTTTCTTTCGGTTGTTCTTTCCGGAAGTACGGTTTAATTCCATATCTTTCAGGCGCATGCAGCAGAGAAGCTCGATTGCTTCCTCTTTTGTAATACGGCCTGCTTCCAGATCTGCCTTATAGAACGGATACATATACTGGTCGAAACGTCCGCCCGGCAGCGTGGTACTCGGGCTCAGCATTAAGAACTGGAACCAGAAGCACTGGATTGCCTCACGGAAAGTACGCGGTTTGTGGCGCGGGATCCAGGAACAGGTCTCGCCGATGGTCTTCAGCTCTTCCTTGCGCACCGGATCGGTCTCTTTTTCTGCCATCTCAAATGCCAGTGCAGAGTAACGGTCAGCCAGGGTGTTGATTGCCTCAAATGCCATAACTACGGCACGGTAGTAACGGAACTTGTCGATGGATTCTGCATCGGTAAAGCGAAGCTCTTTCTGGCATTCCTTTGCCTGCTCGATCAGTGCCAGTGTACCATTTTCCAGGATTTTGGTATAGTCTACCAAAAGAAGCACAAGGCTCGGTCCAAGGCCAAGACCACTCTGTGCATAACCGCCGCCTACGCCACGTCCCTCAGATTTATCTTTCCACGGCGGAAGAACCAGACCTGCCTTTAACAGCTTTAAGATCCGCTCATCCTCCTGCTCATAGAAGATGTCGCCCTGCATACCGATCTGGGTAGCCGGATCATGGTTTTTATTGAGCTCCTGCAGATCTTTCTGATCCTGCTCGTCCATGATATAACCGTCCTCGATCAGGCTGTCGATCTCATCCTGGGTCCAGATTCCGTAGTTCGGGTCGATCTCCAGCCCCATCGGCTTGGAAGCGCCCAGACCTACGATCAGCTCGTCATCTGCGATAGCGATTGGCATTCTCTCCGCATAAGCTTTCAGCATTTTTCCACGCTGAACCATAGCCGGGTCATGCTTGGAGTGCTCCAGCACGTCTGCCGTGATGCGGTATTTTTCGATGCAGATCGGATAATGATCTACGATCACGCGCTTTTTGATGCGTTCAATACGTTCGTACATAATTTTTCCTTTCTTTTTGCTAATTTGCAATTCCAAATATTTGATGCTATAATCAATCCGTTCTCGACATCTATTTCACAAAATCGAGTCCTGTATTTTATTATATTGTGCAGAAGAGCAAAATCCTACGGTTGAACTGCACATAACGTTTATATATTTTATATATTTTTCAAGAAAAGAGGAATGCCTGCATGATTACCCTTCCTATGGTCATCAGCGACTTAAAGCCTTATCTCTGTTCTCCCTTCACATTTCCAAAAACCTTTCGTGAGCTTCGAGGGATCTATCTGTGTGATGGAGAAAAGGCCGATGATCCATCCATGATTTACGTTGGAACTGCCGATAGTATTACACGGCTGCTGATTCGCGGAAGCATCGCGGAAAACTGTGTTTTAATTTCAGCTGGAAATGCGGAATCGCTTCAGAATGCCCCGAAACGCAACGTGATCCTGATCGTTACATCACTCCCGCTCACATCCCTGTATAACCATCTCAGTCAAAGCATCCTGCGCTACGATGAATGGAAGACCCTGCTGACCAAGAATGGCGGAAAAGGGATCAAGCCGCTTTTACAGGCTGCCAGAAAGCAGTTCCAGATTTCCATCTGCCTGCTTACTTCGAATCTGCAGCCGGCACTGCGCAGCATCCAGGAAGCAGACGAAGCCTACATGGATGTGGGATCGAAGGAATTTCTGGAAAATCCGGACTCGCCGTTCCAGACACTGGTCGGACAGCTAAACCACTTAACGCCAAATGCCGTGATCAGCACTTCACGGAAAAACGGCTATGTATTTTCGCTGATCCCGATCACACAAAACCATACCGTGCTTGGTTATTTTCTCGCCTGCACCAACAACAGCACCAGTATGCTGGAAAACGTTTTATACGTGATGGCGCCCATTGCAGCCAGACTCATGCTGGAGGATGAATGGTATCAGACAAGCAAAGACACGTTCCAGTCCCTGGCTGCCCAGTTTTTAGGGGATACACCAGAAGATCTGGAGCAATTGGAGCGGAAACTAAAACAGCTGCCCAATCACCCGAAACGCTTTATGCGCGGAATCATCATCCGCTCCATCGACGATGACGGATTCCCGCTTCCAATCTATCCGCAGGAACTCCGGCACTTCTGTCACGAGCTTCAGGCACTGTTTCCTTCCGATCTCGTGGCCCTGCTCGACGAATGCATTTACATCATGACAAGTGATGACAAACCAGATGCACCGATCACCATTACGGAAAATGAAACATTTTCGTCCCTGCTCCAGCAATATCACGCTTATGCCATGGTATCCAATCCATCGCAGCGTCTGCAGGGAGTACGTGTTCTGTTTTTCCAGTGCTTCCAGATTCTGCCAGCTGCCGTTGCAATCCGTTTTGACGATGAACTTACCCTGAGGTGTCTGCGGTTTGACCGCTACGCGCCCTACTATATCATCCGGCTCTGCGAACAGGCTGCGTCCAATGAAATGGGAATCAACGACATCCTTTATCTCTGTCACCCTGCTATTCTGACCCTGACGCGCTATGACCGCGCCTACAACAACAACCTGCGCGATACGTTGTTCACCTTTCTGATGAATGACCGGAGCATCAGCGAGACCAGCCGCAAAATGTTCATGCACCGCAACACGACCATTTACAAACTCAATAAGATCCAGGAGCTGATCAACGATAATCTGGAAAACCCTTATACCCGCCACCAGCTTATCCTAAGCTGTATGATCATCCGGTATGTAGAGCAATACCAGCATTCTCCATTTCAGCTTCCACCGTTAGAGAGCAGTCTCTTGCGAAAGTAAAAAAATGTGGCAGTCCATTACGACCGCCACATTTTTTATTATCTTAAATTTTAGAACAGTCCCAGAATACCAACTGCTGCCAGTACTGCAGAAGCGCCCATACCGAGTACTGCCAGTCCAAGCTGCCAGGTAATCAGTTTGCCTCTGACTTTCTCATCCTGACAGTTCGACATGAAGATCGCACCACCGGTTGAGAACGGAGACAGTGCAGTATAACATGCACCAAGCAGAATACCGATAAACATGGTAACCGGTTTGATCGCGGTTCCGGCAACTGCAGTTCCGACAATCGGAGCCAGCATTGGGAATACCGTGTTGATACCGCCGGAGAAGAAGCTTAAGAAACCGCCAAGCAGTGTCATAAATGCTACCATCATACCTTCCGGAACGCTGTTGTTCAGCCAGCCGGAAATCACATCAACCACACCAGCCTGGGTTGCAACGTTCATCAGGGTTCCGATACCACCGACCAGAATGATCGTGTTCCACGGTACACTCTTGATGGCTGCACGCTGGTCTGCCAGCTTCATTAATACACAAACTACAAATCCTACAAAGCTCAGCATCTGGATATCCAGTCTGGATGACAGGAATGCAAGCGTCGGGTTCTTGATGAATTTGCTCAGCATGGACGGAATAACAACCAGTCCTACCACGATTGCAATGATAACCAGGTTCTTTCTCTGAACATCATTGAATGGCTGCGGTTTCTCAACGCTGATGGTTTTCAGTTTATTGCCCTTAAATACAAAGTAAAGACCAAGCAGGATCACGGTAGAAACCAGGAAATATGCAAGGAAGAATTCCCAGGTCATGCCAGCTGCCTCTGCCTCAAATCCGTTTGCTGCAATCGTGGAGTTTACAACTGCACCGGATGCTGCCCACGGCATACATGCACCGATCGCTGCACCATGACATACGCCCCATGCGATGATCACCGGATGAAGACCAGCCGGAAGTCCGATGGAGAAGCCGATCACTGCCATGATTGCATTCGCTGCAGGCGGCGGACATCCGATCGCACCAAGGACAATCGCGATAAAATAAATCGCAAGACCGATCATCCAGGACTGGTTTCTGACTGCATACAGCAGATGATCTGCAACTGCCTGCATCGTGCCGTTGCAGCATGCAAATCCAAAGAATAACGTGATGGACAACAGCTGGAAAATAACACTGTTCGGCCATAAAGCCACCACTTCTTTTACCTTCATTCCCATCATCAGACAACCGACAATCCATGCAAAAACCATGCCGGTAACACCCATGTTGACGTTAAACTTATAGCCCAGGGCTATTGCGACAACAATCCCAATCAAACAAACAATAATTGCACTGCTTGACATGTTACTACCTCCTCGTTCCCTTTTTCTTTTTTACGTTAATTCCACCCAGTCCCCATCGATATGATAGATATCCGGATCCATATTCTGGCCTTTTGTAATGCGCACCATGTAGTCGAAGATTTCCTTAAATTTCGGATCTGACGGCTTCACCACATACGGAGCACCATCTTCCGGCAGATACGCCGGTACAAAGCCAACCTGGTCAATTTTTTTGTCCTTCACCGTCCATTTTGCGATCATGGTCAGATAACAGTCCATCGGAAAACTCCGTTTGGTTGTCTTAAATGCATCGCTGATCGCCGTCATTTCCGTGTGGCTCTTCGAAGTCTTCATGTCCTGTCCCTTCGCCTTTACGTCACGGAGCATATCGGTGACTTCTTCCATGGCAAAGTTTCCAAGACTATAGAAAATAGCCTTGCCTTTGTACATTTCAATCGGCTTCAAAATATGGGCATGATGTCCAAGGATCAGGTCTGCGCCTGCATCAATGGCAAAGTGCGCATAATATTTCTGATACCCGGCAAGGACACCTTCCTTGAAATGAATGCCCCAGTGCATGGATACCACAACCAGATCTGCCTTCTGTTTTGCCTCCCGGATATCGTTCAGCATCTTTTCCAGATCATCCGGATGTGGAAAACTGTACATCCGACACGGTGTTTCCGGCTGGTCATGCTCCACCGGCACGTAAGCGGTAATTCCACGGGCCGGATTGCATCCAGGTCTTGCTTCCTCTGCCCAGAACCCCTGCGGCAGAATGGAACCATATCCGAGAAACGCAACTTTCGTGCCTTCCACATCGATGATCGGATACTCTCTTGCTTTCGCTTCGTTTTCTCCGGCACCGATCACATAAAGACCGGCATTGCGTAAATGCACAAGCGTTTCTTTGAATGCATCCCTGCCATAATCCAGTGCGTGGTTCGACGCAAAACTGATCACATCAAATCCTGCATCTTTTAACGCACCGGCAACCTCCGGTCTGGACGAACACCCCATGCGCGTACAGCTTGATAACGGTCCCGTCTCACTTAAGACACTTTCCAGCTGACCAAATGTCAGGTCTCCTTCCTGAAACAGATCTTTCACATGGACAAACGAAGACGACAGATCGTCCCGGTACGGTGCTACATCCCCCACTCCGTACATGACAAGTTTTTCCTTCTCCATACCCCAGCTCCTTCCTTATTGATTTGTTTTCCATAGCTACGTTGTCAATATTTTATCAAAACACATTCTTATAAAATATGTTTACTTGAACCAATTTCCATCCAGTTCCTTTGGTTACAGTAAACAAAAAGCAGCTCCGGTTTTTATGCCGGAGCTACTTTTCAATAAGGGGATTTTATTCAAAATAAAGATATTTTACACGAATATTGTTCTGACCATATACGTTAAAGCCCTTTAAATCTTTTACCCAAGCATAGTTGATCGCCTGACGATGGAATGCCAGAGACGGAACATCCTCCTGCAGAACCTTAACGATCTTATCTGTAATCTCTGCTCTCTTGGAATCATCCTCGGTTTTCTTTGCTTCAAGCAGCCACTCATTGAATTCGTCATTGGTATAATGGCAGCGGTTGATACCTGCTTTCTCAAAGTAAGCATGTGCCATATCTGCTACATAACCAGCCGGAGAAGTCTTGCTGCCAAATGCGATATCCCAGCCGCCTGCTGCGTCATCCATGATACTGTTATAAACAGCTCTCTCATAAGAGGTGATTTCTGCGTTTAAACCAACCTGGGACAGCATTGCCTGTACGATCTCTGCTACGGAAGAGTATGTCTTGTCACCATTGTTGATGATGGTAATCTTGGTTCCTTCTGCAATACCAGCTTCTTTTAACAGTGCTTTGGATTTTTCCAGATCGGTTGCATAGTAGCCGCCTTCTTCCCACTTCGGATCGTAATCGATCATACCATCAGACGGATATGCAGTAGCAATAGAACCGAACTTGTTCTGGTATACAGCTGCATAGATAGCTGCTTTATCAATTGCGTAAGCAATGGCCTGACGCACTTTTACATCATGACAAATGGAGTTCTCACTGCAGTTGAAATCCAGTGTATCAGACTTATAACCAGAACGGATGATGGTGTTGAAACGGTCATCTGCTTCGATACGGCTGTAATCCTGCTGGCTTAACTCGGTAAGCAGGTCAACTTCGCCGGTCTCCAGTGCAATGGAACGCTGTGCGGTATCGCTGATTACCTTAAAGGTTACAGTCTTGATTGCCGGCTCGCCGCCCCAGTAATTCGGGTTTGCCTTCAGGACTGCACGGTTGCCGCCCACGAACTCATCTACATAATATGCGCCGGTACCGATCGGTTTCTCGGTAAAGCCATCCGGGCTGTTCTTATAAGTTTCTTCTTTCGTAATCGCAACGCCCTGCAGCTCCGTCATAAAGTAAGCATCCGGCTCTTTTAACGGGATTTTGATGGTATAATCATCGATAATCTCAACATTGTCCATATCCACGCTCTTTACGTTCTGCTGAAGCTGGGTATCGTCATAGTTCATCTGCATGGAGAACTTTACATCATCCGCCACAAAATCGGTTCCGTCCGAATACTTCACACCTTCTCTTAAGTGGAAGATGTAAGTCAGCTCATCCGGATGCTCCCAGCTGGTTGCCAGAAGCGGAACAATCTCAAAGTTATATCCATGGAAGAACAGCGGCTCGCAGACTTCACGGTTAATGATCTCCGTAACATTACCTGCGCCCTTTGTGTATGGGAATAATGTACCCGGATCTCCGGAAAGCTGTACATTTAACGTATCTTTGCTGGAATGGGTAGAAACAACCATTTCCTGCTCCAGTGCTGCCACATCACCGCGGGAAATACGGGTGCTGACGGTATCCGCAACACCTTCCGGGAGTGCTTCTGCCGTAGTTTCCGCAGCTGCTGCCTGTGTGGTTTCTGCCGGTGCCCCACTACCGTTTCCACCGCTGTTTCCGCCGCCGCATGCAGTTATGCTCAGTCCCATAACTGCAGCAAGTCCGAGTGCTGTCATTTTTTTCAATCTCATACGTAAATCCTCCATTCTGCCTGTTCGGCAACCCTTTTTATTTCTCACCCGGGAAACAAGCCTTCCCCGGGAGTGAATTCCTACATTATAAATTGTTGATTTCGCGCACCTTGCAGCACGATACGAAATGTCCCGGTAATACTTCCTCTAACTGCTGTGGTTTGTGGCACTCTTCCGATGCATACGGACATCTGGCTGCGAAACGGCAGCCTGGCTTCGGATTAATCGGAGAAGTAATTTCTCCTTTTAACAGGATCCGCTCACGCTTTGCATGGATATCGGGAATCGGGATTGCGGAAAGCAGTGCCTTTGTGTATGGATGAAGAGAATGTAAAAACAGTTCATCCGACTCACATTTTTCCACCATCTGACCCAGATACATAACCGCGATCTCGGTTGAAATATATTTTACAACCGACAGGTCATGAGTAATGAAAATATAGGTCAGTCCGCGCTCTTCCTGTAAATCCTGCATCAGATTCAAAATCTGTGCCTGAATTGATACATCCAGTGCAGATACCGGCTCGTCACATACAATAAAGCTCGGATTTAAAGCCAGTGCTCTTGCAATACCGATACGCTGGCGACGTCCTCCATCCAGCTCATGCGGATAGGAATTTGCCAGACGTTCTGCCAGGCCTACGGTTTCCATCAGCTTGGACGTTTCCGCTTCCATCTCGCTCTTGCTCATTCCGCCGCGCAGGATCAGCGGTTCCATGATGATCTCACTCACCGACATACGCGGGTTTAAGGATGAGAACGGATCCTGGAAAATGATCTGCATCTGCTCGCGCAGCTTTCTGAGTTTTGCCTTATCAACCTTTGTTACATCTTCTCCTTCGAAAAAAATCTTACCGTCCGTACTGTCAAGAAGGTGAAGGACGGTCCGCCCCAAGGTGGACTTGCCGCATCCGGACTCTCCTACTACACCAAGTGTAGTGCCCCGTTTTAAGGAGAATGTCACATCATCCACTGCGTGCAAGGTTCCTTTCGGCGTCTGAAAATATTTTTTCAGATTTTGTACCTCAAGAATATTCTCTGTGTTTGCCATGTTGACCTCCTTACCCTTCCTGTGAAACTCTGAAGCAGCGGCAGTAATGGTTTCCGCCTATATTTTTCATTTCCGGTTTTTTCTCCCGGCAGGCATCCGTTGCATACGGACATCTCGGAGAGAATGCACAGCCTTTCGGCAGATTCATCGGATCCGGCATCATGCCTGCGATCGGTTTTAAGCGTTTCACCTTGCTGTTCAAACTCGGAAGAGAGCCAAACAAACCTTCCGTATACGGATGGGACGTGCGGTCAAAAATATCTTCCGCCGTGCCGATCTCGACGATCTCGCCTGCATAGACAACTGCTACATTGTCGCACATCTCTGCCACGATTCCAAGATCATGGGTAATCATGATCATGGACGTATTCAGGTTCTTCTTCAGTTCGTTCATCATATCCAGAACCTGTGCCTGAATGGTTACATCCAGTGCGGTAGTCGGCTCATCGGCCAGAAGCAGCTCCGGATTACAGCTCAGTGCCATTGCGATGACAACACGCTGCTTCATACCACCGGAAAACTGGTGCGGATACTCTCCATAACGCTCGCCCGGGATTCCTACCATCTCCAGCATATCAATGGCACGTTTTTCTGTTTCATGCTTGCTTAAATGTTTTTCATGGATTCCGATGGTCTCTGCAATCTGCTGACCTACTGTGTAGATCGGGTTTAATGCAGTCATCGGATCCTGGAAGATCATGGAAATCTTGTTGCCGCGAATGGAACGCATCTCTTTTTCAGACATTTTGAACATGTCTTTGCCTTCCAGTACAATGGAACCGCCGCGCACTTTCGCCGGCGGATCCGGCAAAATTCCCAGAATTGCTTTTGCAATGGTTGTCTTTCCGGCACCGGTCTCACCTACCAGTCCCAGTGTTTCTCCTTTATTGATGGAAAAAGATACACCGTTTACTGCATGCACCACATTTCCGTCTGAGGTATATTCCACAACTAGATCTTTTACTTCGATCAGCTGTTCTTTCTTTTCCTGGCTCATACTCGGATCCCCCTTAGTTCTTCAGGCGCGGGTCAAGAGCATCTCTTAAACCATCACCCAGCATATTAATGGAAAGTACTGCTACCATAATGACCAGACCCGGGATAATACACAGATATGGATAATCACGCATATAGGTTCTTCCAGCTGTCAGCATAGCACCCCACTCCGGCAGCGGCGGCTGTGCACCAAGTCCCATGAAGCTTAAGGACGCTGCAGCAAGGATGGAAGAAGCAACACCCATGGTAATCTGGACGATCATCGGAGAAATCGCATTCGGGAGAATGTGCTTCCAGATGATTCTGGAATCGGTCGCATTGATTGCAGTTGCCGCCTCTACATACTCCATTCCGCGGACACTTAAAAACGAAGCTCTCGTCATACGCGCATAACCCGGAATGGTGGTCAGACCGATTGCAAGCATGGCATTGTTGATGCCAGGTCCCAGTGTGGTTGCGATCGCGATGGACATCAGAAGTCCAGGAACTGCCTGGAAGACATCCAGAACACGCATCAGCACATTGTCGACCCAGCCGCCATAGTAACCGGCGATGGATCCAAAAATGATTCCCAAAGAGGCCGCAATGGCAACGGATACAATACCGATTTTTAAGGACTGTCTTCCGCCATATAACAGACGGCTGAAAATATCACGTCCGAGGTTATCCGTTCCTAAAATGTGTGCTCCGCCCGGAGCCTTGAAAATGTTGTAAAGATCCTGCTGCTCATAGCCATACGGTGCGATCCACGGTGCAAATACGGAAGCAAGCACCATCAGGGTGATCACAAACAGACCGACCATTGCCATCTTGTTGCGTTTTAAACGATGCAGAACCACCAGAACCTGATTTTGTTTTTTCTTTTTTGATGTCTTCTCCACGTTTTCTTCCTCCTTATGCTGCTTTTGCTTTCTTCTTGCTGCTGGAATAACGTGATTTAATACGCGGATCTGCGAATGCGTATAAAATATCTACCAGAAGCATGGTAAACGCAAATACGACTGCGATAAACAATACACCTCCCTGTACCACCGGATAATCACGGCTTCCGATCGCAGTTGACATATAGGAGCCGATTCCCGGGATAGAGAAGATGGATTCTGCAATGATCGCACCGCCCATCTGATGCCCCAAGGAAGTACCAACCTGGGTGATGATCGGGATCAGTGCATTGCGGAAAGCGTGTCCATAAATAATTTTTCTTTCCGTCTGTCCTTTCGCTCTCGCTGTTGTCACATAATCCTGACGGATTACTTCGAGCATCGCCGACCGTGTCTGCCTTGCCAAACCCGCCGCACTTCCGACACCGATCGCAAAGCACGGTAAGATGTAACATTTCCAGCTGTCAACGCCCATAGCCGGAAGCAGGTTTAATTTCAGGGAGAAGAATAATACCAGCATCAGTGCAAACCAGAAGTTCGGCATGGATCTGCAGAACAGTGCAACCATCATGGACAGGTTATCTTTCCAGGTGTACTGGTTTACTGCTGCCATAACCCCTAACGGAATACCGATCAGCATGGAAATGCCGACACTGATCAGTGCTACGCGGAAGGTATACGGGAAACGCTGGATCAGTTCTGTCATAACGGAACGACCGTTCACGTACGAAGTTCCGAAATTCAGATGAATGGCATCCCATACATATTTGAAATAGCGGATCAGAAATGGCTGATCCAGTCCCATCTCATGCCTCGTGATTGCAATTTGTTCTTTTGTTGCCTCCGCCCCCAGAATGATAGCTGCCGGATCTCCTGGTGTAAAATACATCAGTGTGAAAACCAGGAAGGATACTCCTAAAAGAACCGGAATCATCCACAAAATTCGTTTTGCTATGTAACGACCCATACATTATTTTCGGACTCTTCACGAAATAAGTCCTACTCTCCTTTCCTAAAATGTAAAAAGCATGTAAAGCTGATCAGTTACTTGATTATAAAGCAAAATGCATGCCAACCTTGCCACAAGAATGTGTTGTTTTTTTATCATTCTTTTTATGGCTTTTTCCGGTCTGCGGCTTTCGGCGCATGGCATGCATTTTTGTTTTTTACATTTCATTCATCACACAATGGGTGAATTTTTCATTTCATTATGTAATTTTTATTTCATTTCGTTATTTATATTTCACTTTACATCGTCAATATGTTCAAAAAATTCAAACATTTTATCAATTTCATTGACCCATGCATCAGAATGATAGCCGCCGCCGATCAGATGGAAGCGGATATCCACACCGGCTTTCTTCATGATATCGCAGCATTCTTTCATAATTTCAGGATTATTGGGATCTTCCGTTCCTGTCATGTACCAGATCTTCTTTCCCTTTAAAGGCGCCAGATCCATGTATTCCACAAGCGGCATACACCCGGTCGGAACGCCCGCCTGAAACAGTTCAGGCCAGGTGGAAAGCAGATGAAACGTTCCGCAGCTTCCCATGGAATTTCCCATCACAAAGATATGGTTCTGGTCGATATTCCAGCGTGCAAGTACCTCATCAAGGACCTGCTTTACCCCTCTTTGGGCAACCTGAAACTCTTTCTTTTCTGCATCCGTATAAAATTGCGGTTCCCCACTCTTTTCCCCTGGTTCCGGAAACATGTAATGCGGTGGAATAAAGCTTCCATAATTACTTCCTGAAACGTAGGAATTCGGTGCGAGAAGAATATACCCATGCTGCTCCGCATAATACTGGAGTTTCTGTTCGCTGCGGATAAACACCGTATCGGAGTTTCCGCCACCGCCATGCAGACAGACAAGCAGTTTGTACGGTTTTGTGCCATCATAGGAAAACGGGATATACATCCGGTAATTATTCAGGCGCTGTTCTTCCTCCATCCAGTAGGTTACATAGACATCCCCGTACTGTTTTTCCCGTCTGAAATCCAGTCTTCTCTGATTGAATTCCGGGCATTTCGGACCATCAAAGCGGATCCGGCTGTCTTCCTCGGAAGCACTGACACCAATATAGTTTCCAATCTGAAAGCTGTAACAGCCAAAGAACCTCTGCATGACTTCTGCGAACGGGATATATACCATTTCTTCCTTCTCGAAGGGAGCATGCCGCAGGGCAATGCTCTCTTCATCGGTACTTACCAGCATATAATTCGGTGTAAAATGAATGCGCTTATCTTTGCAGATCAGGTCTTGCGTCCCTTCCAGTTTCCAGTCCGGACTGAAAATCTTCACCAGATCCGCCAGAGCGACGTATACATCCCCCTCCGTCCGGATTGGAATACGACACAGTTCATGGAGATACTGATTTAAAAATATCTTTTTGCTGTCCGGTGAAATTAAAATCGATTTCAGCTGAAAGCAATATTTTCTTCCTGTATTTGGCGATACTTCTGACTTTAATGCCATAAAACGCCTCCTTTGCCTGAGGATTCTTTATTTGCTGGTGCGGCTCTTTACTTTTTTGCCTGGGATTTCGCCTTCCTTTGCGAATACCACCATATTCTTATCCGCATAATATTCGCTTACATAGCCGGTTCCTTCCAGAGCTTTTCCATTTACATAAACCTCATCCTGGAGCGTAATCGTTTCTGCATCGGAAAGTTCCAGATCAACACATTCCTTCAGATAACGTGCTGAAATCCAGATACTGTTTTCCTTGCAGACAACCGGAAGGTACTCCAGTTTCCGCTCATGGTTATTCTCCAGAATCCGACTGGAATCCAGCTGCATTACCGTCTTTTTAAAGCTGGTAACATCCTGTTTCAGATAGTGATCCAGGAAGCTCCGGATCCCCGCAACCACTTCCGGCTTGTCCCCATAAGCGCCGTTGGTATTGCAGAACAGGAAACAATCGACTGCATATTTTCCGCACACCTCAAAGGTTCTTCTGGTCTGACCAAATGGAATATCCACAGAAGTCATGCCAAGACCGCCATACAGTGCAAGCGGGGCGCAATCCGGTCCAATGGCTCCTACCGGGCTTGCTTTTTTCGCCTCTGCAAGTTTTCCATCCAGATACGAATCGCTTCCCTCTTTTCCGCTTTCCATATACTCGCGCAGCACAGCCATGCCTTTTCCCTCTCCGGCAAAATCGATGACCTGAGCCAGCGGAGCGTTTGGACCGTCGGAATTTAAGAATTTCTGATTTCGCAGTGCTTCTGCTGCATCTTTGTACTCCTCCATGAGATCCTGCCCCATATAGAGGATATCCGACCATCCGTATCCGACAACAGCTGCCTGAACACGGCTGGAATACGCTTCATTTCCGCCTACATGACCTTCTGTCTCCTCATCCCAGGCACGGCATGCCAGGTTCAGGGCAGAGTTTCCGCCAAGAGAAGAACCATATACTGCGATCTTTTCCGGATCCACGCCGAGTTCTTCTGCATGCGCCCGGATATAACGGATATTTCCTTTCAGGTCATATACATAATCCGGATAAGCATTCGGCGGATAGTTGCGCAGGTCAATGCCGATTACAGTATAGCCATACTTCGTCAGATCTGCGATTGGCTTTTTTACATTGGACGGGGTTCCGCTGTAACCATGGATATACACGATACACGGAGCCTTTTTATTGCCATCTTCCGAAGCAAATACTTCAAGCTTTAAGGTTTTTACATCCGGAGCAAATAAAATATCTTCCTTTGGTGTCACCGGAACCTGTGCTACGATCTGGCTCCGCTTAGCCGGAAAAGGGACTGTTTCCTTGTCTCCTCCCTCATAGTGCTGAAGAATACCGTCCATCTTCGGGTTTCCTTCCAGGTGGAAGGTAAATCCAGCAGCAAATACAGCCTTGCCAGCTTCCATCGTATACTTCATTTCCGGACCATTGCTTTCATAGCGGTGCCACATTCCATTCGCATACAGGTAGGTATGTTTGTTGAAGAAATATAAGGTACCAGGTCCGGTTTCGCCATCCAGTTCTACCGTACCGTTATATACGTTCTCCGTGTGCTCTACAAACGGGATCCGGATAAAGGATGCATGGTCTCCGCCCTGATACAAGGTTACAGTCGGAAGGTTTTCCGGATCATAAATGTTATGCTGGAATGCCGTCTCTGCAGAGCATACCAGGGTCAGACGGATCCGGCTGCCTTTCTGGAATACATAAGAGATCGGCTCTAAATGGAACTGCAGATGCACCGGTTTGTCCATTCCTTCTTCCAGGCAGCGTTCCATATCTGCACGCATACACGGATGGTATGTTGCACCACATTCATTCCATGCTTCACGCGGCTCGCTTGTCCGGTGGGAAGCACGCTGGCAGCCCATGGTCACATATTTGCTTCTTCCATCCGGGAATACTTCTTCCAAAAACAGGATAAAATCTGCATCTTTCTGGGTACAGCTTACCCACAGATCAACCGGTGTGGTTCCGGTGATTTCATTCTGATACATACGGAACAGCGGTGCACTGGTAAAGGTCAGTCCCTTCTTATCTACACCTGGTGTCATATCACCATCCCAGGTCATATGCATACGGTCCAGTTCTCCGCCCTGTCCATCATCAAATACTTTCACAGACAGATCTACCTTATAATCTGCACCAGACTCGCTTGCCGGTTTTGTCTGGGAAAGGACACCATCGTTGACAGAATCCACAGTATTGGATTTTTCATCCGACAGATACAGCGTCATCATCCGCTCAGACTCTAACGGCCAGGTATCGGAACATCTCCAGTAATTTCCTGCTCCCGCATTCTGGGTGTAATACATAAACGGCGGTTTTTCATCAAATCCGTTTTTCTTACCTTTCAGGCAGCTGTCAAACCATTTTAAATGTTCTGCCTTAAAATCAAACATGCCTTCCGGGAATCCCTTGGTACCGCGGCGGCTTTCTCTGTGATCCCACGGACCAACCAGAATACTTCCGCCCCATTCTTTTGCGGCAGTCAGCTGACCAAATGCACCGGACTCGATAAAACCGGCAAACTGGTGTACCTTAATATCAGTCTTTTTAAATACATCAATGTCCGTAATCGGCGGAATCGTAAGATTGGTCTTTTCTCCGTCCAGATTCGGATTCGGGTCATCGCGGCACATATCCGGCAGTAACAGCCATCCCATAAATCCATGGTTTTTCCCGTACTGACCGGTCAGATATGCCTCATAAGCCATATCTCCATTCGGGTCCTCATCTACCGGTTTTACCTTTTCCAGAACTTCTTCTTTCGTCAACTGTTTCGGCGCATTCTGGCTTCCAGATAAGGTCGGCAGCTTCTTTAATGCCAGTGCACAGACACCATTCGGGTAATCCTGATAATAGAAATCTGCATTTGCAACGACCGGCGTAATGGCTTTTAATGCCTTTGCCGGTTCCGGTTTTGCTACAGAAGCAGTAAACTGTCCCAGTCCACGGTTCGAACCGCCAAAGGTTCCAACGTTTCCATCACACCAGGACTGTGCATCGATCCAGTTAATGATTGCCGTTACATCCTGGCGGTTTTCAATGCTGCAGAAGCTGTTATTCGTTCCGTAGGAAGCTCCACAGCCGCGCATTTCCGCAATCACACCAACGTAACCATACGGCACGCAATGGGCAATCACATCTGGACCAGTCGGGTCGTCCGGAGTTGTAAACCGTTTTCCCCTGGAAATCAAAAGCAGAACCGGAAGCGGTTCTTCCACCGGCTTTCCGTTTTCGTCTACTGGACGCACAATATCTACGGCAAGCTTTGTTCCATCATAACCATCCACATACTGTGATGTTACTTTGTAATCCCCATACTTTTTTTCAGAAAATCCTGCATACTCACCTGGCATGGAAGATCTCTTCATATACATACACCCCTCTCTCCGTTTTCCGACATCCCAATATCCACGTTTTGATGCCTTTATGCATATGTAATGAGCAAATTTCATGCCAAATTTTTCATTTTATGCCGGTATTTAATACTTTTCTGAGATATTAAATTTTTTCATTCGCCTCCAGAGACTTGTTTTGCTGATTCCAAGAATCTCAGCTGCCGTTCCACGGTTTCCATGAGCGCGGTTTAACGCATCCAGAATCCGGTCATATTCGCTGTCTGCTTTTGAGAATACCGAATGATACGGTGGCTGCGGCACAACATGCTCTTCTGTTTCTAATTGTTTTGTTTCTGATTGTTTTGTCTCTGACCATTTTCTTTCAACTGCTTTTGTTTCCGGTAGTTCTGCTTCCATTTGCTCCGCCTGTTTTGGATTTTTCTGCACCATTCCAGCACTGCTGTCTTTTACCGAATCAAAAAAGCTGTCATTTAACTGGCGAACAACAAATTCCCGATCCACGATCCGGGTCATGCTGATAATCACGAGACGCTCACAGAAATTGCGTAGCTGTCTTACATTTCCGGTCCATGGATATTCCGCCATCGCCTGCATGGCATCTTCCGTCAGTTCAATGTGTTTTTTATTTAAATCCCCAAAATGATGCAGATAATATTCCGTCAGGCGTACCACATCTCCTTTTCGTTCCCGGAGTGCCGGAATTTTCAGCATCAGCACATTCAGGCGGTAATAAAGATCTTCTCGGAATTTTCCCTCTTCCACCAGTTTCTTTAAATTCTTATTGGACGCCGCAATGATGCGCACATCCACCGGAATGACCTTATCATCTCCGACCCGCACAATGGTGTGTTCCGCAAGAACACGCAAAAGCCGCACCTGTCCCAGCGGATCCATCTCTGAGATCTCGTCCAGGAACAACGTTCCCTGGTTTGCCTGCTCGATCAATCCCTTTTTTCCGTTTTTGGATGCTCCGGTAAAAGAACCG
This sequence comes from Clostridium sp. AF32-12BH, assembly GCF_003477935.1. Classification (NCBI taxonomy): domain Bacteria; kingdom Bacillati; phylum Bacillota; class Clostridia; order Eubacteriales; family Clostridiaceae; genus Clostridium; species Clostridium sp. AF32-12BH. Next base: position 100,381 of record NZ_QUEH01000005.1, on the reverse strand, counting down.
GCCGCATAACCAAACAGTTCACTCTCCAACAGATTTGCAGGAAGAGCACCGCAGTTGACTGCCACAAATGGACCGTTTTTGCAGGCGCTCTCGTTGTGGATACTCTGGGCGAACAGCTCCTTACCGGTTCCACTTTCCCCGTAAAGCAGGATATTGGAAGAATGGCGTGCAAACTCCTTTGCATAATGCTTTGTTTGTTTCATACTCTCAGACTCGCCGATGATATCCTGAAACGTATATTTCGCAATCCGACCCTTGTTGTAAAGTTCAGACTTCACGCGCTGCTCGATTTTTTCAATCTGCCGCAGTTCCTCAAAGTTAAGGGCACCACTGATGATCTGTCCATTCTCATAGATTGGAAAACCGTTTATGATCAGCATGCTGTCCTGAAACTGGGCTACTTCCCCGTAAAATTCTTCCTGTTCCACAAACAGGCGTTTCAGCAGTTCACGGTTAAAATCCGGCATCAGGTCACTGATATTTTTCCCCACCAGCTTTTCGCCATTTTCCTTAAAATAACGTTTCAACTGCCCGTTTCCACGAAGAATGATCCCGTCCTGATTCAAAGTCAGGATCGCATTAAAACTGTTGTCCAGGATACTCTGGATCACAGCATTTTTTTCTTTCAGTTCTCTTCGCGATTTTGCAATAATGTCTGCTATCATAAAATTATTATAAAATGTATCCCGTTCAGAATTCGGAAAGTAGAATGCATTGATTCCTTTTTTCGTCATCCGCTCTACACGGTGAGTGCCTGTAATCACCAGATCAAACGTTGCAGCGTACGCATCCAGATCCTCTTCATTTGCATGATGCTCCGCAAACCAGGTTTTTGTAGGCAGATTTTCTACTTCGACCTGAAACAGCTCTTTCAAGACAGCTACATTCACACTCAGCAGCTTTGTTGAAATCAGCAGTACTCTTCTCTTCTGTTCAAAAAAATGTGGATGAAGCCGCTGATATCCGCTCAGGATTTCAATCGTGGAATCCGCAGAAAAGTTCACGCCCATGACATACGCTTTGGAAACCATATTCATAATACGGGTTTCTGCCGCTCCCCTGCACAGGATAATTTCCGCTCCTTCCTGTTCCCACTGACGGATCTGCTCCTGCAATTCTTCTTTTGGCAGATCTTCCGGCAATCTTTTTATGGTAACATCCACGCCAATCCGCTTTGCACTGTATGTGATGGAATCCAGATCATAAGTTCCTGTAAGATAATAGTATATTTTTGTCATACTTCCTCCTGCTGCAATCATCCTGCTGTAATAACCATTTCATCTTTGCAAATTTGATTTCATTTTACAAATTACGAAAGACTCTGTCAACATTGGCGGATCCGCACCAGTCACTTCTCTTTTAATACGCAACACATAAAAAAGTGGAAGAACAATTTCATTTCAGAAATGTTTCTTCCGCTTTTTTACCTTATCTGATCTGCTACTTTTGAAGCATTCCGGTTAAAGTAACCACATCGCCTTTTCCAGTTTTATTTCTCGGCTGGAACGTATACGCTGGAACAGAAATTTCAATCCGGTCTTTTAAGAACCGACACACATATGGATAGCCACACAACAGGGAATCGCTTCTCAACGTGAACGCAAAGCTGTCTGCGCTCTGCCAGCTTCCTGAAAGCATCACATCGTGGGTGTCGTAATAGAAAATCCGGTCCAGATCTGCAATAGAGTCCGGATCGCCTGCATGTAACAGATATCTGCTGCCCTTATTGTGAATCCATTTTCCATCGTAACCGCACACATGTGTAACCGCGCCTTTTTCATCTTCACTTTGAATTTCCACATAATCTTCACGAAAGCCAAAGGAAATGGATTTCTGACCAATCGGATTTTCGGTAAACACGTAGGTTTTTCCATTCACGAGCGATGCAATATTTCCGACTGCATCTCCCTTTTGTGGTGCCAGGTTGAAGTTCTCACACATATCCTGAAGTTTCTTCTGATTCTTCGGATCCGGTCTCATCGGCAGCTTGTAAAGATGGGTAAAGACCTCGCCGAAAAATGCCTGAAGAATCTTGCGGTTGTCATTCTCCGTAGCCAGGATTCCGACTGCCATATTCTGGTCTGGCAGGACAATTCCAAACTGTCCCTGTCCACCAGAAAATCGGAAGCCTCCAACGCTGTTTCTCCACAGATGGAATCCATAACCAGATGTAGAATCCGGCTGACCGGATCCGCTATCCCGGTAGTGGTTGCATGGAACATGATGCTGTCCTGCTGCCACTGCCAGATCCTCACGAATCAGCTGTTTGCCTTCCCAGGAACCTTTCTGCAGGTAAAGCTGGGAAAGTTTCGTTAAGGCATCTGGATGGAACTGGATCGTGGAGGAAAAGAAATGTCCCTCCGGCTCTGTATAATTGTTCGTATATTCAATTCCAAGCGGATCAAAAATTCTTGGTTTTAAGTACCGTCCCAGATCTTTTCCCGTTGCCAGACGAACCAGTTCATTCATAACATACTGGGCACCCATATCATAGCGGAAATACGTTCCCGGCTCGTAAGCAGGCCGTACTTCAAAAAACGTTTTGATCCAGCAGTCACTCTTTCCCCACATCTGAAACAAAGTGTCACAGTCATGACCGGTATTCATGGTCAGCAGATGATAAATCGTCAGCCGGTTCCATTTTTCGTCCAGATCCTCCGGAATCCATTCTTTTGGAAGCCGTGGCACGACTAACTCATGCAGATCATAATATCCATCCTGGATCGCAAGCAGCATACCGGTCGCTACTACTCCCTTTGCTGCGGAAAAAATCCGGTGAAAACTTTTTTCCGTGAATGGTTTTGCGATCGCACTGGTGATCAGTTTTCCATTTCTGACGATCTGAAGGCTGTGCAGTTCCAGCTGTTCCCGTTTGCAGCGGTCCAAAAAACTGATGATTGCTGCCGAAGATACCCCCTGTTCTTCCGGCGTGCTGACCGGCATTTTCCCATGTTCCAGCATCATATCTCCCATAATCTGTTCTTCCTTTCTCCCAATCGTTTTGTTCCTGGTTTTCCTCGTTTTGCTCTTGATTCTCCTCGTTTTTGCTCTTAGTTCTGCTTGTTTTTGTTCTTGTTCTTGCTTTTTCCTTATTTTCAGACTTTCCTCTGAATCTAATAATTCACCTCGCGGATCGGGAACTTTTCAAAAATCGCTTTCCGCAGCATCTGGTTTGCGTAATAGTAATCGTGAATTCCATCTGGTGTAAAGAATTCGTTTTTCAGTCCCACACTGGTCAGATAATCCGCAAATTCCTGACACAATGCGAGACCGTAATCCTGTTTGCCACAGGAATGGAAAATAAGCGGCTTCGGTCGGTCGGATTCTGCAAGGCTCTTTGCGAGATAAAGCAGATCATTCTCTGTTCCGTACACTTCATCGATCGGTCCCATGGCTGCCTGGATCAGATCATTTGAAGCATGGATTCCGCGTTCAAGTGCAAGGTGATACATCCGCACCGGATCCTTTGCACCAGACATGGCCCAGACTGCCGCATATTTTTCCGGACACCGGAGTGCAATCTTCATGGCACAGTGGCCTCCCATGGAAAATCCGGCTACAAAATTATCCTCGCGCGCCGGAGAAGACGGAAACAGTGCCTGTACCAGACGCGGTACCTCTTCCGTCGCGTAAGTGAAATAGTTTCTTCCCACTTTCATATCACAGCAAAAGCTCTCTTCCAGATCCATCCCGACCGTCATAACCCGCTTCTGGTTTCCGTAAAGTTCCACCTGGGTATTTCTTGCCCAGGTCGTATTATCGCCGCTTCCTCCATGACAAAGATAAATCGTCGGGTACTTCTTTCCCGGATAATAAATATCGTCCAGCGTCTTATCCCACGGCGTCTTTCCATCAGACTGATCCGGGATCGTTACCGTAATGGATGTGGACATGTTCAACACTCTTGACCGAAAATGATACTGTAAAATACTCATGTTTTTCTCCTTTATTCGCGGCTTTCTTTACAGCAAAGCTGTCATTTCTTTTATGTTTTCTGCTGTTTCCAGTGTTTCAATCTGATGCATCAGCCGCTCCAGATTTTCATTCTTTTGTGGGATCAGCGCATGTTTTGCGCAGGACTTTACTTTTTCTTCGATTTCTTCCACAGAAGCATCCTTTCGCTCTGTTCCGATTTCTGTATAAAAATATCGGAATGACTGACCATCACAGGTATAGATTGTCACTTCCGTATTCATTCCTTCTGCTTTTCCCCAATCGTCATTAACCTCATATGTGAATCTTGCAGCCAATTTTCTCACGTTTTCATTCTTTAAAGCTTCCGGCCAAAAGTCATCTAATACAACCGTTCCGTTCAGAATTGCCACAGAAGCAGTATATGGGATGCTGAACTTTCCAATGATCGAAGATTCCGGCGCCTTCCGTATTTCTTCCGGCTCCACAAGCATCTGATTCCGTTTGGATACTACAACGTGAACCCGCTCAATCTCCTCCGGCCGGATTGGATTTTGCTTCATCAGTTCCTGTACTGCTATGATTGCCGGATGCGTTCCTGCACAGCTTGGCCAGAGTTTGAAATACAGTTCTCCTGCATAATAATGCTCTCCAAGCTGCCGGATCACCGATTCTGGATCATAATGGTCCCTTGCATAGGCATGATAAAATCCCAATTTTCCTTCCAAAGGCTCCTCAAATCCCTTTAACCCTTTCTTTGCTATCTGGGCAGAAAGGACTGCATTGCGTGCGGAAAATGCCTCCCGCACTGACCGCACTACGGTTTTCGCATTGTTCATCAGCTCTGCACTGCAGGTTGTCTGGCAGAGATTAAAGCTCAGGGCATCTACAATCTGTTCCGGTGTCAGATGCAAAAGCTTACACACTGCGGCAGTTGCACCGAAAGAAGTGTAAATGGTCGGCATATACCAGCCATACTTCTCCAGATCTTCCCTGGCGCCCAAAGACACCCTGCACGCGGTTTCACTTCCCAGTACCAGTGCCGCCAAAAGTTCCTTTCCGCTTACCGTTCCCAACTGCTCGGCCACGGCAAGTGCTGCCGGAAAGGTCGATGCATTGGAATGTACCACCGCATCCATCTGCGTATCCCCAAAATCCAGCGAATGTGCCATGGCCGCATTCGCAAAAGCAGCCCAGGCTGCCGGCAGTTTTTTGCCAAACCCAATCACGGTTGCCTCGTTTTTTCCGCCCACCGCGTTTTCTACCGCCAATTCTACGAATTCCCTGCAGCCATCCCCCAGGACCGCAGCTCCCAGCGTAATCCCCACTGCATCCAGAATGGATTTTTTCTGTGTTTCGATCACTGCATGCGGGATATCCTCATAGTTTGTTTCTGCAATGAACCTGGCTAGTTCATAACTGATTCCCATAGACTCCTCCTTTTTTTGCGCAATCTGTTCTACTATATAGATAAGCAAAAAGCGTGCCAGTTGCGTAAAAAATAGAATGTGACCTGGCACATTCCCGCAGAATATCTTGCTTCGCAGGATACAATTTCCTGCGAAACAAAAAACGGCCACATCCATGTCATGCACCATGAATGCAGCCGTTTCTTCCTTATAGTTTTATTCAGTTTTCGCCGTGCAGCTTCTCTTCAATCTCTCTCTGCTTCTCTTCCCACTTCTTCGCTTCGTCTTCCCGTCCCAGTTTTCTGCAAACAAGCGCACAGTTTGCGCATCCGCTTGCATACTCTGTATTCTCGCCGTAGACCATGCGCGTCTTTTGCAATGCTTCCTCAAAGTCAGCCAGTGCCTGTTCGTAATTGCCTTTTCTGTATGCAAAGGTTCCTCTCGTATTCAGTGCAGCCGGATAATGTGGATTCATGCCGCCGTCCAGCTGCTGTAAAATCTGGATTGCTTCTTCAATTGCTTCCTCTGCCTTCTCACGTTCCCCTTTCTGGTCATATGCCACCGCCAGATTGTTCCAGGTTGTTCCGCGCTCGGTTTCACAATCTTCGCACTGATCCAGCTTTTCCATCGCCTGCCGGAAATAGTCTGCTGCTTCCCGCGGCTGTTTCCGGTCCAGATAAACCAGCCCGATGTTATTATACAGCCCGGCCAGGGTTCCCGGATCCTTATAATCCAGTCCCGCGTAGATCCGGTCTGCCTGTAAGAAGTGTTCCAGAGCCTCCTTAAGTTTTCCCATATAACGGTAAGTGCCTGCCTTATTTAACAGGATCGTGGCATATTCTGCCGTATGTTTGCGGTATAGGGATTCCAGTTCCTTCTGCGCCAGGGAAAATGTCTCCAGGGACTCTTCCCATCGGCTCAAGCCCCGGTAAAAGCATGCCATCTCATTGCATACAGCGACATAATCCATATTGGGTTCCATCTCCGGAACACAGCTTGGACAGCCGTTGTTCTGCGGGATCCAGGCTCCGCTTTCGTATGCTTTTTTCTGCTGTTCTTTTAAGAAGCGTTCTGTTTTTTCCAGATCATGTTCTGCATAACAGGTATCCAGTTCTTTATAAAACTTCGTTAAGTCAAATGCCACGTTTTAGCCTCCAATCTGTACGGTAAGTCCATAAGATTCCACGATTTCCTTTAAATGGTTCATATGCTCGTCCGACGGGATTTCAATGGACCAGTCCATGTTATGTCCAAGACTTTCATTCTTGGATTCACCCAGACGATGATACGGAAGCAGGCAGACCCTGGTATCCGGCGTTAAGTTTTTCTGCACAAATTCTGCCATTGCCCGGATATTCTCCTCGCTGTCATTGTGTCCGGTTATGGTAGGAACGCGGATCCATACCGGTACATGGAGATCCTGATTGATATGGATGATATTTTTCAGGATCCGCTCGTTGCTGACCCCGGTATATTCTTTATGTTTTTCCGGATCCATATGTTTTACATCGCAAAGTGCCAGGTCCACATTGGAATATACCCGGTCGATCACGTCTTCCGATGCATAACAGCTGCTTTCCACGGCAGTAGATACGCCCTCTTCGTGGGCTGCCTTTAACAGATTTTCCGTAAAGTCCGGACATGCCAGGCATTCCCCGCCGCTGATGGTCATACCGCCGCCTGAAGTATCTAAGAACAGCTTGTCGGCAAGGACACGGTCCAATGCTGTCTGAACCGTCATGATCTCACCCGCGATCTCACGCGCTTCTGCCGGGCATGGTTTTACGCAGGCTCCGCAGTCTGTGCAACGTGTACGGTCGATCACCGCATGGACTTTTCCGTCGGTTTCCTGGATGGAAATTGCCTTCTGCGGACAGACTGGAACACACCGGCCGCACCCGGTGCATTTATCCTTATAAAACATCAGCTGTGGTTTTTTTAAATTGGATTCCGGATTCGCACACCAGGTGCAGCGAAGCGGGCATCCTTTTACAAATACGGTCACGCGGATTCCGGGACCATCATGGATACAATAAGTCTGAATATTGAATACTGTCGTCGTAGCAGTTCTGTCTGCCGGCATAACACCAACCCCCTCTGTCTTATTTTCCTTTGCAGGCATTCTTTTGTTTATAAATTGTTTTCTTATATTACTATACCTGGAAACGCAGGTTCCCGCTATGGTTAAACCTTCTATTCATCATAGCCAAAGCACACAAAAAGGTCAAGGAGACATCCGGCTGCCTAAAATTCCATCGATGGATTCTGTGTCGTCCGCACATTTTTTTGTTTCACCTCTGTGCATTTCTTACAACCTTTCGGTAATTGCGTCCGTTTTCTTGCAATGGAATCTCCGACAATGTTATGTTTTTATCAGAGATAAAAATACAGTCTGTCAATTAACCAAGGAGGGGTATCACTATGACTGATCGTGTAAAACGTATGAAAGAAAGTCTCCGCATCAGCAAATATCCGCTGTGCGTAGAACTGTTCCGTCTTGCCAATGAATCACTGGAGAAAACCGGCGGCGAGCCAATGCTGCTGCGCCGTTCCAAACTCCATGCCAATATTCTGGATAACATTACCATCTTTATCGAGCCGGAGGATCTGCTTTGCGGTTCCGGCGCATCCAAACCATTCGGTCTGGAAATGCAGTACGAATACGGTGTCTGGACCAAAGACGAAGTAGAGAGCTTAAAGAGTGAGATCTACACCATCACCCCGGAAGATGAAGAAGAACTTTACCGCTTAAACGAGCAGTTTGCAGGCAACACCGCAAACTCCAACCTGGTAGAAACCATGGGCAAATCCTTAGGACAGAATGACCGCCTGTGGCCATTCATGAAATCCGGCACCATCCTTCCTCCGTGGAAAGATAAAACCGGCGGCTCCGGCGGCGGTTTCGCTATGTCCGGCTACGGTCTTGGACCTGGCTTCTCCCTGGTTGCTGTCGATTACGCAAAAATCTTAAATGAAGGTGCCAAGAGCATTATCGCAGAAGCCAAAGAAAATCTGGCAAACCTGCGCTACGAAAGCCCGGATATCATTGAGAAACGTGATTTCTGGGAAGGTGTTGTCATCGTATTTGAGGCATGGGTCCGCTTTGCAAACCGTTACGCTGACCTGGCTGAAAAGATGGCTGCCGAAGAAAAAGATGAAAAGCGCGCTGCTGAATTAAAAGAGATGGCACGCATCTGCCGCAAGGTTCCTTACGAGCCGGCAGATACCTTCCGTGAGGCACTGCAGAGCTTCTGGTTTACCTTCTTAATGTGCTGCCCAAGCCCGACCACCAGTGCAGGCCGCTTTGACCAGTACATGTATCCGTTCTATAAAAAAGACATTGAGGCTGGCATCATCACGGATGATGAAGTTCTGGAACTGTTAGAGATCATGCGCTGCAAGTGCATGAAGATCAACCGTGTATCCGGTAAGGCAAACCGTGCCAAGAATGCCGGTATGGCAAAGTGGTACAACTGGACCATCGGCGGCGTAAAGCGCGACGGAACTGATGCAACCAACGAACTTTCCTATCTGCTTCTGGAAGCAGCCAAGGATACCCATCTGCCGCACCACACGGTAACCGTACGTGTCCACAAGGGCACCCCGATGAAGCTGATGATAAAAGCCCTGGAATGCGTGCGCAGCGGAATCGGCATGCCAGCCTTTGTCGGCGATGAAAGCTACATCAACTTCTTTGCAAAACAGAGTCCGACCAACTGTCTCCCGATCGAGGATGCGCGTGACTGGTGCTGTACCGGCTGCGTAGACGGCAACGTCCAGGCACAGACCCGTACCCAGGTTGCCTGCTTCTTCATCATTCCGCAGGCTATGGATATCGCCCTTCACAATGGTTTCTGCCGTTACACCAAAGAGATGGTCGGCAAGGAAGTCGGCGATGTTACAAAGATGGGATCCTTCGATGAAATCAAGGAAGCGGTCTTTGACGAGATCCGTTATCTCATGCGCATGGCTAATGAGCGCATTAACGTAGAGATGATCGCAGAACGCGACTTATTCCCGGATGTCTTCCGTTCCAGCCTGATGAAAGACGGCGTAAAGATCGGAAAAGATATGTTCAACCGCCGCTTCCAGTTTGAGAATGGTGCCGTGCTGGGCGCAGTCGGCGCAGTCAATGCCGGAAATGGTCTTTACGCGATCAAGAAGCTCATCTTTGATGAAAAGAAATACACCATGGCACAGCTGATGGAAGCCCTGGATGCTGACTGGGAAGGTTACGATGAGATGCGTGCCGACTTTGCTTCCCAGCCGAAATACGGCAACAACATTCCGGAAGTCGATGCATTTGTAGCTGACATGTACAAACTGCATGCCGATACCTGCTTAAGCCTTCCGTGTGTATACGGCGACACCTTAAAACCGAATGCCATCTCTATTTCCGCACATCAGCCTGGCGGCGCTGTTACCGGTGCAACCCCGGACGGCAGAAAGGGCGGCGAAATCCTTGCCGATGCTTCCCTGTCTCCGGCTCACGGAACCGACACCCACGGTCCGATCGCAGTCTTCCAGAGTGCAATGAAAGTAGACCAGGATCCATATCAGGGAACCCTGATGAACATGAAGTTCCATCCATCCGCATTAAAGACCGAGGCTGATCTGGAAAAACTCGGAAGTATGATCCAGACCTACTTAACCCACGGCGGAAAACACGTTCAGTTCAATGTTGTAAATAAGGAAGAAATGGTTGATGCAAAAGCACATCCAGAGGATCATCCAGAGCTGATCGTGCGCGTAGCCGGATACAGCGCATACTTCACCAGACTGACTCCTGGTATCCAGGATGAAGTCATCAACCGTATGGACCACGACTTATAATCTTTTTTCGGTTATCCCTTCAAAGATCAGGATGCCCACTGCAAACGCAGCGGGCATCTTGATTTTTATATCTGTTTTTTATAAAATGAATTTATCATTGCTATATTTTAGACAGATCTCTGTCAGAAAGGATCAGACGTTTTTATGGACATCATGTATATCCTCCAGAGCATGGAAAACACCATACTGGAGCAGCACATCACGCAAACAGACCGGGAATTCCAGGGGATCATCCTCTTAAAAAACCAGGCAAAGCTTCTGGAAGATTATCTCTATATCGGCTATTATCCCGACGGGATCCGGCTTTTACAGGCATGTCCGGACACTTCGTCCATTACCATGTTTCTTGCAGCAGAAGACGTCAACCAGACCAGGCTTCCCGACTGCAAAAACCATAACATCATCGTTTCGGCACTCGATCTGTTTGAACTGTACAACCGTATCAACATCATTCTGTGCAACTACCGCTACTGGAGCAGCACACTCCGCGAAGCCCTCTGCGATGGTCTGACCCTGCCCCAGCTTCTGAACACTGCATCGGAAATGATCCATTCCCAGATTTATTTCTTAAATTCCGGTTTTAAGCTGATCGTCGGAAGCCCCAAAACGTATTTTGAGGAACCGCTCGGAGCAGAACTGACTTCCCACGGAAGCCTGCCATTTGCCTACGCCCAGAAAATCCAGGATACCTTTGCCGCGCATCCAAAAGATTCCTGCTGTTCGTTTACGCTGGATCATGGCGAACTTTATTTTATCTGTCGCATCCAGACCGACAGCCATCACACGGTTACTGCTCTTCTGGCCGTAAACCCACAGTCAGATCATACAGATTTCCGCCATCTGCTGATGGATTTCTGCGATATTGCAGCACACACGCTCCGGGAAAATCTGGAACTGCTGATCAATCAGGATGCGGTCTGCGCCCAGTTTTTTAAAGATCTGACCGAGCAGCAGCTGACCGATGAAACCCAGATCGCAAAGCGCCTTTCCCGTCTTGCCTACCCGGTTAAAAATTTCTGTGCCTTTATTCTGATCCGCCCAGAGACAGAACCGCAGCACAACGAAAATCTCAGTTATCTGATGCAGCAGCTGCAGAGCATCTTTCCGGAAACCAATATGGCCATCTGCGGAAGCGATATTGTCATTCTCTTTTCACAGGAAGAACGGCCAAATGGCAGGCTGGATTTTGACTACGACCGCCTGACCGCATTAATGGAACAATTTCAGGCCCACGCAGGCGTCAGCAATGCCTCCAGGCAGCGATCCCGCCTGTATACCCTCTACTCCATCGCATCCGCAACCATCCGGATTGGCTGTAAGCTGCACCGTTTTTCGGAAAACGAGCGTGTCTTTTCCTATGAAGATTACAGCATGTACTACATCATCGACCTTTGCGCAAGCAAATATACAGAAACGCTGCACCACAACGACCTGATCTATCTGATTCACCCTTCTATCATTAAGATCTGCCGTTATGATGCAGCGCATAAATCGAATCTGCGCGATGTCCTGTACTACTATCTGCTCTGCGGCTGCAGCCTTCATAAGACTGCCGCCACCATGTACATGCACCGCAATACGGTTATGAATAAATTAAATAAAATCAATGAAATTGCGGAAATCCCGCTGGAAGATGGTTATACCAGACACCGCATGATCATGTCCTGCCTGATCATGCGGTATTATGAGGATTATCTCGGGCTGACCATCCGCCTGTAGTCTGATATCACGTTATCTTTTACACATTTGGCATCTTTCTGTATTTATGCCGTTTCGACTGTTTATGCTTTTTCCTCTGTTTTCGGTGCGGTACCGCTTCCGGCTGACTTGATCATCTTCGTACCAAACAGGAATACCAGAACCATGGCTGCAAGAGCTGCCACACCGGTTATGGTATAGCTGGTCTCATAACCCGTAGCAGAGATCAGAGCACCCAGTGCTGTACCGGAAATGATGGACAAAACATCCGTCGACAGATAGTTTGTCGCATGCACAGCACCCTTTTCCGTTACGTCACAGTTTTTAAACAGGTAAATGGAGATAACTCTGGAATACTGAACACCGATCAGGCTCAAGATTTCACCAACGGCAAACATCGTGTAACCGGTTGCGCGTCCCACAATGATATTACCTGCACCGAGAAAGATATACAGGGTACAGAGCACTAATTTCGGGTCAATGATATCGCAAAGTGCAGCTGCCGCAAATCCAGTGATCGGGGTAACGAATGCACCAAGCTGTAAGATCGATGCAATGTCAATGCCGCGCTCCTGCGCCAGCACATTATCGAACTGGTTATGCATCTGCCATCCGAATACAACCAGAGAAAGAAGCAGGCAGATCGGAATGTAGGATACCTTTAGGGAAGAAAGCATACCGCCTCTCTTTTTCGGGGTTGCAGCAAGGACTCTCGGGTCATTGAAGTCAAGGAACAGAACAAGAACTACTGCTGCAATGGTAAATCCGCAGCATACGAATGCTACTGCAAGCGGACCATGACTCTGATAAATGTTAACAGAAAGTGCTTTTGCATAGGTTTTAAAGAACTGCTGTACCAGTGCCAAAATCGCATACGTCGTACCCATGGCTCTCTTGTCCATCATCATAGCCACAACAGCCGGAAGGACGATACCCACGAAAGACCAGCCAATGCCGTAAATTGCACGGGCAATGATGAAGTTCGCGTTTCCGCTCAGGCCAAAGGTACTTAAGATGAGACAGGTCAGCATACGCAAGAACAGAACACCGATCAATGCCACTTTCTTTTTCTGGGAGTCAGCAAGCGCACCTGCCGGCATACGGACGATCATTCCGGCAATGGAATAGGCTGAAGCCGCAACACCGATGGAAGCAACAGCGATGCCAACGGATTTCGCTGCCATATTGGTATAACCGCTTACCATGTTGTTTACACAGTCTGACAAAATCTGAATGATAATGATCAGCACTAAGTTTCTGTTTAAAATGTCTCGAAATTTGATTTTGTTACCTTTTTCACCCATACCAATTCTCCTTTTCGTTTTATCGCAGCTGCATATCGTATGTTGACAAAATCCCCCTTTCGATGCGCTGCTGGTTTTCTCTTATACCTATTTATTAAGCAATTTTTGTGCCAGGTCTGTAAAATAAGTTTCGATTTTGGCATAAAATGTAAATTCCCTGTAAAATAAAAAGTCTCTTATGGAAACCGGTATGTCTTTCACACCCTTCCACAAGAGACTTTTCAATTATTTTCTGCCTTGCATGGATCTTGTTTTATCTTATTTTTGTCGTCTTTCCCTGTTTCATGGAAACGCAGCATGAAGTTTACGCGATATTCTGACCGCCCTCTGCACAGATTTCCTTTGCGCTGCGCGCATCGTGGGAAAGCCCGTCTGCATATTTCCGGATGATCTCAGCTGCATAACGGATCAGTTCCGGATTTTCATTCTCCTCGATCGGCAGATTGCCATTTGCCTGCTCAAGCAGTTTCTGAAGCGCATTGGCAACCCACAATAACTTCGGAAGGCAAACCGGATGCTGCGCCTCATGGCACACCTGCATGCTGCTTTCCTGTTCTTCTTTGTTGCCAATCATAACCGTATGATATTCCCCATCTTCGCTCAACCAGATTTCATCTGTGCTTTGGGTTTTTAAAAGACTGCCCAGGCAGATTTCCTGCTCATCCTGGCCTGTCAGAAATTTTTCCTCGGATTCCAAAATCAATTCTGCCAATTTCTTTATGCCTTTGTACATCTGTCTTACCTCTTGTCTAACCTAAGATTGTATACTGCGTCCAAAACGCACGTTTATTTTATCTATTATAAGGAAATGAAAGAATTTGGCAAGTAAGATTTCTGTTCTTTTTTTAAGACATAACTTTTTTTCTGCTCATATTACTTTTTTTATTTTATCATTTCGCAGCAGCCGCCATTCCCCGGAAGTTTTCCACGGTTGTTCTTCTCCATCCGGGCTGTCAGAATTTCCCTCCGCCGCCTCCATGGCTCCGCCCGGAAGAAGAAGTATGCATGCTGCTTCCGCCTCCACTTCCGCCTGAACGCTTCGGCTGCTGTTTCGGTGTTCTGCTCACGTGCCGGTACAAAAAATAATCGCCCCGGTTTGTAACCTGAAAACTTCCTTCCCGGACATAGTTTTCTGCCTCCCGCTGCATCCGGACACTCTTTAACTGTCCTTTATAGACTCCAACGATCAGCAAAGCGCCGCCGAAACCAACCAGAATGGAAATCGGAAGCCAGATGGGCGACAAAAGATTTCGCGGCATTGCGCCGGTATCATAAGGCTTTCCTTTTTTCGCCTGTGCAATGAAACGATCACATTGTGAAATGTATGTTTCAAAAGCTTCCAAATATGCACCATCTGCAAGCTTCGGTGCAATCTGTTCCCCGATATACTGAATTCCTGCATCGGTAAATACGGTTGCTGCATAACCAAATGTGGAAATGTACCAGTCCCGGTCTTTCAGACTCACAAGCAGAAGAAGACCGTCTTTCTCATCGCCGTAACCATAATCACAGCTATCATAGAGATCATCCGCATATGCCTGCACGCTCTCGCCGTAAAAAGTTTCTACGAGCACTGCGGTAACATCCAGATTCTGCCTGTGGCTGATTTCATCCAGTTCTTCATTTAATTTTTCTGCGTCGCCTTCCGCCATAATTCCATCCGGATTCTGAAAGCGGCTGTATTCCTCGGAAAATCCCGCTGTATCGGCAAATACCGGAATGCATCCAGACAGGATGGTGAGACACATCGCAAGCAGGAGCACTGCATACCGTTTTTTTATTTTCATCATGTTGTCTTACCTCCCGCTACATTCCTGCAAACCATAAGATCCACCGCAGGATATAAAATACCACGGCAATGATCACGGTCAGTTTGATCGTCATCCGCGTCGCTGCATGTTTGTCAACCGGAAGATCACCCACAAACTTTCCGGTCTGTCCGTTCATGGCAAACAGATACTGTTTTCCCTCCCAGGTCGTATTTAAGATCCAGACCGGAAAGAGGGCATACTGCGCACTCCCGTCATGAAGCTGGACACTGCTGTTCTCAGCCACAACCGTGGCATAGCCGGTCACCGTCTCCTCAAACGCACGCTCCACTGATTTTTTCACCCGTTCATTGGCACGCGGAGCACTTTTTTCCGAATCCACATCGTAGCGGTCTGCCAGATACCCCGCCAGGTACGCAGGCTGAAAAGGAACTGCCTCACGGACATCGAATGGCTCGATCGATTCCATCAGATCATCCGGGATCTTGGAGTCACCATCGACCGGCACCCGCTCAAACCCGATCTTACCACCGCGGTTGACCAGATAAAAGCTGGTCTCCGTGTAATTGTACCGGCTGTCGCTCCAGAAACGGGTCCGGGTCGTACGATAGCGGATATTCGCATCCGCCTCCGTGTTAAACAGCCAGAATGGAACATAAATTCCCCGGATCTCATCGATATGGTTCTGATCCTGAAAAATCTTCGGAAGAAGTTTTTTCCTCTCCAGATGTTTTTTCAGCCCTGCTTTCGCCGCTTTTTTATCCAGCTTGAAGGGAATTACGATATCCGGACGCAGGGCGCCGGAAAGTTTTCCGGTCATAACGATCGGATTTCCGCAGAACGGACAGGTCGATGCCGCCGTGTTTTCGTCTGCTACGATCTCACCGCCGCAGGATTCGCAGTGGTAAGTGTTCAGTCCCTGCTCCTCGCCTTCCTGCCAGGTACTGCCCTCTGCCTTTTCCCACTGCATATCATCGGTCTTTTCTTCTTTCAGGGTCGTGTCGTACTGCTGCAATGCTTCAATTTCAAATTCCGTGTCGCAGTACGGACATTTCAGCTTTTGCGCCTTGCTGTCAAAGCGGATTCCACCGCCACAGCAGGGACACTTGTATTCCTGTAGTTCTCCCATGTAGGTTCCTTTCTTATCTCACGATATCCCCATCATCAAACACATCTCCACACTCTGGGCAGAATTTCGGCGGATGTGCCGGGTCTTCCGGTTCCCAGCCGCACTTGTCACACTTATACAGCAATGCGCCTGCCGGTTTCTTTGCTCCACAGTTGGTACAGAATTTTCCCTTGTTCACCGTTCCACAGGAACAGGTCCAGCCGTCTGCGTCTGCAGGCTTCGGAGAACCACACTCCGGACAGAACTTGCCCGTTGCCACAGTGCCGCACTTTGCGCAGGTCCAGCTTCCGGCAGGCTGCATCTTCGGCTCTGGCTTCTTCGTGCCGCACTCCGGGCAGAATTTACCGCTTACCGTTGCACCACAGGAACAGGTCCAGGTGTCTGCCGCGTCCGCCGTTGCAGACTGTCCGGCTGCAGGCTGCTGTCCTGGAGCGAACTGCTGTCCGTTCTGTCCAGCGCCAAACACTTGTCCCTGCATCGGCTGTCCACCTCCAAACTGCTGATACTGCCCCTGCTGCCCCATCGCAAACAGATTCTGCGCACTTGTGCCGCCTGCACCATTCATCGCCATACCCATGCCCATAAATCCGGTCATGGCACCGCCGCTGTTGGCTGCTGCCGCCTTCATGGCATCGATCTGACCGCCGACCAGACGGGCTGCCGCTGTGTTCGGGTTGGTCGTCATGGCATTTTCCTCCCACTCGGTCAGCTTCTTTCTCTGGTCATCCGGAATGCTTAAGGAATTGATGTTGACAGAATAAACCTCAATGCCACGTTTCTGCCGCCAGCTGCTGGAAAGCACCTCATTTAACGCATCCGAAATTTCCATGGTATGTGCCGGAATCTCGTAATACTGGATCCTCTGCGCAGAAAGCTTTGCCAGCGCCGGCTGCAGGGCATTCATCATCTCGCTCTTTAAGCGGGCCGCGATCTCGTCGCTGTCGTAAGTGTCTGTCACATTTCCGCACACATTCGTGTAAAACAGGATCGGATCGCAGATCCTATAGGTAAACAGACCATTGCAGCGAATGTCCACTGACAGTTTATAGCCCATCTCCTCACTCACGATCACGCGGAACGGAATCGGGGTTGCCGTTCCAAACAGAATTTCTCCAAGTTCCTTGGTGTTGATGTAGTACACCCGCTGGTCCTTTGCTATATCGCCGCCGTATGTAAAACGCCTGCCGATCAGCTTAAACGTTTCCTTGATGCTGTCTCCCAGGTTTCCGGTGAAAATACTCGGCTCGGTAGAGCTGTCATACGTGAATTCGCCCGGCTCCGCACAAACCTCTACCACCTTTCCCTGCTCCACAATCAGCATGCACTGGCCGTCTGCCACCGCAATGCCGCTGCCGTTGGAAATGACGTTATCGTTTCCCTTTGTATTAGAAGAACGGGAAGATGTGCGTTTCTGCCCCCGTTTCACCAGAATATCTTTCTCCAGGGCGTCGCAGTAGAAAAATTCCTTCCACTGGTCTGCCATGCTTCCTCTAAATGCCTCCGATGCTGCTCTGATCAGTCCCATACGCGTATCTCCTTCCGCAATCTGTTTTCTTCATTCTACCATAACTTCTCCCATATAAACAATATCGCACAGTAACAAATAGAAGGTCCGAGCGTGTACGAAAAAACCTGCAACCATTACTGATTTGGCCGATAGTTATCCTATTTTCGCCGTTTCAGTAATGGTTGCAGGTTTTTTATATGTAATGGAGCCAGTATAGTAGGAAGCCCCCGCCCCGCCATGCGTAACCGCATTCTTTTAGCGAATTTTGCCCGTTTTGTGAGCATAGCGACCGTTTCGGAGCTCTGTCTGAGCGAACGCAGTGAGCGAGTTAGCGGAGGAACGGTCAATAGGCGGCGGAGCAAAACGGGCGAAAATTCGCGTGAATGCGGTTATGCATGGCAGGGCGGGGGCTTTCGGACTTATTGATATTTACTGTGTTAAACTGTTACTTCTCGGCGAGCATCATCATAATCTCATTGGTGCGTGCCACGAATCCGGTCATGCGCTCCGGGCTTAAGCTGCCGTGTGCCAGCAGAGCCAGGTCGTAGAGCTGCTCACAGATCTTGTTGGTGTTCTCGCCGTCTCCGTGGTTCAGGACATACTGTACCAGCTTGTTGTTTGCGTTTAAGACGAGGGTCTCGCCTGCGCCGCCAAACATAGACGGATCCATACCGTACATGTTGTACATCTTCATCATATCCTGCATACGGCGGGTTTCCTCGGATACAGTCAGCATGGAGGAGATGTTCTCATCTTTCAGCTTTTCCACCTTGATCTCCAGCTTGTCGTTGCCGAGTGCTTTCTTGAAGGTCTCGGTCAGGGTTTCGGAAGTTTTCTTGAATTCTTCGTCATCTTCCTTAACTTCTTCCTTGAAGGTGCTGTTTAAGTCTGCATCGATACGCAGGAACTTTAAGCCCTCGTTCTTCTGCTCTAAGTGACCAATGAACGGGCTGTCGATGCTGTGCGGCAGGATAACAGCGTCCAAGCCTTCCTTCTTGAACATGTTGATGTACTGACTCTGCTCCTTCTCGTCGGTTACATAGAAGACGGTGTTCTCATGCTTCTCTTTATTCTCCTCCAGGCAATCCTTTAAGGTTAAGTACTTGCCGTCCAGGTTCTTAAAGAGGATGTAGTCGTTCATCTTCTCTGCGAATTTCTCATCCTTGATGCAGCCGAATTTGATGAACGGAGCGATGTCATCCCAGTATTTCTCGTAGTTTTCACGGTCGGTCTTGCACATACCACTTAACTTATCGGCTACCTTCTTGGTGATGTAGTCGGAAATCTTCTTTACAAATCCATCGTTCTGCAGGGCACTTCTGGAAACGTTCAGTGGCAGATCCGGGCAGTCGATGGCGCCCTTTAACAGCATTAAGAATTCCGGAATGACTTCCTTGATGTTATCGGCAATGAACACCTGGTTGTTGTACAGCTTAATAGTTCCCTCGATGGAATCGTACTCGGTGTTGATCTTCGGGAAGTACAGGATACCCTTTAAGTTGAACGGATAATCCATATTTAAGTGGATCCAGAACAATGGCTCCTTGTAGTCGTGGAAGACCTTGCGGTAGAAGTCGCGGTATTCCTCGTCGGTGCACTCGTTCGGATGCTTGCTCCAAAGCGGGGTGGTGTCGTTTAATGCAACCGGGCGTTTGAGGATTTTGTATTTCTCTTTTGCTGACTCGGTCTCAACGGTCTCTTTCTCGCCGTTCTCGTTTTCTTTTTCTTCAGTCTTGGCTGGCTCTACAATGGTCTCGATGATGGTGTCCTTGTCCGTCAGCTCGTCCTTCTCGATGGTCTCATACTGCGGCTCTGCCTTCTCGTTGTTTAAGAAGATCGGCACTGGCATGAAGGAGCAGTATTTCTCCAGGACCTCTCTTGCGCGGTACTCGTTGGAGAACTCATAGCTGTCTTCGTTTAAGTACAGGGTAATGGTGGTTCCCTGCTCTGCTTTCTCGCCGTCCTTCATCTCAAAGGTCAGACCGCCCTCGGACTCCCAGTGAACCGGCTTGCTGCCCTCTTTGTAGGAGAGAGTGTCGATGGTTACTTTATCAGCTACCATGAATGCAGAGTAGAAGCCTAAGCCGAAATGACCGATGATCTGATCTTCGTTGGCTTTGTCTTTGTATTTCTCCAGGAAATCCTGAGCGCCGGAAAATGCGATCTGGTTGATGTACTCTTCTACCTCAGCCTCGGTCATACCGAGACCGTTATCGGTGATGGCAATGGTCTTGTCGTCCGGGTTTACGGTAACCTGTACCTTGTACTCCATATCCTCCGGCTTGGTGTACTCGCCCATCAGTTCCAGTTTCTTTAACTTGGTGATGGCATCGCAGCCGTTGGAAACCAGCTCACGATAGAAAATGTCGTGGTCGGAATACAGCCACTTTTTAATGATCGGGAATATATTTTCACTGTTAATCGATAAATTACCTGTTCTGCTCATAGCTAACACTCCTTTTCCATTCTAAAGCAGGGCATCTTTGGTTCCATGCTCCGAAAGTTCCCGGCACATGGGATGATAATTCGTTCCTGTCCACGCATGCGTGCCCGGCAACGAAAAGTCGGAATTCCATTCCTGTTTTCGCCCTTGTCATAACGGTATTTTAATACCTTAGAATCGAAAAGTCAATAAAAAATCAGCACTCATTTGTGTTGAGTGCTAATAATTTATACTTTTTTTATTTTTCGCCAAACTCAATTCAACGTGAAAAGCAGGTAGATTTCCCGATATACGAGGAAAGCCAAGCGGCCGGTTTCTGATTTCCCACCAGAAACCGACCGCCATCATATCATTCACCTATCGTTTAATCTTTCTTTTTAATCATGGCAAGTACGGACTGCAGCACGATGAAGAAGCACAGGAGTGCTGCAATCGTGATACGGGTCCACCAGGAGGATAAGGTTCCCTGGAAAGTAATGAATGCCTCGATCGTTGCCTTGATCAGAACACCGAACAGGGTTCCGATTACGTTGCCGACACCACCGGTTAAGAGGGTGCCGCCGATAACGGAAGATGCGATCGCATCCATCTCAAAGCCTTTTGCCTGCTCCACGAAGCCGCCCAGAGTATTTAAGCAGAACAGGATACCGCCGACTCCGCAGAGGAATCCGTCCAGCACATACGCTTTTAATTTCACGCGGCGTACATTTAAGCCCATCATCAGGGCGGACTGCTCATTGCCGCCGACTGCGTAGATGCTGCGGCCAAATTTGGTATAACGCAGCATGATAAACGCAAGGATCAGAATGATCAGCGCGATCACAACGGTCGGGTAAATGTACGGATAGATCATGACGCCCTTCCGGTTTACGTAGCCGCCAAACGGAAGGTAGATCTTGGCTTTTGCCCATGCCATGAAAGTTTCATTGGTAATACTGATCATGTCCTTGGAGATGATCGCGGTCATACCTCTGGCAAAGAACATTCCGGCCAGGGTCACAATGAATGGCTGGATATCCATATAAGCTACTAAAAATCCCTGCACCAGTCCAAATACAATGCCGGTTACCAGCACGATGATGACGGCCGGAACTGCACCGATCTGTGCACGCTCCATCATCCAAGCCAGCATCATGCAGGCCATCGCTACAAACGAGCCGACGCTGATATCAATGCCACCGGTGATCATGACGGTGGTCATGCCGACACCAATGACGATCAGTCCGGCATTGGAGATAAACAGGTTTAAGAAGTTCTGGGTCTTTGCAAAGCCCTGCTCTTTAAAAACAATACATCCGATGGCATACATAACAAAGAACAATACGATCGTGATCAGCAAAAGGAAGCTGGTCTGGTTCAGCTTTTTTTTCTGTTTCATTATGCAGCCTCCTTTCCTGCGTTCATCTGCGCGTCTTTTTTCTGTGCGAGGGACTTACGCCATTTCGCAAAGCCCGGGGACTGAAGGGCCACGATGATGACTACCACGATTGCCTTGTAGACCGGAACCTGGTCCGATGAAACATGCATGGCGTAAAGGGTGGTCGTCAGCGCCTGGATCGTATAAGCACCAATGATCGAGCCTGCCAGTGAGAATTTACCACCGCCTAAGGAGTTTCCGCCGATCGCTACGGCCAGGATCGCATCCAGCTCCATGTTCAGACCAATGTTGTTTGCATCTGCAGAGTAGATACGGCTGGAAGCGATCAGACCGGCCAGACCGGAGCAGATTCCACAGAATGCATATGTAAGGAAGACGATCATCGTTGATTTGATGCCGACCAGCCTGGAAGCCTTTGCATTGATGCCGACAGACTGGATATACAGGCCGAGCGCCGTCTTCTTTAAAATCAGCGATGTCACGATCACCATAAGCATCGCCACAATGAACGGGGTCGGTACCGGAACATGCGGAAGGAAGCTTCCTAATACCTTGTAACTTTCCACACGCACGTAGGTGATCTGACCGTCGGTGATCAGCTGTGCGATTCCGCGGCCTGCTGTGAACATGATCAGGGTTGCCACCATCGGCTGGATCTTTAATTTTGCAACCAGGACACCGTTAAAGCATCCGATCAATGCGCCGATCACAAGGGCTGCGAGGAAACCAAGGATCAGCGGGCATGCATATTCGGTTGCCGCGCGCTCACCGCCAGTCAGAAGGTTACAGCATACCGCTGCACTCACTGCCATGATCGCACCTACAGAAATATCGGTACCTGCGGAAGCCGATACCACCAGGGTCATGCCGATCGCCAGGATCACAAGCTCGGATGCGCGGTTGATGATATCAATGATATAGCCGTAAAGAACGCCGTCACGGACTGAGATTGCAAAGAAGTCCGGCGTTGTCATGACGTTGACGAAAAGAACGAGCGCCAGGCAGAAGATCGGCAAAAACAATCTCTGCGATGTCAGTTTTTTGATATTGAATTCTTTCATAGTTACTGCCCCCCTGCGATCGTTGTCATAATGGAAGCCTGGTTCATCTCCGCGCCGCTCAGTTCTCCGACCTTCGCGCCGTCACGCAGGACGATCATGCGGTCGCAGGTACGCAGCATTTCTTCTACCTCGGAAGAGATGAATACAACTGCCATTCCTTTTTCTGCCAGTTCCACGACCAGCTTCTGGATCTCGGTCTTGGTTCCGACATCGATGCCTCGTGTAGGCTCGTCCAGAACCAGGAAATCCGGGTTGGTCAGCAGCCATCTGCCGATGATTACCTTCTGCTGGTTTCCACCGGACAAGGATTTGATCGGTGTTTCCCGGCTGGCTGTCTTGATCTGAAGCATGTCGATGTATTTGTCGGTGTATTCCTCCTGCTGCTTTCTGCTTAACAGATGGAAGATTCCCTGCTTTGCCTGAAGTGCGATAATGAGATTTTCCCTTACCGACAGATCAGCGATGATGCCTTCGTTTTTCCGGTCTTCCGGCAGGTATGCCATTCCGCGGTTCATGGAATCCAGCGGATGTCTGGAGATCAGTTTCTCTCCTTTTACTTCCAGTTCACCGGTGTCCGGTTTTTCTGCGCCATAGATCACGCGGACGGTCTCGGAACGTCCGGAACCAAGCAGTCCGGTCAGACCAATGACTTCGCCTTTGCGGATGACCAGATCGAACGGCTTGATGTAGCCTTTCTTTCCGACACCTGCCGCTTTGATGACAATGTCAGCGCCATCGAAGTTTCGTTCTTCTTCTCCGCTGTGCTTGATCGCAGCCAGATCGTCGAAGTCTTTGCCCATCATCTTTGCTACCAGCTGGAAACGCGGCAGCTCTGCAGTCGTAAACTGTCCGACCAGCTGTCCGTTTCGAAGTACCGTGATCTTATCGCAGACCGCATAGACCTGCTCCAGGAAATGCGTGACAAAAATGATTCCTACGCCTTCGCTCTTTAATTTCCGCATCAGAACGAACAGCTTTTCTACCTCATTGTCATCCAGGGAAGAGGTCGGCTCATCCAGGATCAGGACCTTCGCAGACATATCCACGGCCCGCGCGATCGCGATCATCTGCTGGATTGCGATGGAATAATGGTCGATCGTCTGTGTGACATCGGCATTGATATCCAGACTTTTCAACAGCTCTCCTGCTCTCTTATTCATGGTCTTCCAGTCGATCAGACCGCCCTTTCTCGGCTCTCTGCCGATAAAAAGATTCTCTGCGACGGAAAGGTTCGGACAGAGGTTTACCTCCTGATATACCGTGCTGATTCCTCTCTGCTGTGCCTCCTGAGGGCTCCGGTTTACTACAGGCTGATCGAATCCGTCGATCATGATCTGTCCTGTCTCAAATTCCTCCACGCCTGTCAATACCTTGATCAGGGTAGATTTTCCCGCACCATTTTCCCCCATGAGTGCGTGGATCTCACCCTTTTTCAGTGTAAAATCCACATTCTGCAGAGCTTTTACGCCCGGGAATGTTTTATAAATCCCTCTCATTTCAAGAACTGATCCTTGTTCCATAAAAGCTTTGCCTCCTATCATTTCATCTTGCCTGCTCCAAACGTTGTTGCTACTCCTCGAAAAACGAACAGCCCTATTTCCAATCCCATAAAGTCAAAAAGTGCAGAACCGGAAGCCTACGCCTCCGGCTCCGCACTTTGTATTCTTCCTGACGGAACTCACGTTTCTTTTGCCATTCCGCTCAATTCCGGATGGGTGTTTCTAATTAATATGCTCTGTCTTTCAGAATGTTTTCCAGATCCATGGATGTATCGAAATATGCCTCGTCTACGTACTGGATCTTCTCTACGCTCTCGCCTTTTTCCAGTTTCTGGATGATCTCAGCTACACGCGGTCCATGAAGCGGGTTGCACTCGAAGGTTGCGTTTAAGTCGCCCTTGATCATGGATTCAAATGCCGCCTTAACAGAGTCGAAACTTACTACGATGATGTCGCCTTCCGGACCACAGGTCTTGCCTGCTGCGTGGATCGCATCGATCGCACCAAATGCCTCGTTATCGTTCTCACAGATGACAACGTCGATATCCGGGTAGCTCTTTAAGAAGGACTCCATAACTTCCTGACCTTTTGCCTGGGTGAACTCACCAGACTGTCTGTCTAACATCTTCCAGTTGGAGTGCTCTTTTAACTTGTTATCCATACCTTCGGTACGGCCAACCTGTGCAGAAGCACCGATGGTACCCTGAATGGTTACCATGTTGATCTCTTCTTCGCCGCGTCCCTGGTCTTCCAGATATTTTGCAAGCCAGTCACCACAGGTCTCGCCTTCTTTTACGAAGTTACCGCCTACCCATGCCTCATACAGGGAGTCATCGGAAAGCTGCATCTGACGGTCAGAAAGGATAACCGGGATTCCTGCTTCTTTTGCTTCTTCCAGAACGGTTTCCCAACCAGTCTCTACAACCGGTGCTACTACGATGTAGTCAACTTCCTGCTGAATGAAGGAACGGATTGCCTTGATCTGGTTTTCCTGTTTCTGCTGTGCATCGTCGAAGATCAGCTTATAGCCGTTCTCTTCGGTAAAGGTAGATTTGAAAGACTCCGTATTTGCAGTTCTCCAGTCAGACTCTGCACCAACCTGTGCATAACCAACGGTGATCAAATCTCCGCTTGCTGCTGCCTCTTCCTTAGATTCTTCTGCTTTCGCCTCAGTCTCTGCTGGTGCCTCGGTCTTAGCCTCTTCCTTCGGAGCTGCGGTTGTCTCAGCAGGCTTGCTGCCGCCGCAAGCGGTAAGAGAACCTACCATAGCTGCTGTAAGTGCGATTGCTGTGAGTTGCTTTTTCATAAATACCTTCCTCCTTTTTGAATATGTTTTCGTATCCATATCGTAATTTCATTATAAAAAAAAGCCCTGTTTTTTGAAACAGAGCATTTTTTGAAAAAATGGGATTATTTTACTGTCTTTTCGAATTCTTTTGAAATTTTTTCCCGTTTTCGGGAAATCGGTGTGTTTTTTTTAAGAAGAAGTGTGTTTTCTTTTGATTTTATCTGTTTCTATATGTTTTTAAGTGATGAAGCTTCCAGTCCGGGCATTCTCTTTCACTCCGTTCTTCCACCGGGGCATCCGTGCCCGATATAAATCTTCACACAGGTACCCACATACTCTTCCGACTCGATCGTGATCGCCGCATCGCCGCCATAATACATGCGGATCCGCTGCGCCACATTTGACATGCCAAACCCGCCTTTTTCACTGACCTCCTGCGCTGCATCACTGCCGCTTACCTTTTCCCGCAGACGCTTTAAGGTGCCGGTATCCATTCCACGCCCGTTGTCTTCCACTTCAAACACCAGACCACTTTTATCCTCATAGCCGCGTATGGTGATCATGCCGCCGCCCCGCTTGTTTTTAATGCCATGATAAAGTGCATTTTCCACGACCGGCTGCAGGATCATCTTCAGGATCTGTTTCTGTCCGATCCGCTCATCGATACTGATCCGGTAATCCAGAATCTCTTCATAACGGATCTTCTGGATCTTTAAATAGCTTTCGATATGCCGCTTTTCCTCATTGATCGTGATAAAATCGCGTCCCTCGGATAAGACAGTACGGAAAAAATCGCTTAGATCGGCTGTCATTTCCACGACCTTCTGGTTATCGCCGTCCTCCGCCATCCAGACGATCGAGTCCAGAGTATTATACAGAAAATGCGGGTTGATCTGCGCCTGCAACAGCTTCATTTCCGCAATATGCAGATTTTTCTGCTCCTTGCGGATCCGCCCGATCAGTCCGGCGATCTCCCCGCTCATCTGGTTAAACGTGCGGGCCAGGACATTGATCTCCTCCAGACTGCCAAGCTCGGCCCGGGCATCCCAGTCTCCGCTTCCAAGACGCTCTGCCGTCATCTTCAGGCTGTTGATCGGTCTCGTCACCGAATTCGTAAGCAAAGTAGAAAAGAAGATTCCCGTTACCAGGATCACCCCCAGAAGTCCCAGAAATCCATAGACGATCTGGTTGGTCTGCTGCTCCAGATCCTGCTGCAGTTCTTCCATATTATGTGTCTCATAGTAGATGTACTTATTGATGTAATCCTGAATCATCGAGCACAGGCCCTGGACATCATTTTCCCAGATTGCCTGGTTTTCATCGTATCTTCCGGCCTTATGGGAATTTTCGATCATCTTCTGCACCGCTTTTTCCAGAGAATCCAGACATGACAGGATTCCTTTGATGTTAATGTCCCCGTCTGTCCCCGGTTTTCTTGTGATTCTGTACTCCATATCGTACCGGGCATCCTCGATCATATGAAACGGGTTCTTTACCACTGTGGCATACTGCGTCTGGCCTTCGATGATATCCCCCGCATCAAACTTTCTCGTGTTGATGAGACCGATCATAACCCGGTACATGGAATATTCCATATCGGATTTAAAATTCATGTTGTAGGTGTTGATGACCTTTAAGTTATTCATGATCTTATTGTAGGAGCTGGAGTAATTATGGATCATGCCTGCGATCGCCAGCACCATCATGGTAAGCGGAATGACCGTCAGGATGATCAGAAGACGCAGCCGGTTTCTTAAGGATACCTTTCTGGCGATCCACGCTCCCGCCTTCATACATCCCTTCTTTCCGGTTCCTGACTGCCGTTTTTATAATCTTTTGGCGATACCCCGGTCACCTTTTTAAAGGTCGCACTGAAATAATGCGGGTCATTGTAGCCCACACGCTCCCCGATCTCGGCACTCCGCAGTGTCGTACACCGCAAAAGCTCACAGGCCTTATCGATCCGGAGTTTTGTCAGATACTCCACAAAGGACTGCCCGGTCTCCTGCTTAAAAATAGAAGAAAAATAGCTGCTGCTGACACCGACCTCTGCGGCAACCGTATTGAGCGAGATCTCATTGCTTTCAAAATGCTCCTTCAGATACTGCTTGGCCGTATCGATCAGGGAACCATAGCGGTTTCCAGATACCTTGTCCCGTTCGGACAAAGCGGTCTCAAACAGCTTCTTCAGGTAATGCATCGTTTCTTCCACGCTTCCGGCGATCTTCGGGATATATTTGATATCCCCAAACTCCGGTGCAAGCTCCTCCGTGCTGACATGAAGTCCCTTGAAAAACTCCTGGGCACAGTAAAAAATATCGATTGTCATGTACTGACGGAGCAGGAGGGATTTATAATTGTTTTCTCCCACAGCAGCAAAATATTCATCCACAAAAAGCCCTTCTTCCCCGGCAGATCCCAGCTTTAAGAAGTCTTCGATCAGCTTCCGGTTGACTCCGGTATAGTCGGTCTTATCAAGAAACTCGTTGTATTGTTCATAGCTCACAAAATAGCGCTCTAACAGCCTGGATTTCTCTTTTTCCTCCCGGATTTCCTCCCTCACCTTCCGGAGTACCGCCGTCAGGCTGGCTGCCGTGACCGGTTTTAAGAGATATTCGCTGATCCCGATCGTGATTGCCTCTTTTGCATAATCAAATTCATTGTAGCCACTCAAAATAATGATCTTTGTGTCGGGAAGTGCCTTTTTCACCAGACGGCTGAGTTCCAGCCCGTCCATAAACGGCATCTTGATATCCGTGATCAGGATATCCGGCTCCGTCTTTAAGATCTGCGGATACGCATACTCCCCGTCACCGGCTTCCCCGACAAAGGTAAATCCATTTTTCTCCCACTCTACATTTTTTTTGATGCCGCGTCGTATGATTGCTTCATCCTCCACAAGAAATACCTTCACCATACCCGTTTTCCCCCTCTTCGGTCACATTTCCCCGTAACAGCCGGTTCATGCGCTGCACCAGCATCAGCCTGTTGTTATTTGCACTGCATGAACCATCTCACTACTCGGCAGATACGTACGGGATCTGCAGCTTTTTGAAATATCTGCGGACCGTATCGTCCCACTCATGCTCGATCTGCCTGTCCAGCGTAAAAACGTTCAGCGACGTCCCGGTCACGCAGGACGCTGCATGGTTTTCATAGCGGATATTCAGATACAAAGCCGCCAGCTGGTCCACCGGAAAATCCGGCTTCACACGTCTTAGGAACTTCTCGTTTTCCTCCGGGGAAAGCTGCAGCGTGATCTGAAAGCTTTCTGGAAGTCGCTTCCCCTTGATCAGGGAATAGCAGATGGGACGAAGCATCTTCCAGGAAGAAAACTCTTCCACGCGGTTTGCCTCAAGTTCTTCTTCCGAATAATATCCCTGGCGGATATGCCCGTCTATGGTAAAGCTGTTAAATGTAACAATGTTCGCCTCCCGCACCAGCCAGCCATCGAATGTTTCCCCCATAAACAGCTGTGCCGTGAAGCTTTTCAAATCTTCTATTTTTAATGCGATCATCCGCAAATCCCCCTGTTTTGCTGTTTCTGTTTTGCTGTTTCTGCTTTTGCTGTTTCTGTTTTGTTGATCCAGTGTTTCTGTTTCTGTTTTTGCTGTTTCTGTTTTACTGATCCTGTGTTTCTGTTTCTGTTTTGCTGTTTCTGTTTTGCTGATCCTGTGTTTCTGTTTTGCTGCCTTGTTTCTGTGTTACGGATTTTCTTACTGGCCCATCGATTCCTGGTACCGCTCAAAGAAGTCCGACGTGGTGCAGTCCGCACCATCACTTAACGAAACCTTATTCCAGATGCTTCCCTGGATTTCCACAGGATGTTCCGCGGCAAAGGAATCGTAAATGCTATGAAAGGCCTGATTTTTCCGCTCCAGCGCCAGCTTGTTTTTCCGCTCCAGTGTTGCTTCCTCATCAAAATCATTCACGCATTTCACCAGATACCACTTTCCCTGGTAGGAAAATGGCTCGGTGATCTGTCCGCTTTCCAAAGCAAAAACAGGCTCTTCATAGGAAGCTTCCCGTTCTCCCCGTCCCACAGAAATCTCAATGTCCGGATTTTCCGATTCCTTTCTTGCTGTGGCTGCAAAATCTGCTCCACTGTTGGTCAACTGGTCATACAGTTCCTGTGCTTTGCTTTCTTCGCTGACCGCGATCTCCTGTACCTGGATGACACGCGCCTCGCTGTCGCTGATCTCCAGACTGACGTCCTTCGTCAACTCGTCCACGATCCGGTTTGCACGATGGTATGCCTCATACATCGTATAGACATCATCCCGGGTTGCCTTGGTGTAAGCCTTATCCGCATCGGTAAGCGTATCATAATAATCGTCTGCCAGCTGCTTTAACTGCTCCCGCTCCTGGCTGTTCAGCGTTAGGCCCTGCTCATCTGCCAGAAGATTCATGGTTTTCACTTCTCCTAAAAAGCTGCGGATCTGATCCAGCAGATACGTCTGGAACGGCGTCTTGGCATCACTGATCTCCACATTCCAGATCTGGTCCGTGTAAACCTGGCGATAGCGGTTGCGCTCCGTGGCAATGATCAGCATGGTCTGTGCATCGCTGTAACCATCTGTCTCGGTGCTGTCTGAAACCATGGGAAGATTTACGCTGCAGGCTGTGAGAAGAAAAATCTGAATCATTGCCAGAATCGCTGCCAGCCATTTTCTGATTGTACACCTGCCTGCGTTCCAGTTGCCTGTTCTGTTTTTTCTGTCTGTTCTGTTTTTTCTGTTTTGTATGCTTCGCTGTTCCCAGTCTGTCTCTGTTCTCTGGGTTATTTTCTCTATTTTCTGAGCCGTTCGCTCTATGTTTTGATCTGTCATACTTTCCATTCCACTTCTGTTTCTATTTCTGCCCGCTTTGCTGTTCCCCGGATGCTGCTTCACGCTCAGAAAGTCTTTCCGCCCGTGCCTCAGCAAATTTCTCCTGCATCGTCGGATTCTTCCAGGTCAGCTTCTTGATGGTCAGATCGTCCAGCTTGTTGTTTGCCAGACGCAGATTGTTTTCCGAAGCCAGCAGATTATCCTTCACCTTCTGCAAGTGATCGATGGTCTTATCAATCTCGTCGATCGCCTTCTGGAAGCGATCGCTCGCCAGCGTGTAGTTGCGGCCGAACTTATCCTTAAAATCCAGAAGCTTTTCCTCAAAATGGGTAATATCCAGATTCTGGTTGCGCACAGCCTCCAGTTCCCGCTTATACTGCAGCGAATTCATGGCCGCATTGCGTAAGATCGTGATGATCTGGATAAAAAACTGCGGGCGGATCACATACATCTTCGGATACTTGTGGGACATATCCACAATCCCGGTATTGTAAAAATCATTGTCCGCCTCCAGCAAAGTCACCAGAACCGCATACTCGCAGCCCTTTTCTTTCCGGTCTTTGTCCAGTTCCTTTAAGAAATCTGCGTTTTTATGCTTGGTCGCAGTGGTCTCGTTCTCATTCTTCATCTCAAACATGATCGAGATGTATTCCAATCCATTTTCATCGTAATCACGAAAAATGTAATCGCCCTTGCTGCCGCTCTTTGAGACTTCATTGTCTTTTTCGAAATAAGCGTTCTGAAACCCGATCGCGCGCACCTGGTTAAAGGATACCTCACAATGCTGCTCTAAAGTCTCGCCCACCATCTTCGTAGACTGCTTTGCCTTCAAGTCGCGGTAGTATTCGATCATCTCTTCCTTGTCTTTCAGCTGGATCTCATACCGCTCTTTCACAGCCTGTTCCTGAAGTTTTTGCTCCGCCTCGTAGCGTTCCTTCATGGCTTGCTCCTGCTGCTTTAACTGTTCCTCGTAACGCGCTTTCAGCTCCGCCATGGAGTCCTGCTGCTGTTTGAGCTGTGCTCCATAATTCTCCTTCTGCTGCTCCAACTGCACGGCATAGCTTTCCCGCTGCTGTTTCAGCTGCATGCCGTAGTTTTCCTGCTGCTGCTTCAGCCGCACATCATAACTCTCCCGCAGCGTTTGCTCCTGCTTCGCAGCCTGCTTTCCAGCCAGCTCCGCCTGCGTTTTTGCAAGTTCTGCCTGTGCTTTCAGCTCTGTAAGCTCCTTTTGCTGACTCCGAAGCTGTTCCTGCAGCTGTTCCTTTATTGCTGCCTCAGCCTTCGTGACTGCCAGTTCCTGTGCTTTCCCTGCCTGCTCACTCTGAGCCTTCAGCTTCAGTATTTCTGCCTCTCGTGCTGCCAGCTGCTTCTCATAATTTTCTGCGGTCTGCGCCTTTGCAAGTTCCAGCGCCGTTTTCTTTTCCGACTCAAACGAAGCCTGCTGGCGGCTCAGTTCTTCCTTAAATTCCCTGTCCCGCACCTGCTTTGCGATCGCCGCATAGCCCTTTTCATCGATTTCAAAGGGCTCCCCGCAATTGGGACATACCAGTTTCTTTTCCATATTTATCGAAATCCTTCTATATTCATAGCAACACCGTTACCGGTACACTTTTTTCAAACAACCATTTTGACCTGTCTGGCATAACTTTTCCATGTTCTTTCATGTGTCACTTTCTCCCCCACACATAGGATACCATTTACAACAACAGCTTCAAAATTTTCAGCGCACCGTCCCGCACATTGGTATCGGCCTCAAACCGGGCGGCTGCCTTTACCTCCGGTCTTGCATTTCC
This sequence comes from Clostridium sp. AF32-12BH, assembly GCF_003477935.1. Classification (NCBI taxonomy): domain Bacteria; kingdom Bacillati; phylum Bacillota; class Clostridia; order Eubacteriales; family Clostridiaceae; genus Clostridium; species Clostridium sp. AF32-12BH. Next base: position 68,529 of record NZ_QUEH01000005.1, on the reverse strand, counting down.
GATGGCAAAGCTGTAATAAGCACGTCCCAGCATCTCGATATCGTTTAACTGGTCACCAAACGCAATGGTCTCCTCCGGCAAAATGCCCAGACTCTCCTGCAGCAGTTTCACTGCCTCGCCCTTATTCACACCGGTTGCCATACAATCCAGCCACATATCACCAGAAATGGTCATCTTCAAACGGTCTCCGTATTTTTCGCGCAGTTCTTTTGTATGCGCTTCAATATCAGTCTTGCGGTATGCCGACACCTTAATAAACTGGTCATCCACGGCCAGCACATCTGCCACACTCTTTGCCTGGAATTTGTAGCCATTCAAGATCCAGTCCTCAAACTCCGGATCCGGATTTTCCATATAAGCCACATCCGGTCCGCCTACCATAACCGTAAGACCGGCTTTCCGGATATCCTTCACCAATTCTTCCACCAGGGAACGCTCGATCGGATGCACAAACAACTGTCTTCCATGACACCCCACATAAGCACCATTATCAGACAGATAAAAAATCTTTTCCTTGATCGGGTCAAACACCTGCTCAATGCTCGCCCACTGTCTGCCGCTGGCAGCCGCAAACTGCATGCCCTTCTCCCGCAGCTTCAAAATCACCTCAAACAGCTCCGGATTCAGTTCATGTCCTCCGTCCTCTAACAACGTTCCATCTATATCTGATACCACCAGTTTGATCATGGAAGTCCAGTCCTCCTTCTACGTTTAATCCTGTCTACGGAAAATCTTATCACACTTTCCAGATCCGATAAAGTCTTATTTAAACAATATCGCACAGTAAATATCAATAAGTCCGAAAGCCCCCGCCCCGCCATGCGTAACCGCATTCACGCGAATTTTCGCCCTTTTTGCTCCGCCGCCTATTGACCGTTCCTCCGCTAACTCGCTCACTGCGTTCGCTCAGACAGAGCTCCGAAACGGTCGCTATGCTCACAAAACGGGCAAAATTCGCTAAAAGAATGCGCTTACGCATGGCGGGGCGGGGGCTTCCTGCTATACTGGCTCCATTACATATAAAAAACCTGCAACCATTACTGAAACGGCGAAAATAGGATAACTATCGGCCAAATCAGTAATGGCTGCAGGTTTTTTCGTACGCAGCGGTGTCAATAAAGTAGGGCGTGTATGAGTCTGACTTCTGGAATTTTCAACATATCAGTTGTTTCGCCTCTTGAGGACACATGTCCGAATGCAGCGGATGTAATCCGATGCAGGCGAACATGTGTCAGCGAAAGCAAGCGAACAACGATATGTGAAAATGGAGGAAGTCAGACTCGTACACGCCCGGACCTTCTAATCGACTTACTGTGCTAAATTGTTATATTTTACAGCATATGTGCGCGCAGCTCTTCTGCGCTCTTCGGGGAAAGGTATGCCGGTGCAACATCAAATACGGTCTTGCATCCGCTCATGCCCTCTTTGTTCATGCGGCTAACTGCTCTTGCGTAAGCCACGATGACAGAACCGGTAAACTCCGGATTGGAATCCAGCTTTAAGCTGTACTCGATCACATGCTTGTGCTCTTTCTCCATGCCGGTCACACCGGTGCGGATCACCATGCCGCCGTGCGGAAGTCCGCTGTGGTCACGCTTCATCTCCTCCTCGGTGATGAAGTGTACAGTGGTGTCATAATCGGAGAAGTAGTTCGGCATGGTCTTGATCTCGTTCTCGATCTTCGCAAGATCTGCGCCTTCCTCTGCGACTACGAAGCACTCTCTGGTGTGTTTTTCTCTGGTGGTCAGTTCTGGATTGGAACCGCTTCTGACTGCCTCAACGGCGCTTTCTACCGGGATGGTGTACTGTCTGCAGTCCTTTACGCCCTCGATGCGGCGTACTGCGTCAGAATGTCCCTGGCTGACGCCCTTGCCCCAGAAAGTGTAATCCTTGCCTTCCGGCAGAACGCAGTTTGCGTACAGACGGTTTAAGGAGAACATACCTGGATCCCAGCCGCAGGAGATGAGGCTGACTTTGCCGGCTTTCTTTGCTGCTGCATCGACTGCTGCGAAATGCTCCGGGATTCTTGCGTGGGTGTCGAAACTGTCTACTACATTGTACATGGAAGCGTACTGCGGAGTCTGAACCGGAAGATCGGTTGCGCTGCCGCCGCAGAGGATCAGGACATCCAGCTCATCCTGCATATGGGAAAGTTCATCTGCATGAAGAACCTTCACACCTGCGGTGCGGACCTTCACGCTCTCCGGGTTTCTGCGGGTGAAGACTGCTGCCAGCTCCATGTCAGCGTTCTGGGCAATTGCGCTCTCAACGCCCTTTCCTAAGTTACCGTAACCTAAAATACCAACTCTGATGCTCATAAGTTTGTTCTCCTTTGTTTTCTGGATATGGGGGATCGCGGCAGGCGCCAAAGCTTCATACAAGCATGAACGTTGACTTGCTGCCTGCGGAAATACAAAAAGACCGGAACTCCCGTTTTCTATCCGGGGAATTCCGGTCTTATACGGAGATAGAGAGATTTGAACTCTCGCGCCGGTTGCCCGACCTACCGCATTTCGAGTGCGGACCCTTCAGCCACTTGGGTATATCTCCTGAAAGCTGTCCTGCATGCGGAATTCCGCAACATGCAAAACAGCTTTTATAGTATACACGAAAATCAGCAAATTGTAAATATCCGCCATTTGTAATCCTGTATTTTTATCTTACTTTTTTATCTCACTTTTTCTCGCATTTCTCACTTCGCTGCTGTTCCTGCATTTCGCAGGCAGCAGCCAGTTTGACTATTTTAATTCCATCATGTAAGCGACGGCCAGTTTCGCAGTCTCCACAACCCCGTCTAAATGGGTGCGTTCCATGCCATGGCTGCAGTAGCATGCCATGCCGAACGCTGCTGCGCGGACATTGTTTCCGGCACGTACAGCTGCATTGGCGTCGGTACCATAGCGATAGAAAATATCGATTGCATGGTTGATACCGTTCGCCTCTGCCTCCGCGATGATCTTGCCGGTTAAATTCCGGTCGTACGGAGAGAAGTTATCTTTTACGCAGATGCTCACTGCATGCTCGTTTCCATCGTAATCCGGTCCGATGAGGCCGATATCGATTGCTACAAACTCCTCTACCTCAGACGGGATATAAGCACCGCCGTGGTTGATTTCCTCGTAGAACGGGAAAGAAAGCAAGGTCCGGTATTTTGGCTTGAAACCATTCTCCGTCATGAATTTCAAGGCTGCAAATACAGCTGCAACCGCCATCTTATCATCGATGAAACGGGACTTCACATAGCCATTGTCCAGGATATTGCAATGCGGTTCAAACGATACCACATCGCCGTGGCGGATACCAAGAGCCAGGACATCTTCTCTGCTCTCAACCTTCTCATCCAGACTGATCATCATGGTATTTTCATCGCGCTCGAGGGTTCTGGCATCATCAAATACATGGGTGGAATGGGACTGGCAGACAAATAGGCCCGTATATTTTTTCCCGTTTCTTGCATGTACGGTTACGGTCTCGCCCTCAATGCTCTGGAACGACACACCGCCAAGCTGACGTACCCGCAGGGTACCGTCTTTCTCGATCTTTCTCACGATCAGACCAAGCGTATCCATATGGGCACCGATCATAACCGTTTTGGAATTATCCTCACCGTCTAACGTAATGTAAGCAGTGTTTTTTCTGTCGTAGGTCACAGTCTGGCCGAACTTTGCGGCGTACTCTTCGATCAGCGGCAGAATCTCATCATAGTAGCTGACCGGGCTTGGTACATTGACAAAGTCCCGGAAACAGTCACCAATAAATTGTTTGTCGATTCTGATTTCCATCGTTGTATCTCCTTTGCAGCGGTCTGTGCGGCCGCTTTTATTTCTGATAAAACTTCTCGCAGAAGTGGCAGGCTACTTTGTGTCCGTTGCCCATGTCTTTTAACTCCGGAGACTCCGCAAAGCAGCGGTCCTCGGCATACATGCAGCGCGGTGCAAAACGGCAGCCCGGCTTCGGATTGATCGGGGAAGTGATCTCACCTTTTAACAGGATTCGTTTTTTCTTCTCGCCAAGGCGCGGAAGCGGAATTGCAGATAACAGCGCTTTGGTATACGGATGGGTCGGATTCTGGAAGAGTTCTGCAGACGGTGCGTACTCAACCATCTTTCCTAAATACATAACCATGATATCATCGGAGAAGTAATTGACAACCGACAGATCATGGGTGATGAACATGTAGGTCAGTCCCATCTCTTTCTTTAACTGCTTAAGCAGGTTTAAGATCTGTGCCTGAATGGATACGTCCAGTGCAGATACCGGCTCATCGCAGACAATGAACTTCGGATTCAGTGCCAGCGCGCGGGCAATTCCGATTCGCTGACGGCGTCCGCCGTCCAGCTCATGCGGATAGCTGTTCACAAGTCGCTCTGCCAGTCCTACGACTTCCATCAGCTCGCGTACACGGTTTTCGCGCTCCGCTTTGGTGCGGTAAATATGGTGCAGGCGCAGCGGCTCTCCAATGATCTCGCTGACCGATTTTCTCGGATTCAGGGATGCAAACGGATCCTGGAATACGATCTGCATATCGGAGCGGAGTTTGCGCATCTCCTCTAAGGAAACCTTCGTGATATCGCGTCCATCAAAGATTACCTCGCCGGAGGTCGGCTCATGCAGACGGAGAATGGCACGACCCATCGTGGATTTTCCGCAGCCGGACTCGCCTACCACGCCAAGGATCTTTCCTTTTTCCAGAGTAAAGCTGATGTCATCGACTGCATGGAGTACACCGCCCGGGGTATTAAAATATTTTTTCAGGTTTTTGACTTCTAAGATCGGCTCAGACATTGTGCTTTCCTCCTACTACAACTCCGGTTCCCTCTTCGTATGCCAGGCATGCAGCCATATGGGTCTCAGACAGCTTCGTCTGAACCGGTTTTCTGGTTTTGCAAAGCTCCGTTGCATATTTGCAGCGCGGATGGAACGGACAGCCACTCGGCAGATTGGTCGGGTCCGGCATCAGTCCCGGAATCGGGTGAAGCTCTTCTTCACGGTTTTCGATATCCGGCAGGGAGCCAAACAGACCTTCGGTATACGGATGCGCGGTATTCTCAAAAATATCTACCAGATTGCCGTGCTCCACGATCTGTCCTGCGTACATAATGCTGACCTCATCACATACCTCTGCCACGATACCCAGATCATGGGTGATCATGAGCATGGAGGTCTGATACTGCTCTTTTAATTTCTGCATCAGATCCAGCACCTGTGCCTGAATGGTCACATCCAGTGCCGTGGTTGGTTCGTCCGCGATCAGAAGATCCGGGTTGCAGACCAGAGCCATTGCAATGACAACACGCTGTTTCATACCGCCGGAGAACTGATGCGGGTACTCATCCGCACGCTGTCCCGGGATTCCAACCATTTCCAGCATTTCGCGTGCCTTGTCCATGGCTTCCTTCTTGGACATCTTCTTCTCATGAAGCTGGATCTCCTCCGCGATCTGGTCGCCTACGGTCATAACCGGGTTTAAGGAAGTCATCGGGTCCTGGAAGATCATGGAAACCTGCTTGCCGCGGATGGATTCCATCTCGTCTTCACTGTATTCAAAAATATTGTTTCCCTCCAGACGAATCACGCCTCCGGTGATCTTGCCCGGCGGATTCGGGATCAGGCGGAGAATGGACAGCGCCGTAGTGGTCTTGCCCGCACCGGTCTCTCCTACCAGTCCCAGTGTTTTTCCTTTTTCAATCTTTAAATCTATGCCGTTGACCGCTTCCACCACGCCGTCGGATGTGGTATACCGGACGGAAAGGTTTTCAATATCAACAGTATAATTTTTCTGTTCCATGATATACCTCCTACTGTTTTAAACGTGGATCCAGCGCATCACGCAGACCGTCGCCCAGAAGGTTCAGTGCCAGGATCGTAATGACAATCGCAAGACCCGGGAATAACGTTAAGTGCAGGGCATCTCTTAAATAACCGCGTCCGCCGGACAGCATTGCGCCCCATTCCGGAGACGGCGGCTGTACGCCAAGGCCGATAAAGCTTAAGGATGCCGTAGAAAGAATCGCACTTGCCACGGATAAAGTTGCCTGAACGATGATCGGTGCCAGGCAGTTCGGAAGGATCTCACGGAAAATGGTGGTCGGGCTCTTCGCACCGATCGCGCGGGATGCCTCAACGAATTCCTGATCCTTGATACTCATAACGGATGCGCGCACAATACGTGCATACTGCGGCACACCGGATACTCCGATCGCCAGCATCACGTTTACCAGGCTGGTTCCCAGTGCCGCAACAATGGTCATAGCCAGCAGGATACTTGGAACTGCCAGAAAGATATCCATGATACGCATGATGATGTTGTCGATCTTGCCGCCGTAATAACCTGCGACTGCTCCCAGCATACCACCGATGGTCAGGGAAATACTCACGGAGATCAGGCCTACGACCAGGGAAACACGGGAGCCATGGACAAGACGGGCAAAAATATCACGGCCAAACTCATCGGTGCCGCACCAGTGTGCCATACTCGGGCCCTGAAGACGGTTTTTGATATCCTGTGCGATAACCTTGGTGTCATAATCTGCGATCACGTCTGCAAAAACAGCCATGAATACCAGAATCAGCAAGACAACCAGACCAACCATAGCCATACGGTTTCGTTTCAGTCTGTGCCATACATCGGCTGCCATGCTGCGTTTTTTATTTGTCGTTGCTACTCTTACCATCTTCTTCACCTCCTATTTGTATTTTGATTTGATCCGCGGGTCAATGTATCCGTACAGGATATCGACCACCAGGTTTACAATACTAAAGCAGATACAGAAGATGATTACACAGCCCAGTACCGCCGGGGTGTCCTTCGCCTTGATGCTGTTTACCAGATAGGTACCAACACCCGGCCAGGAGAATACAGCCTCCGTTAAGACTGCACCGCCAAGCAGGGAACCAAACTGCAGGCCAATGACCGTAACAACCGGAATCAGCGCATTCTTTAACGCATGCTTGTACACAACCACGCGGCGGTTCACACCCTTTGCCTTCGCGGTACGGATGTAATCCTGACGGATGACCTCCAGCATGGAGGAACGGGTGATACGGGTAATGCTCGCCATACAGCCGGTACCCAGTGTAATGACCGGAAGCACCAGGGAACGCCAGGTCTCATCACCACCGGACGGGAACCATTTTAAATGCAGGGAAAAACCAATGATGAGCATCAGGCCCAGCCAGAAGTTCGGGGTCGCAACGCCCAAAAGAGCCAGGACCATGCTGATGCTGTCGGTCAGGGAATACTGCTTGGTCGCGGAGATGATGCCCACCGGAATGGATAATACCACAGCAAACAGCATACCCCAGAAAGCCAGCTTAATGGTTGCCGGGAAACGTGTCATAACCTCATTGAATACCGGCTGACCGGACTTATAAGATTCGCCCAGATCACCGTGAAGCAGATTTACCATATAATGAAAATACCGGACCAGAACCGGATCATTCAGTCCCAGTTCCTCCCGCAAAGCTTCTACCGCCTCAATCGGGGCTGTCTCACCGAGAATGGTGCGGGCAGTATCACCTGGAGCCAGTGACATGATAAAAAACACCAGAAATGATACACCGATGATAACCGGGATCAGCATCAGCAGACGCTTGATGATATACTTATGCATTTCGCAACTCCTTCCTTATTGTTCTGCGAAATTTCGCGGTCTATAAAAACCTTGTAGCCGTTTTGCCATTGCAGGGATCAGCCAGGATACCTCTGGCGCCTCTCTGATATGCAAAGCAACAAAACATGAAAAGCACATACCCATACGGGATGTGCTTTTCATGCATTTCATTCAAATTTGCCTGTGGTGCTTACTCGTAATGTGCACCGGACAGAACATGCATGCTGAAGGAAGAAATCTCAACTCCCTGCAGATCTTTATTTCTTGCGATAAAGCCAGTCTGGGAATATAACGGAACCCAGATCGCATCCTCGGAAATCGTCTTGGTGATCTCCTTGTAATCCTCATCAACCTTTGCTTCATCGCGGTTGGTTGCAGCATCATCGATCAGTGCGTCTACATCCGGATTCTTGTAGAATGCACGGTTTCCGCCTGCACCTGCATTGGTGCTCATGAACAGCGGACGGTAGGTGTTATCCGGCTCTGCGTTTGCTACCCAGCCGGAAAAGCATGCATCGTGCTCACCGTTACCGGTCTTCTCGAAGAATGTGGAAGCCTCCATCTGCTCGATGTTCATGGTGATGCCGATCTGCTGTAAGTTTGCCTGAACTGCAGTTGCACTTCTTGCACGGGTATCGTTTGAGAGATATGCGGTAAAGGTAAATCCATCTGCGTAGCCAGCCTCAGCTAACAGTTCTTTTGCCTTTTCCGGATTGTACTCGTATTTTACAGCGGTATCCTTGTAGCCGATCGCACCTGGTGCCAGGTAACCGTCTACGGTAGTACCTTCGCCATTGATCGCAACGATCAGAACATCCTCCTTGTTGATGGCATAGTTCATGGCCTGTCTTACTAAAACATTGTCGAACGGAGCCTTGGAAGTATTTAAGTTCATCATCTCGATCTGGGAAGACTCATACTCATCCAGAGCCAGGTTCTCGTTGTCACGGATCTTCTGTGCATCGTTGCTTCCAACGTCTAAGAGCAGGTCAACCTCGCCGTTCTCCAATGCGATGGTTCTGGAAGTCTCCTCGGAGATTGCCTTTAAGATGATGCCTTCATTCTTTGCGGCACGCTCTTCATCGAAGTAGTTCGGGTTTTTCTTCAGCTCAACGCTGGAGCCCGGCATCCAGGAAACGAACGTGTATGGACCGCTTCCCATCGGTGCGTCTGCAACCTTCTTGCCTTCGCTCTCCAGTTTTTCCACATAACTCTTGCACATGATTGCGCCGCCGGAGTGAGCCAGGGAAGTAAGCAGTGCGTTAGACGGCTGATTCATATGGATGATGAAGTTTAAGTCATCCACAACTTCTACGGAATCGATCATGGCTGCCAGATGTCCAACCTTTGCAGATGCTTTCAGTCTCTCCAGGGAGAACTTTACATCCTCAGCGGTCAGCGGAGTGCCGTCAGAGAAGGTTACACCCTCTTTTAATTTGAAGTTTACGGTTGTGTCATCTGCGTAATCCCAGCTCTCTGCCAGATCGCCGACAACCTCATTGTTCTCATTGACACGAACCAGGTTGCTGTAGATGTGGCGGGTTACGTAAGAAGACTGTACATCGTTGTGGTCATGCGGATCCAAAGATGTGATGTCAGCCTTCATCGCTGCACGGATGATGCCATCGCTGGAACCTGCAGCCGCGCTGCCTTCCGTTTTACCAGCTTCGGTCTGTGTGTTGTCTGCAGAGCTGCTGCTCTTGGAACCGCCGCAGGCTGTCATGAAGACAGAAGCTGCAAGCAGGCATCCCAGAAGGATTTTTCCTGTTTTTTTCATAAGATATGTACTCCTTTTTTCTTTTCCCTTTCGTTCCTGTGTGTTTCACAGGCATCGTTTTTTATTCCTCCAACAGGTAAGCTGCCAGAAGCTTTGCAGTGTTCTTCACACCGTCCAGGTGGGTACGCTCCATGCCGTGGGAGCAGAAGGTTCCCATGCCGAATGCGCCTGCAACAAGGTTGTTTCCTGCGCGCACTGCTGCGCCGCCGTCGGTGCCATAACGGTAAAATACATCCGGTGCGTAGTTTAACTCATTGGCTGCTGCCAGTCTTACCAGACGATCCGTAACTTCTCTGTCATACGGGGAGAAGTTGTCTTTCACACAGATGCTGACGCGGTCTTCCCGGCCATTGTGGTCTGGTCCAATCACGGCAATATCCAGTGCCAGGTACTCGCTTACACACTCCGGCACAAAAGAGCCGCCATGTCCGATCTCCTCGTAATGCGGGAACGCGAACCAGGTATCGCAAAGCGGTGTTAGGTTCTGGTCTTTTAAAAACTTTAACATAACCAGACTACAGGCTACACAGGCTTTGTCATCAATAAAGCGTGATTTGATGAACCCTTTCTCCGTTACGGTAAAATGCGGCTCGATCGACAGGATATCGCCATTCTCAATCCCCAGGGCACGTACTTCCTCTGCGGAATGTACATTCTCATCCAGAATTACGATCATGGTGTTCTCATTACGCTCTAATGTTTTTGCATCGTCGAATACATGAACAGAATGTGACTGGCATGCCACAAGACCGGTATAGGTTTTTCCGTTTCTTGCATATACGGTAACCGTTTCTCCTTCGATGCTGTTAAAGTTGATGCCGCCCAAATTTCTCACACGGAGCATTCCATCGTTATCGATGTGTTTGACCATAAGGCCGAGGGTATCCAAGTGAGCGCCGACGCATACAGTTCTGGTACGGTCTTTTCCCGGTACCTTAATGTAAACCGTGTGCTTGCGGTCATACTCCACCTCATACCCAAGTGAAGCAGCAAGCTGCTCCATCAGCGGATTTACCTGTTCAAAGTAGCTGACCGGACTTGGTGTTTCGATCAGTTTTTTCATTGTATCAAGCAGATAATCCCAATCCCACTGAAGATTCATTGTTTTGATTCCTTTCCCTCATACTCGCTGCACAAAAAACGATTCTGTTTTTACAATCGCGTACAAATATCTTTCCCAGAAAGACATGTGCAACGATGCCAGTATAATACAAAATCAGCAGAAAAGCTATAGAGAAATTCATTTTCTTCGCTTTTTCTGCTGATTTTCACAATTTTTGTGTAATTTTACCTGTTATTCTTATGTTCAGTTCCCGAAATACTGGTCTAATCCTGCGACAAGACCATTTCCAAGCTGATCGAGCGTTGCTGCGGAATGGTCGGAAGCACCGTCCCCCAGCTCAATATCGATGGACGGAACCGTAGAATACGAAGTCTGGGTCAGGTCCATCTCCATACTGCCGCCGGAAAAGATCTTTACACCGGCACTTTTCAGACCGGCAACCAGGCTCTCCCCCAACGCGTTGTGCTGTTTCCAGTGTGATGCCACCGGCTCCATGGCACGGTAGGAAGCAACATTCGGCACACTCATGTAAAAAGCACCTTTGTTGCTCTTCGTGGAATCCCAGTGAAGGGCTATGTGACAGTCTGCCAGATTGTTTGCCATAACTGTGCGGGCTATGTTGTCTAACTGGACATCATCGCTCTCGCGGATCATTAAGACATCGTATCCTTTTGCCAGAAGCTTATCCTTCAATACCTTCGCCATCGCCAGGGTCACCTTCGCCTCCGGGGTTCCATCCGCAAAGGTCATGCCGCCGGATACTGCCACCGCGGTGGTCGCACCGGCACTTGTGGTGCCGCTGGTCACCTTCGGGGTTCCGTCCGGGTGGCACTGGGTCTTCACACTGCTGCCTCCGTTTGTTCCGTGTCCTGCATTGACGCAAACCACTTTATTCTTGCGGGAAGCAGATTCGGAGCGGTACAACACCGCTTTTCCGCTGTTGATCTTAGACAGGGAAGCGTATTTCCAATCCATGTTCAGCCCCACTTCACCGGCATTCTGAACGGATGCTGCCGATCCGGAAGAAGCTGCGGAATCAGAAGACATTGCCAAACCAGAATTTCCTGCTGGCTGTGCCAAAGCAGCAGACTGTTCTTCTGGCTGCTCTGTACTCAGATAAGCAGATGCGGCATAACAGGTCTTACCCTGATATTCCACCTGACTCCAGTTTCCATTGTCACCGGTCCGTTTCAGCTGTGTTCCGTTTACCGGTGCTGCCACAACCTCTGCCCCCGGCTCCGGAGCAACACGCAGGTTCAATGTGGTTGCTTTTACATACACAGTCTCATTCCGTGCTTCCATGGAAGGGGCAGACTCTGTAGTCAGTTCTGTTTTATTCACGCTGACCTCTGCCTGCTGTTTTTCGCTTTCGGATCCACCGTTCTGTGCAATCTTCTCATTGACTGCTCCATCTGCCTGCTGGTCTTTGCCTTCTGTCTGGCTCTTTCCGCCCGCCTGCTGGTTTTCCCCGTCCGCTTTCTGTTTTTCCCCGGCAGACTCCGGTGCTTCTGCCGCATTCCCCGGCACTTCTACTTTCTCATATTTTGACTGGCAGCCTGCTGTCATCAAAGCTGCAGCTGCCGCCATGGCAAATACAAATGTTTTCTTTCTCATCGGATGATCGTTCCTCCGCCTGCTACATAATCGCCATCATAGAATACCACTGCCTGCCCCGGTGTCACAGCACGGACCGGTTCCAAGAAACGGCACTGCACCAGATCTTCTCCGATCTCCTCAATGACACAGGGAGCGCCTTTGTGACTGTAGCGGATCTTGGCACTGACCTCCATCGGCTCACCGTGCAGACCGTCGATCGCCATCCAGTTTAACTTGTTGCAGACCAGCGTATCGGTAAACACATCGTTTGCCCCGCCGATGACGACCTCATTCGTCTCCGGGCGGATCTCCGTTACAAATACCGGATGTCCCATAGCAAGGTTTAAGCCCTTTCTCTGGCCGATCGTGTAATGGGTGATGCCCTCATGACGGCCGATCACGGTACCGTCTGCCGTCACAAAATTGCCCGGTCCCGGCACGTTCTCTGCTTCGCGCTCAATAAATCCCGCATAATCATGATCCGGGATAAAACAGATTTCCTGGCTGTCTGCCTTGTGCGCCACCTGCAGACCAATGTCCTCAGCCATCTTACGGATCTGGTCCTTGGTATACTCGCCCACCGGCATCAGCGTATGGGAAAGCTGCTCCTGAGTCAGGTTGTACAGGGCGTAGGTCTGGTCCTTCGCCGCAGTTGCGGACTTTTTCAGCGCATATCTGCCGTTTGGCAGCTGCTCCACTCTCGCGTAATGTCCGGTCGCAATGTAATCCGCACCGATATCAAGACTTCTCTTTAACAGGGACTCCCACTTGACATAGCGGTTGCAGGCGATGCAGGGGTTCGGAGTCCGTCCGCATAAATACTCGCCCACAAAATAGTCCATGACATTGTCCTTGAACTCTTTTTTAAAGTTCATGACATAATAGGGGATTTCAAGCTGCCATGCCACGCGTCTTGCGTCATCAACGGCAGAAAGACCACAACAGCCTCCGTTTTCCTGCTGCGCGGTCTCTTCCTCATCCTGCCAGATCTGCATGGTAACGCCGATCACATCGTACCCCTGCTTTTTTAAAAGCCAGGCGGCAACCGATGAATCGACGCCGCCTGACATTCCTACTACTACTTTCTTTTTGTTTTCTGCCTGGATCAATATTCTTCGTCCTCTTCGCCTTCGCTGATATCGTTCTTCGGCTTCTGTAATCCTTCGATCTTGATGCCGTTCTTCTCAGCGTAATCCCACAGAGCTGCATGAATGGCTTCCTCTGCCAGTAAAGAACAGTGTACCTTAACTGGCGGAAGTCCATCCAGGGCCTCCATAACGGCCTTGTTGGTTACTTCCAGTGCTTCCTGGATGGTTTTTCCTTTTACCATCTCGGTTGCCATGCTGCTGGTTGCTACTGCAGCGCCGCAGCCGAAGGTTTTGAACTTACAGTCACGGATCACGCCGTTGTCGTCGATGTCTAAGTAGATTCTCATGATATCGCCGCACTTTGCGTTGCCGACGGTGCCGACACCGCTGGCATTCTCAATCTCGCCTACATTTCTCGGATGCTGGAAATGATCCATTACTTTATCTGAATACATATGTTTTATCTCCTTTTCTAAAGCCGGACCGGGTTTCTTATGGTCACGGCCTTTTTGTCTGGCTAATACGTTTGTTTTTAAAACAGGTCTTTGTTTATTTTGCCTGGTGCTTTACGAAATCCTCATACAGCGGGGACATGCTGCGCAGTCTGCTGACGATTGCCTTTAAGCTCTCTACGGTGTAATCGATATCCTCTTTGGTGGTCTCCTCGCTTAAGGTTAAACGCAGGGAACCGTGAGCGATCTCGTGAGGAAGTCCGATGGCTAAGAGCACATGGGACGGATCCAGGGAACCGGAGGTACATGCAGAACCGCTGGAACCGCAGATGCCCTTATCATCCAGCATGATCAGCATGGACTCACCCTCGATAAACTGGAAGGAGAAGTTTGCGTTGTTCGGAAGACGGTTCTCACGGCCGCCGTTGATGCGTGCATACGGAATCTCCGCAATGACACGGTCCATCAGGTAATCACGCAGCTCGCTCTCGTACTTGGAACGCTCTTCCATGTTTGCTGCAGCGATCTCAGCTGCCTTGCCAAAGCCTACGATGCCCGGAACGTTCTCGGTACCTGCACGGCGTTTGCGCTCCTGTGCACCGCCATGGATGAAGGAACGGATCTTCACACCGGTACGGATGTAGAGGAAACCGATTCCCTTCGGTCCGTTGATCTTGTGACCGCTGGCACTCATCATGTCGATGTTTAACTCGTCAACATTGATCGGCACATGTCCGTATGCCTGAACCGCATCGGTGTGGAACAGGATACCGTGCTCTTTTGCGATCTGACCGATCTCTTTGATCGGCTGGATGGTTCCGATCTCGTTGTTTGCAAACATAACAGAAATGAGGATGGTGGTCGGGCGGATGGCCTTCTTTAACTCATCGAGCTTTAATACACCGTTCTCGTCTACATCGATATAAGTAACCTCATAGCCGTGCTGCTCCAGCCACTCACAGGTATGCAGGATTGCATGATGCTCGATCTTGCTGGTGATGATGTGGTTGCCTTTGCTCTTGTATGCCTCTGCGGTTGCCTTTAATGCCCAGTTGTCGGACTCGCTGCCGCCGCCGGTGAAGTACAGCTCGTTGGTCTTCGCACCGATTGATTTTGCGATTGCCTCACGTCCTGCTGCGACTGCCTTCTTCGGCTCGTCGGAGAAGCTGTAGATCGAGGACGGGTTTCCGTAAAACTCGGTAAAATACGGAAGCATAGCCTCTACAACTTCCGGTCTGGTCTTGGTTGTTGCCGCATTATCCAAATAGATTGTTTTCTTCATTATATAAATCCACCTTTCTGGAAAATATACATAAAATTCCAGCTGGGAGCTATGCCAGCCAGACTGTCTTTATGACAGGCTTATTATAGTATTTATTTCATAGTATTTCAATAGGAATTAATGAATTTATGAAAATTTTTCTCGATTTTCCGAAAAAGTACAATCCCTTTTTCGGCTTTTTCCCTTATCTATGATATAATCTACTATATAAATATGTTCTTTCACAAGGAGGGTTTTTATGAATTATCCGGAAATCCGTTATTTAGAACGTCTCGCGGATCTGTATCCCACGATCGCAGCCGCTTCTACCGAAGTCATCAACATGGAGGCAATCTTAAACCTGCCCAAAGGAACGGAGCATTTTCTGACCGATATCCACGGAGAGGACGAAGCTTTCGCCCATGTGCTGAAGAACGGTTCCGGATCCGTGCGCCGCAAGGTCAATGAAGTATTCGGAAATACCCTGTCCCACAAGGACAAACGGACCCTTGCCACACTGATCTACTACCCAAGAGAAAAAATGGACCAGATCTTAAAGGTTACGGAAGACAAAGATGAATGGTTCCGCATCACCCTGTACCGCCTCATCGAGATCTGCAAGCGGGCTGCCAGCAAATACACTCGTTCCAAGGTACGCAAGGCCATGCCGCCGGATTTCGCCTACATTCTGGAGGAGCTGATCACCGAGAAAGATGACAGCGTGGACAAAGCCTCTTATTACAATGCGATCGTCAACACGATCATTCATGTCGGCCGCGGCCGGGAATGCATCATTGCCATGAGCCAGCTGATCCAGCGTCTGGTCATTGACCACTTACATATTGTGGGGGATATCTTCGACCGTGGCCCGGGGCCGCACAAGATCATGGACAAGCTCATGAGTTACCATTCCGTAGATATCCAGTGGGGCAACCACGACGTCTTGTGGATGGGTGCTGCCGCCGGTCAGCCAGGCTGCATTGCCAACGTGATCCGTATCTGTGCCCGCTACGGAAATCTGGACATTCTGGAGGATGGCTACGGCATCAACCTGCTGCCGCTTGCTACGTTTGCCTTAAACACCTACAGCGACGATCCGTGTACCTGCTTTAAATTAAAAGGCTCCAATGAATTGAACCAGTACGAAGTGGAAGTCAACTTAAAAATGCACAAGGCCATCTCCATCATCCAGTTTAAGGCAGAAGGACAGCTCATCAAAGCTCATCCGGAATACCACATGGAGCACCGCAACCTGCTGCACCGCATCGACTACGAGCATGGCACCATCACCCTGGATATGCCGGACGAAAAGGGGAATCTGACCCCGCACACCTACACCCTGTTAGACAACAACTTCCCTACCATCGACCCGAAGGATCCATATGCTTACACCCCGATTGAGGCTGATATCATGGATCGTTTGATCAAAGCGTTTTTAAACTGTGAAAAACTCCAGCAGCATGTCAAATTCCTGCTCGCCAAGGGAAGCCTCTACAAGATTTACAATGGAAACCTGCTCTACCACGGCTGCATCCCGTTAAATCCGGACGGAACGTTCCAGGAAGTAGAGATCAACGGCTCCTACTTCCACGGCAGGGCACTCTACGATGTTCTGGAAAGCTATATCCGCAAGGCTTTCATGGGAGTTTCCGATCGTGAAAAACGCCTTGGCCGCGACATCATGTGGTACATCTGGCTGAATAAGGACTCACCACTCTTTGGCAAGGATAAGATGGCTACCTTTGAGCGCTACTTCCTGGCCGAAAAAGAGACCCATGCAGAAAAGAAAAACCCGTATTACAAGTATCTGGAAAATGAAACCGTGGTGAACCACATTCTGACCGAATTCGGTCTTCCGGAGACCGGCAGCCACATCATCAACGGTCACGTCCCGGTCCGCTCGAAAAACGGCGAAAGCCCGGTCAAATGCGGCGGCAAGATCCTGGTCATCGACGGCGGCTTCTCTAAAGCATACCAGAAAGAAACCGGCATTGCCGGATACACCCTCACTTACAACTCTTACGGACTGATCCTGTCCGCCTTAGAGCCGTTTGAATCTACAGAAGCAGCCATTGAGCGCGAGATCGACATTCATTCTGACAGCGTCATTGTCCGCCACGCAGACCGCAGAAAGCTGGTAGGCGATACCGACACCGGCGCCGTGCTCCGCGAAAAGATTGCAGATCTGGAGCAGCTTCTCATGGCTTACCACAGCGGACTTCTGGTTGAGCGGTATGTAAAAAACTAAACGAACCCCGACCGGATCCCCGGTTCTGATCCGATCTTCCAAAAAGGCAGCCCCATTCCCGGTTCTGATTATCGCAGGACTTACATATCCTGTAATAAGATTTCCGGCCGGGGGCTGCCTTTATGTCTTTTTATTCCGGTCTTTCCGAAAAAAAACGCGCCTTTCTCACCGGCACCCTGCTGCTTACCGCAGCAGGGTTTCTTTGCCGGCTTCTGGGCTTTTTCTACCGTATTTTTTTATCCCGCACGATCGGTGCCGAAGGACTCGGCATCTACAACATGGTTCATCCCGTCTACGGGATCTGCTTTGCGCTTTGCGGCGGCGCGATCCAGACTGCGCTTTCCCAGTACATAGCTGCCCACGAAGGAAAAGGGCAGCGTGTTTTCCGCACCGGTCTTAGCGTTTCCATGCTGCTCTCCGGCTTTCTGGCCTTTCTCATCTGCCGTTATCCGGACTGGATTGCCAAGCGCATCCTCATGGAGCCGCGCTGCAGCCCGTATCTTCCCATCATGGGACTTTCCTTGCCCTTCGCTTCCTTCCATGCCTGCGCCAACGGCTACTGCTACGGCGCCCAGAAATCGAAAGTACCGGCATTTTCGCAGGTTGCAGAGCAGATTGTCCGGATGACTCTCGTTTTTCTGATCGCCACAGAGCGCACCGCGGCCGGTCAGGAGATCACCGTGCGCCTGGCTGTTTACGGGCATCTGATCGGTGAGATTGGGGCTGCTTCCTTTAATTTTTTGTGTCTTCTGCTGTTTCCACCGCAGGTAGGGACACGAAAAAACTCCGATTCCATGTTTCCAGCTCCGGTACAGGCAGCTCCTGACGCATCCCAGTCTGCACCTTTGGCAGACAAAACGTCCTCCTGCTTCACAGCTTCACCTCCGGCACAGGATACCGCTCCGTTTTCCGCTTCCTGCTTTCTCCCGCTCATGGCACTTGCCCTGCCGCTTATGGGCAATCGCCTGGTTCTAAACCTGCTGGCCGGAGCCGAAGCAGTCTGGATTCCTAACCGTCTCCAGCAATACGGACTAAGCGATGCCGGAGCATTTTCTGTTTACGGCGTCCTGACCGGCATGGCCCTGCCCTTTATCCTCTTTCCCTCTGCCATCACCAATTCCATTGCCGTGCTCCTTCTCCCCAGTGTAGCGAAAGACCAGGCAGAGGGGAAAGCAGAAAGCATCGCCCAAAGTGTCGCCATGGCCCTGCGCTACAGTCTCTACATGGGCATCCTCTGCATTGGGATCTTTGTGCTGTTTGGCATTCCACTCGGCGACAGCGTCTTTAAAAATGAGGACGCAGGACGCTATATGCAGATTCTTGCCTGGCTGTGTCCGTTTCTCTACCTCGCAACGACCATGGGCAGCATCTTAAACGGACTTGGCTGTACGAGGATTACCTTTCTGCAAAACACTGCATCCATGCTTCTGCGTCTGTTCTTTGTGCTGACCGCGATTCCCCGCCTCGGAATCTATGGCTATCTCTGCGGAATGCTCGCCAGTGAAGTATTTCTGGCACTGATGCACCTGTACTCCCTGAAAAAGCGAGTAGCCTTTACCTGGAGCGCCTGGGATATGATCTTAAAACCGGCTCTTTTGTTATTTCTGGCAACCGGCATCCATTATGCCCTGTCCGGCTTACTGCCGGAAGTTTCCGGAGGCATGCCGCTCTTTTTTAAGACCGCACTCCAGATTCTGCTGCTCTCTTCTTGCTACGGAATTTTGCTACTCTACGCACATATTTTAAGGCGGTGAAACGACATTATCGCACAGTAAGTCCGAAAGCCCCCGCCCCGCCAATTTAGTGATGGTTGCAGTTTTTTTCGTACGCAGCGGAGCCAAAAAAGTAGGGCGTGTATGAGTCTGACTTCTGAAATTTTCAGCATATCAGTTGTTTCGCCTCTTGAGGACACATGTCCGATTGCAGCGGATGTAAATCCGATGCAGGCGAACATGTGTCAGCGAAAGCAAGCGAACAACGATATGTGAAAATGGAGGAAGTCAGACTCGTATACGCCCGGACCTTCTATTTGTTACTGTGCGATATGTTTAATTCGGCGATTCCGTTTTTTTGGCAGCCGCCTTCTTCTGCTCCTGCTTTTCCCGCTTCTTTTGCTGGTCCAGCTCCTGCTTCTTCTGCACTTCCTTCTCCGCATGCTCGCTTTCCAGCTGTTCCTGACGCTGCTGCTTGATGCGGCGGAAATACGAACTCATCTCGTCTGCCATGCCGGCCAAACGGTTTAACAGTGTGGAGAAATCGGAAAGCATTTCATCGTTCTGGTAATACGGATACACGATATCGTGATCGATCTCGCTCCATCCCTCCTCAAACAGGGTTCTGCCCTGGATCTCTACATAGTAGCCCTTGTACTTGATGATATAATGCAGGGAACGGTAAATGCCGTCTGACTTGATGTCGATCAGTTTTTTATCGTAAATCCGGGTATCACCGGTTCTGCGGTAGACCTTCGGCCGTTCTGCGATGTAGTAATGGTCCGGGTCATCATCGAAGTCCAGAAGCCGGTCCTCAATATAATTGGCCGGATCATTCTCAAATACCGAAGTAATGTAATTATGAAAATGGATCCAGTCCTCCCGGTAAAGGAAGAAGACACGGATTCCGATCAGATCCGTCATATACTTATAGTAGTTCTTCCGGTTGATATATTTGTACTGGTCCGTCTGCTCGCTCTTTTTGCGGATGATCTTCTCCAGCAGATGCCCTGCCTTTTTGGTCCGATAGCGGTAAGAGTGAATCCCTGCTTTCTCAATGTCATACAGATAATCGTTAACGAAATCCTTGCCGATCTTCTTTAACTGCGGCTCAATGCGGCAGTAGCTGTCGTAAATGGAATTCAGCTCTTCCCACTTCATCCCTGTCTTTTTCAAGGTTTCTTTTTCAATGTTATATTCTTTCAAAAAATCTTTTTTCTTGATCATAGATTCTCCTGATGTCATTCCTGTGTTGCTATATTTTCAAGCAGTGTCCGGCAGACGCGCCCCAGTGGAAGCCCGACCACATTATTATAGTCTCCCCGGATTCCTTCTACCCAGACCGCAAAACGTCCCTGAATCCCGTAGGCCCCGGCCTTATCCATAGATTCCCCGGTTCTGACATATGCTTTGATCTGCTCCATTGTCATTGGGCAGACATGTACATCGGTCTTTTCCGCAAAGGTTATGGTTTTCCACTGCTCGCTTGGATTTTCTCCCGGTTTTCCACAAAATACCAGGGTCACGCCTGTGTATACCTGGTGGATTTTCCCCTGAAAGGATGAGATCATGTGGATGGCATCTGCCTCATCCTTCGGTTTTCCGAGGATGTTTCCGTCAAATGCCACCACCGTGTCCGCGCCAATCACCACAACATTCTCACCGGTATATCTGAAAGCAATGTCTTCTGCTTTCTGCCTGGAAAGCTCCATCACGACCTCATCCGGCTTTGTGCTGCGGATCACCTCCGTGACATGGCTCGGCTCTACCACCGGCTCTATGCCCGCCTGACGCAAAAGCTCCAGGCGGCGCGGAGAAGCCGAAGCCAGGATCACGACCGGGTAGTGGTTCTCCATCTGTGTTTTCATATTGTTTTATCTCCTATTTATACTCTGTTCCTGCCAGTTCTTCATAAATGGTAAATGCTGCCTCCGAGTCCTGACGCCCGATCAGCTCCCCAAATCCAAGCACATGCAGGATCATGGTCGCGCAGATCCGGTTCTTCCGCACCGGATTGTATGGTCCGGCTCCATGCCTTCGAAATGAGCGTTCTACCCAAAGCCACAAAAGCCTTACATCTGCTCCCCAAACGATATCACATGGAATCTTCCCTTCCGAAAATTCCTGCCGGTGAACTGCTGTCTTTACTCTTCATCCGTTGTCAGAATATAATCGGTTGTCTGGTATACATAGAAGTTCAGCCAGTTTGCATACAGGGTATTCGAGGCATTTCTCCAGGACAGGACCGGAATATTGAACGGATCATTGTCCTCATAATAGTTGCATGGAAGTTCCGGATGCAGTCCCTTCTTTAAATCACGGTGATACTCGTTATTTAAGGTCATACGGTCATATTCCGGATGCCCCTGCACAAAGATCTGGCTTCCGGTATTGTTAAGTACCAAGAAAATACCGGCCTCCGGGGACTCTGCCGCAATCGTCAGCTCCGGATGCTTTTCTATGTCTTTCCGGCGCACCTCAGTATAGCGGGAATGCGGCGCCATCACGTAATCGTCCATGCTGCGGACTAACGGGATCTTGCGGTTTAAGATCTTGTGCCGGTAGATTCCTGCTAATTTCTTTTCTCTTTTGTATTTCGGAATGCCGTAATGGTAATATAAACCTGCCTGCGCTCCCCAGCAGATATGAAGGGTGGAATGCACGTGGGTCTTGCTCCACTCCATGATCTTCGTCAGCTCGTCCCAGTAATTGACTTCCTCAAACTCCATATTTTCTACCGGTGCCCCGGTGATGATCATACCATCAAATTTCTGACGGCGGATCTCATCGAACGTCACATAGAATTTATTCAGATGACTGGCCGAGGTATTCTTGGAAACGTGCGTGGAAAGCATCAAAAAGGTGCAGTCCACCTGCAGGGGTGTATTGGAAAGTGCCCGGAGAAGCTGGGTTTCCGTATCCTCCTTGATCGGCATCAGGTTTAAGATCAGGATCTGAAGCGGACGGATATCCTGACTCATCGCACGGTTCTCGTCCATCACGAATATATTTTCAGATTCCAGAATGGCTCTGGCCGGCAGATCATTTTGTACTTTAATCGGCATTGTTTTCTTCCCCCATCATGTTCAGGAAATCCTGCTCGGAAATGATCGGGATCCCCAGTTCTTTTGCTTTTTTATTTTTTGACGAATTCGAAGTCACATCATTGTTGATCAGATACGTAGTCTTTGCGGTGACCGAACCGGTCGCTTTTCCGCCGCGTGCCTCAATGGCCGCCTGCAGTTCCTTCCGGTTTGCAAAATGCTCTACCGTTCCGGTGATGACAAAAGTCATCCCCGCAAATACCGCTGCCTCTGTATTTTCCGAAACTTTCTCTATGGTAAGCTCTGCAAGCAGATCATCCACCAGCTTTGCGTTTTTCTCAGATGCGAAGTATGCGATCCACGCATCGGCTAAAACTGCGCCGATTCCATCAACCGCAGTCAGTTCTTCCTCCGTGGCATGGCGCATCCGTTCGAAATCATAGTCGAAAGACCGGCACAGCATCTTCGCATTCGCCAGCCCAATGCCTGCCACACCAATGCCGTAAACCACACGGACCAGATTGGTGTGGGAAGCCTTTTTCACGGCTGCCATCAGATTCTCGTAGGACTTTTCGCCAAAGCCCTCCATCGAAACAATCGCCTCACGATGGCGGTCCAGATGAAAGATATCGGCATAGCTGTGGATGAACCCAGCTGCAATAAACTTCTCCAGGGTTGCCTCGGAAAGGCCGTCAATGTTTAACGCGTCACGGCTCACCAGCAGAGAAAAACTCTTGATCTTCTTTGCCTGGCAGTCCGGATTCGTGCAATATAAGGATTTTACATCATTCATCTGGCGGATCTGGGTCTCGCCGCCGCAGACCGGGCAGATCTTCGGAATCACAATCGTTCCGCTGCGAGTTAAATTCTCGGCAATCTGCGGAATGATCATGTTCGCCTTATATACCGTAATGGTATCACCTACCCCCAGCTCCATCGCTTCCATGATGCTGATGTTGTGGACGCTGGCCCGGCTTACCGTGGTCCCCTCAAGTTCCACCGGATCAAAAATCGCCACCGGGTTGATCAGACCGGTCCGGGATGCACTCCATTCAATCTCCCGAAGCGTGGTCTCGCGGATTTCATCCGCCCATTTAAAAGCAATGGAATTGCGCGGGAATTTTGCTGTGCGGCCAAGCGCATCGCCGTAGGCAATGTCATCCATCAGAAGTACCAGACCGTCAGAGGGGATATCATAGCTCTGGATTGCCTCGGCAAATTCTGCCACTGCATCCGGCAGTGTGGCAGCCGTCACTTCCTTGTATTCCACCACATCAAAGCCCTGTGTCTTCAGCCACTCGAACTGCTCTTTGCGGGAATTGTGGAAACGACCATGATCTGTTCCATCGTCCACAATTGCATCCACGCCATCTGCATTTGCTGCATCTGGTGCCTGCGCATCCGCCGGATTTACCGCCCGCACCAGCATGAATGCCTCAAAATTCACATTCCGCTTCGCCGTGATCTCATTGTTTAACTGACGCACAGAGCCGCTGCATAAGTTTCTCGGGTTCTTGTACTTCGCATCCACATCCTCGATTTCTTCATTGATGCGTGCAAAATCCGAATATTTGATGATTGCCTCCCCGCGAAGGATCAGCTGTCCCTGATACGGGATCCGAAGCGGCACATTGGAAAATACCTTCGCATTGTTGGTGATAACCTCACCGATCTCGCCATTGCCGCGGGTGACTGCTTTCACCAGCTCACCGCCCTCATATGTCAGAACAATGGTCAGACCATCCAGCTTCCAGGATAAAAGTCCCTTCTGGGTTCCCAGCCACTCCTGAAGAACCGGAACTTCTTTTGTCTTATCCAAAGAAAGCATCGGTGCCTCGTGCGCCTCCTTCGGAAGTTCGCTCAATACTTCATAACCTACCTTCTGGGTCGGGCTTCCGGCCAATACCATGCCAGTTTCCTTTTCCAACTGCAGCAATTCATCATACAGCCGGTCATATTCAAAATTGCTCATGATCTCGCGGCTCTCCTGGTAGTACGCCCTGGATGCCGCCAAAAGCTGCCGGTGCAGCTCTTTCATGCGCATGATCTTATCATCATTCTTTCTCTGATCCATTCTCGTCACCTGCCATTTTCCTGTCTTGGATTCATTTTCTACTCGTCTCCGCCTTCCAGAAGTTCCTCACGCTCCAGACGCGCCTGCTCCAACTGCCATTCCAGTTCTTCCATCTCCTGCGGTGTTACCCGGCGGAAATCCCCAGTATTTAATTTGCCCAGATGAATGTTCATGATACGGATCCGCTTTAAAGTCACCACACGGTAGCCGAGCTCCGCGCACATGCGGCGGATCTGGCGGTTTAATCCCTGTGTCAGGATGATCTTAAACGATTTCACACCGGTTGCTTCCACCTGACATGGTCTTGTGGTCACTCCAAGCTCCTTTAATTCCACACCCTCACGCATCTTCTTTAAAAATGCGGCATTGAACGGCTGATCTACCGTGACCAGATACTCTTTCTCATGGAAATTGCCTGCATGCATGATCTCGTTAGCCAGTTCTCCCTGATTCGTCATAAGGAGAAGTCCCTCGGAATCCTTATCCAGACGTCCCACCGGATACACACGCGCCGGATACTGGATCAGATCCACAACGTTCATCGCACGGTCCTTATCGGAAGTGGTGCATACCACTCCGCGCGGCTTATTCACAACCAGAAGCACCGGTTTTACTTTTTTGCCGCCCGCCGCCTTTCCAACCGGCTTTCCATCACAGACGATCACTTCCTGACCTGTTACTTTTTCTCCCATCTGGGCCTTCCGGCCGTTGATGGTCACCTTTCCTGCCTCGATCAGGCGGTCTGCCTCACGGCGGGAGCAGATTCCCTGCTCACTCAAATATTTGTTTAAACGGATTTCTTCCATGTTTGCTTCCTTTCCGGTTACTGTTCACGCGTTGCCCAAACAGTATACAGTAACCCTTTCCGTACCTTCTGCACAGGTTTCTTTGCATGCACAGGCTTTTTCAATCCCTTTTTTGCACAGGTCTCTTTTATCATGCACCGGCTCCTTTTATAAGCCGAAAATGGCTATCCCCAAACCATGGAGATAGCCTGTATTGCTTCCCCGCGTCCTTAGTCGTGGATGAACATGGCATCCCCAAAACTAAAGAAACGGTACCGTTCCTTAATTGCTTCGTTATACGCATTCAGAATATGTTCCCGTCCTGCCAGCGCAGAAACCAGCATCACCAGAGTCGACTCCGGCAGATGGAAGTTTGTAATCAGGCAATCCAGGATCTTGAATTTATAACCCGGGTAAATAAAAATCTCCGTCCAGCCGCTTCCAGCCTTTAAGATTCCATCTTCCCCGGTTGCAGACTCGATGGTACGGCAGCTGGTCGTACCAACGCAGATCACGCGTCCGCCCGCTGCTTTCGTGTCGTTGATCTTCTTCGCCTCGGATTCTTCTACCATATAAAACTCCGAGTGCATGTGGTGCTCCAGCACATTCTCCACCTTAACCGGACGGAACGTGCCAAGACCAACGTGCAGCGTTACATGGGCAATTTTCACGCCCATTGCCTCGATCTGCGCGAGCAGCTCCTTCGTAAAATGCAGACCTGCGGTCGGCGCAGCAGCAGAGCCGTCATGCTCCGCGTACACGGTCTGATAACGGTTCTTATCCTTTAACTGATGGGTAATGTATGGCGGAAGCGGCATCTGTCCTAACTGGTCCAGGATTTCCTCAAAAATGCCCTCATAAGAAAACTGGATCAGGCGGTTGCCCTCCTCCACAACATCGATGACGGTACCCTTTAACAGACCTTCGCCAAACACGATCACCGTGCCCGGCTTGCACTTTTTGCCCGGCTTTACCAGAGTCTCCCAGATATCGTTCTCACGGCGCTTTAACAAAAGCACCTCGATTTTCGCCTGTGTATCCTCCTTCACGCCAAACAGACGCGCCGGGATTACCTTGGTGTTGTTGATGACCAGACAGTCACCCGGTCTTAAATACTCCGTAATGTCACGGAAATGGCGGTGCTCCATCTCTCCGGTGTTCTTGTCCAGCACCAGGAGTCTGGAGGCAGAACGATCCTCCAGCGGATCCTGGGCGATCAGCTCCTGTGGGAGGTCAAAATCAAAGTCTTTTACATTCATGGTTTCCATTTATCTTATCTTCTTTCTTTTCTTCACTTTTTGTTTGTTTTTTCTTGCCTGGCTCTTTGCTCTCGCTTTGTGCCTTGCTCTTGCTTTACGCCTTGCTCTTGCTTTGCTTATCTTTCATTCTAATTTGCGGTATCCGCTGCTGTGCTGTCACCAGACTCCGCACCGATGCTTACCTCGGAACCTGCGGTTGTTTCCACGGCTGTTTCTGCACCTGTCTCCTGCACGCTTCCTTCACTCGATTCCGAAGAAGCTGCTGCACCATCTTCCCCGCTCTCAGAGGTTTCCCCGTCTCCGATCACTACCTCCGGCTCGTCCCCATTGTCGTAAACCGGAGAGCCGTCACGCAGCACACCGTAAACGCTGTTTAAATCCTCGTCTGAATTCAACGCTTCTTTCAATTTCACATTCACACTGGAAGCAAGCTTTCTCACCTCTTCCGAGTGATTGGAAACATCGATCAGCTGCAGAACCTCTTCCGAAAGGTTTTCATCCTGGATGATATGGTAATTGCCCTCACTGTCTTTCTCCACGTAGCACCACATAATCATAGGTGCCGCAGTTTTTACGGAATGAAACTTAATATCTGCCAGTGCATAGACCAGCCAGCTGTCTGCCGTCGCGCCATCGCGCACATAGGTTGTAATATTGTCAAACTCCTGCACATACTTGGAATTGCTGCGCAGGCGGGTTTTCTCGTGCTCCAGCTCCGTAAAGGAAAGACCAGAGATACCATAAATCTCATTCATGGTATCCGCATCCGCACTGGCCCGTGCTGCAAAGTATTTTTTCATCAGATCCAGTACTTCCGGAACACTGTCGTGCATCAGGGTCTCTGTCGCATAAGGATCTCCGTTTTCATCCCCGGAAGTTTCCTCTTCTGCTGCAGACTCATCCGCAGTGTCTAACTCCGTAGAATCGCTCTCCGGCTCTGCAGCCATTGTCTCTGTTTCTGACGGTTCTGTTTCCACCGTTTCCGTCGCTGCTGCCGGTTCTGCTGCCCGCTTTTTCCCGTAGTCTGCAAGCACAATGATGATCATGAGTACAATGACTACGAGCGGAACAACCAGAACCGGAAGCAATGCCTTTTTCTCTGTATCTGTATCTTTTTTCCCAAAAGAATTCCAGTTATCTTTCATAAAATAGGACCTCCAATCAGTACTAACATCATATCAAATGAGGAATAAAAAATCAACAAATCCCCTTGCAAATTAGAAAAAAGTATAGTATCATGATAGAGATGCGTCTGTAGCTCAGTGGATAGAGCAGTGGCCTCCGGAG
This sequence comes from Clostridium sp. AF32-12BH, assembly GCF_003477935.1. Lineage (NCBI taxonomy): Bacteria > Bacillati > Bacillota > Clostridia > Eubacteriales > Clostridiaceae > Clostridium > Clostridium sp. AF32-12BH. Next base: position 41,270 of record NZ_QUEH01000005.1, on the reverse strand, counting down.
CCGCGTGCGTAGGTTCGATTCCTATCAGACGCATTATTTAAAAATCCAGTATTCAGGCTAGTTGTTACGCTTTGTCTGAATACTGGATTTTTCACATTTTTCATAAAATTCAGGAGGATTTTCCCATGTTGATCAGAACCGCATCCATGAACGATCTTGACGCAGTCACAGCAGTCGAATCCGAATGCTTTCCTGCAGCAGAAGCAGCTACCCGCGCTGAATTTGCCAAACGTCTCTCCCACTACGCCAACCATTTCTGGCTGATGTTCGATGAGGACAAACTAATTGCTTTTGTAGACGGTATGGTGACAGATGCCGCCGACCTCACCGATGAAATGTATGAGTGTGCCGATCTGCACGATGAAAAAGGTGCCTGGCAGATGATTTTCGGTGTAAACACCATTCCGCAATACCGCAATCATGGTTATGCCGGAGAACTCATCCGACGCGCCATTGCCGACGCCAGAGACCAGGGCCGCAAAGGGCTGGTACTTACCTGCAAAGACAAACTGATCCATTATTACGCCAGATTCGGCTTTCAAAATGAAGGTGTTTCCGCATCCGTGCACGGCAATGTGACGTGGTATCAGATGCGGCTGACCTTCTGAAAATAAACAATACGCTGTTACAGCGACAGTCCGCCCCGTGCCCGCGCCCTCCGGTCGCGGATCGACTGGATGACCGGAACCAGGAACATTGCGACAAGACCGCCTGCAAATCCATTGTTGTACAGGTTCATGCCTCCGTACACGATTCCGACATTCAGTGCCACGGAAGAATGCAGAAATCCCGCGATAACACCGGCAATGATTCCGAATTCCCCGGCGATCGGTGCCAGCGTCGTAGACAACAGCAGAGCAAGGATCGCGGACGGATCTGTGATGCTCCAGCTTTTTGCCTCACTGGCAATGAGCACGCCCGCCATGACTGGCAGAATATTGCGCAGATGCTTACCGGTCGCACTAAAGCCGACCACCGTAAAAATACCGCCAATGGTCGGACCGTTTAGGTCCGCACCTACCATGACAACAAACATCATTGACGCCAGACCATTCACACCCATGTTGATCATAACAGCGGCACCACCCTCAGACTCATAATAATCCGTACCGCCCAGGCCATAGGAGCGCAGGATGCTGCGATAATCTTCCAACGCCATCGGATCAGTCACAATGCCGTAGAGGATCATGGCACCAAACAGGATCGACAGCAAAATGATAAACGTATGGTTCTGTCCGGTAAACCAGATCAGGCGGGACTCAATGGTGACGCCAAAGGATTTCAGGACCGACACGATCACCGTCGCAATGATTCCCCCTGCAAATCCCACGTTGTAAAGGGAATATCCCTTGTGGGAGTAATGGACATGGGTACTAAGAGGCGGCAACACGAATCCAATGATGATACCGGTAGCTGCACAAAGAAGAAATCTCAAAGGCAGCGGCAGATTCACAATATGCATGACCTGGCTCACGATCGGAGACAGGCTTGTCCCATAAAAGCCCACGTAAAGGTATCGTTTTACTGTAGTCTTATGGTATTTTGCATAGAGAAATACACCAAGCAGGATCATCCAGATGTTCAGCAGGTTTTTTCCAAACAGAGAAAAGCCGAACATCAGGCAGGTTGATGTAATGGTATGTCCGTCAAAATTCATATCCAGTGCATACATGATCCCGATACAAATCAGCGTCAGCACACCGGCATTGATAAAAGCCGCACCGACTCCTCCGATCACGAAATAATCCGTGATCAGAAAGTCCGGCTCCCGTATGATCTCCACAATGCCCCGAAAAATCTCATCTATGGGCTGCATAAACAGTCCGGCCACAATAAAATATGCCGGAAGCAGGGACAGGATCAAAAAGCATTTGTTTTTTGAAAGTGGTCTCTGTATTCCAAATCGGTTCATCTATTCCTCCGTTATCCAAGAAATGCAGTTACCCCGAAATAGAACAGCACAATGACGCCCAGCACGATCCGGTAATAACCAAATACCTTAAAGTTGTTTTTTCTGATGTAACCCATCAGGAATTTGATGGAATACACGGATACTACAAACGCGATCACCATACCGGCGATCAGATAAAACAGCTCCAGTCCAGTAAAATGGAACCCAAACTTCACCAGTTTTAACAGGCTTGCACCAAACATGACCGGAATTCCCAAAAAGAAGGAAAATTCTGCGGCCGCACTGCGGGAGCATCCTAAGATCATAGCTCCTAAGATGGTAGAACCAGAGCGGGAAGTTCCCGGAACCAGGGAAAGTACCTGGAAAAGTCCGATAAACAGTGCAGTCTGGTAAGAAATCTGGCTGGTACGCTGGATTGGAAAATCCGTATACTGATTGTGATTCTCCAGTATGATAAACAGCACACCGTAAATGATCAGCGTAGCAGCTACCACATAACCGTTATAGAGATGCGCGTCCATCCAGTCATCCAGCAAAAGTCCAAACACAGCAGCCGGCACACAGGCTACGATGATCTTCATCCACAGTCTGACCGTTCCGATCTTCTGCGCTTTTGTCTTTCCCGGATCAAACGGATTCAGCCGCCTGAAATACAAAACCACAACCGCCAGGATCGCACCAAGCTGGATCACCACGCGGAACATCGACATAAATGCCTCGGTTACATTTAAGTGGATGATCTCGTCCACCAGGATCATGTGTCCGGTGCTGCTGATCGGAAGCCATTCGGTAAAGCCTTCCACGATGCCAAGCACCAGAACCTTTAAAAATTCAATAAAATCCATATTTCTGCCTCATTTCTATTTGTCTTTTCGCTGCATCCTGCCCCGTTTCTGCCAAATAGGACTGTCTGCAGTCTCGGATTTTAAACCATTATTTCTCCACATTTTCAATCTGCCAGTCGATCGGAGTAAGTCCGTGCTCCTCCAAAAATGCATTGGTCTTGCTGAACGGCCTGCTGCCGAAAAATCCCCGGTATGCAGACAGCGGACTCGGGTGCGGTGCCTCCAGGATCAGATGCTTCGGATTGTCCAGCATGGACTTTTTCATCTGGGCCGGGCGTCCCCAAAGGATAAATACCATCGGACGGTCCTGCTCATTTAAAATTTTGATGGCGGCATCCGTAAACTCCTCCCAGCCGATCCCGCGATGGGAATTGGCTGCATGAGCCTGCACAGTCAGCACGGTGTTTAACATCATGACTCCCTGCCTTGCCCACTTTACCAGATATCCGTTGTTCGGTATGTAACAGCCCAGATCATCGTGCAGCTCCTGATAGATGTTCACCAGCGAAGGCGGAATCTCGACATCCGGCTTCACAGAGAAGCACAGGCCGTGGGCCTGCCCCACATTATGGTACGGATCCTGTCCCAGGATCACCACTTTTACTTTCGATAACGGTGTGAATTCGAATGCATTAAAAATATCATTCGGATCCGGAAATACCTGCTTCGTCTCGTATTCATGTTTTACCGTCTCGTATAGTTTTTTATAATACGGCTTTTTAAACTCCCCGCTCAGCGGGCCAAGCCAGTCATTTGCAATGGCTCCCATAGCTTTTTAAGACCCTCCTTTTCTTTCCGGTGCTGCTTTTAAAGCACCGGATCCTCACACTGCTTGCGGCCTGTTACAGCCGCACAGAAATGCCGCGTTCCCGCAGATACTGCTTCAGATCCCGGATTTCCAGCTCCTTATAATGGAACAGCGATGCCGCAAGCGCCGCATCTGCCCTTCCTCTGGTCAGCGCATCATAAAAATGCTCCTTCGTTCCTGCACCGCCGGAAGCGATAACCGGGACCGACACGTTCTCTGCAATGAGAGAGGTGAGTTCATTGTCATAACCGGCCTTGGTTCCATCACAGTCCATGCTGGTAAGCAGGATCTCGCCGGCTCCCAGGGAGTCTGCCTTCATGGCCCACTCGACCGCATCCAGGCCGGTGTCAATGCGTCCGCCGTTCTTGTATACATTCCAGCCGGAGCCATCTTCCCGCCGTCGCGCATCAATGGCCACGACTACACACTGACGGCCAAACTTGTCTGCTGCATCACTGATCAGCTCCGGCGTATTGATGGCAGAAGAATTGATGGAAATCTTATCCGCACCCTCACGGAGAAGGCGTCGGAAGTCCTCCACGGTGCGGATGCCTCCGCCCACGGTAAACGGAATAAACACGGTTTCTGCCACCCGGCGTACCATATCCACCACAGTCTCTCGCGCATCGGAAGATGCCGTAATATCCAGAAATACCAGTTCATCGGCACCGGCCTTATCATATGCTGCCGCAATCTCCACCGGATCACCTGCATCCCGCAGATTTACAAAATTAACACCTTTTACTACCCGGCCATTGTGAACATCCAGGCAGGGAATGATTCTCTTTGTAAACATATGCTCCTCCAAACTGCCCTATCCGCTACAGGCTGATGAAATTTTTCAAGATCTGAAGTCCCACCTCACTGCTCTTTTCCGGGTGGAACTGGCAGGCAAACACATTGCCCTGCTCTACTGCAGCATGAATATGAGTGCTGTACTCCGTGGTGGCCGCCACGATTTTTGGATCCTCTGCTTTTAAATAATAAGAATGTACAAAATATACATAGGCTCCATTGGAGATTCCCGCAAACAGCCTTGTATCCGGTTTTATCTTCAGGGAATTCCATCCCATATGCGGGATCTTCAGACACGGACTGTCCGGAATCTTTAAGATCTGGCCCTTTAAGATACCAAGTCCCTTCACTCCGTCGCTCTCATCACTGCGCTCAAATAACAGCTGCAGTCCAAGACAAATCCCAAGAAGCGGCGTACCGTTCTTGACTGCCTCCCGGATCACATCCACCAGGCCGTACTGGTGCAGGCGCTCCATGGCGTCTCCAAAGGCGCCCACGCCCGGCAGGATCAGCTTATCTGCAGCAAGAATGGCGTCTTTGTCTCTCGTCACAACCGGCTGCTCACCCAGAGCGATCAGCGCTTTTTCCACACTTCGAATATTTCCGGCATCGTAGTCAATTATCGCAATCATTGGTGTCCTCCATGCAGTTACTGGTTATCAGATTCTTTTTTATTCTACATTATAATCACTTTTTATCATCCAGTCTACTGAATTTTTATGCACTCCCCGTGCCCGGTCCTTCAGTTCTTCGGTTGTCTGCGGGAAGGTCTGGTTCACCCGCAAAAGCAACGAGTCCTGATGAAAAAATGCAGTCTTCTCGAACGGGAATCGGATCACGCCGGGATTTGCAAAGCCCACGCCCAGCTCCAGGATCACCAGATCCTTGCGGAAGGTTCCGGCCAGCCACTGGGTATAATGGTTCCACTGCGGGAGATACCCTTCCTCAATGTACGGATGCGCCTCGATCGTATTCCCGGTCAGCGGCGCACCGCAGTGCGGGCAGATACCGGACGGAATTTCATCCGGTTCCCAGATGTCTTTGGTGCATCCCGCAGAGCACTGTTTCCAGGTCTCGTTGCCGCAGGGCGCTACGATCCTCTGGATCCGTTTGTCCTTCGGCCTTTCCTGTACCGGGAACAGACGGTCCATAAGAACCTGGGTCTGCTCATCCGCTGCCGGGCAGGAGACCTCCTCCATCTGGATTTTTTCTGTCACCGCAGTCTCAGTCCCGCTTCCGAGCTTTGTGTCAAAAATCAGCGCGTCTGTGGCCATGGTGATGATAAAATAATCCTTATCCTTCACCAGCTCATACAGATTTGCATAAGCCGCCCGCAGCTGCGCCTCCTGCGCTTCAGCCCCGCGTTTCCATTTCCACTCCTCGCCCAGTCCGATCAAAAGCTTCTGACAGCCTGCAAGGCGCGCACGTATCATCTCTGTATCCATCCTGTATCCTCCTGAAATCTTCTGTTTTATCCTGCTGCTTTTTCTGCAGTCCCTCACACATTCAAATCTGTCTCACCGTGTACTTCTTCATACACCCCTAGCCATGCCATGCACTGTTCATGCCACCGTCTAAAGGCCTCATCCTGCCGGGCTTTCGCAGCTGCCACCGCGTCAGGAATTCCCTGTTCCAGCGTCCAGTATGCCTCCGACATTTTCCACTCAGCCAGCAGCCCACGGTACTCCGCCTCCAGCCGTCCATATTCCAGTTCCTCCGGCTCCAGCTTTTCGTAAACTAGCCGCAGCTTCCAGTCCGCATATGCTTCTTCCGTGGAGAATTCCCGAAGCCGGTGGCGCTCCGCCTTCGGCACAGTCCGCATCCCCTCTAAAAGAGCCGCGTCCTCTGCTTTCACCTGGGCAGAGAGTTCCTCGCCGTACGCCTCCGCCTTCTGCCTTTTTTCCAGATAATGCTCATACCCGAATGGGTAATACATCGGACCGGTCTCTTCAAAGATCAGCACGCTCTGTGCCACCTGGCGGATAAAATACCGGTCGTGGGATACAAACAGAATGGTTCCCTGATAAGCCTGAAAGGCCGATTCCAGTGTTTCCTTCGCCTGCACATCCATATGGTTGGTCGGCTCATCTAAGACCAGGAAATTTGGTCGGCTCTGCAAAAGCTCTGCCAGCACAAGCCTTGCCTTTTCGCCGCCGGATAAATCACTCACCCGCCGGGATGCCAGCTTGCCCGTGAACAGATACATCCCCAGGATATTTCGCACCTCTTTTTCCGTCAGAGCCGGGAACAGGTCGTGGAAATGCTCTGCCACAGACTTATCTGACTGAATTTCCGCAGAATGCTGGTCAAAATATCCGATGGTAATGTTATTCCCCAGCACACATCGTCGTTCGACCGATCTGTCCTTCTCCTGAAACGGCTGCAAAAGTCCGGCCACCGTCTTTAAAAATGTACTTTTTCCGGCTCCGTTGGCTCCCAGAATACCAAGCTTCTGCCCTCTCCGGATCCGCAGGGTAATCTCTAAAAGGGGCCGGTCATAACCGATTTTCAGATGCTCTGCCTCAAACACCCACTTGCTGCCCGGGATCAGCGGTTCGATATTGCCGGTAAACAGATGGACATCATCTTCCACCGGTTTTTCTACCCGCTCCATGCGCTCCAGCTGCTTTTTCTTGGCCCGCGCAAAGGAGGCCTTTGTCGGCTTGTGCCGGAACCGCTCGATCACGCCGTTTAACCGGTCTTCTTCCTCCTTCCGGCGTTCCCAGGCCTTTTGCTGCCGCTCGATCCGCTTTCGCTTTTCGGTGCGGTATTCGCTGTAATTGCCCGCGTACCGGGTCAGTTTTCCATCTGAAACCTCCACAACAGCCTCCGCTACCTGGTCCAGAAAGAAGCGGTCATGAGACACCAGCACCACTGCATGCTCATACCACTTCAGATACTGCTCCAGCCACTGAATCGTGGCAATATCCAGATGGTTGGTCGGCTCATCTAACAGTAAAATATCCGGTTTTTCCAGAAGCAGACGGATCAGCGCGATCTTCGTCTGCTCACCTCCGGAAAAATCTCCAATCTTTTTTTGCTTGTCAGCCCTTGCAAAGCCAAAGCCGGTAAAGATCCGGTCATACTCCTGCTCATATTCAAACCGTTCCCGCGCAAAGGTATCGCGAAACGGGCATGCCGCCAGAAGAATCTTCTCCACGGTCTGTTCCCGGTCCGAAAAAGCCTGCTGCTTTAACATTCCCACGGTCAGCCGACGAGAAGACGTCACACCTGCTCCCTGGCGCCTGTCGTCCCGGTCCAGAGAAAGCTCTCCTGCGATCAGCTTTAAAAGCGTGGTCTTTCCTGCGCCATTTCGCCCCACCAGGGCAATCTTTTCATTTCCCTTTATCTCAAAATCTACATGGGACAAAATCACATGTCCGCCCACCGAAACGGTACCATCCGTAATCTGATATAACATAAAAACCTCTTTTCTTTGTTACTGGTAACAGTGTAGCAAAAAAAAGAGGCTTTTAAAAGTTTTTTACCGGATCTTTTTATTTCTCAACAGGTTCATAATGCACGCCATGCTCCCCGCAGACCTCCCGGATCAGTCCTTCCTGTTTCAGATGGTCCAGATGCGCAAAGCATTCACCCAGGGCAAACCAGCGCTGGGCCGGCGGAAAATCATCCCAGCCATCACAGTGGATCTTCCATTTCATGCAGCCCGTAATATCATAAAGGCAGGGCTTCTTCACCGGATCATGCTGCAATTCACGGACAATTCTAAGACAGTCTGCCAGACGCTTCTTATGATGCTCCTTCAGCTGACGGATCCTGAGTTTCATATCCCCTGCTTCCCGGTGTCCCGGAAGCGTCAGGGTAACCGGATAGGCATCCAGCTTGTCCAGGCTCCTTAAATAATTGCCCAGGGAGTCCGGCACATCCCACCAGTCTGTGATATTGGGCGTAATGTCAAACAGCACATGATCCCCCAGAAGCATGGCACCGGTACCGCAGACTTCAAAGCAGAAATGCCCTGGTGTATGTCCCGGTGTCCAGATGGCCCTCAGTGTGTACCGCCCTGCTAAGATCATATCTCCTTCCTCCAGCAGCGTATAATCCCGGAAGGAGAGCGGCGCTGCCATGGTTCTGGACGGCGTACAGGCCAGCATCGCCTGCAAAAGTGATTCCTCAATTCCGTTTTCCCGGAACCGTTCCGAACGGTGCTCCTGCAATGTTCCGTCCATAAACCGGTAATCCTCCCGGCTGATATATACCCTTCCGCCCGGCCGGATCAGCTCCGGAGCATTTCCACTGTGATCTGCATGAAGATGTGTCAGCAGAATATCCGTATCCTCCATGGATACACCGAGCTGCCCCAGTCCCTTAAGGAGCGCTTTTTTGCAGCCTTCTGTCCGAAATCCGGTATCCACCAGCAGATTGCGCTGCTTCGTCTCCCTGCTGCCCCGGAACAGATAACTGTTTAACTCTTTGAGTGGATTGCCCTCCAGAGGCACTGGAATCCGGAACACCTCCGGCAGCACCTCCCTGATGTCATATCCCGTCATGTCTAAGTCCTCCTCTTTGCCTTGATTGAAAAAATTTCCTATCATACAAACAAAAGAGCGGGACACTTCTGCATCCCACTCTCTTATAAAGGTTCGTTTTATGATCAGTCTTTTGCTTCTGCCTTGTCCAGCTCCTCGATGATTGCCGGGATCACTTTATACAGATCACCTACAATGCCAACGTCTGCGATCTCGAAGATCGGTGCAGACTCGTTGGTGTTGATGGCAACGATCAGCTCAGAGTCCTGCATACCTGCTACGTGCTGGATTGCTCCGGAAATACCGCATGCAAAGTATACCTTCGGTTTTACGGTGGTACCGGTCTGTCCTACCTGGTAGGAATGATCGATCCAGCCTGCATCTACTGCTGCACGGGAAGCTGCTACTACGCCGCCCAGCTTATCTGCCAGCTGCTTTAATAAGTCAAAGCCCTCCGGCTTGCCAAGTCCCATACCGCCAGATACGATGATCTTTGCGTCGGTCAGGGAAACCGTCTCTTTTAAGCTCTTAACGATCTCCAGAACCTTGGTACGGATCTCGCCTTCCTTAAAGGAAACGTTTAATTTTATAACCTCACCCTTACGGCCTGCCTGGTACTGTGCTTTCTCCATAACGCCAGGACGTACGGTAGACATCTGCGGTCTGTGATCCGGGCAGATAATCGTAGCCATTAAGTTTCCGCCGAATGCCGGACGGGTCTGCTGAATCTTCTTATCGGTCGGGTCGATCTCCAGCTTGGTGCAGTCTGCAGTCAGACCAGTGTTGCAGTTAACTGCCAGACACGGGCCAAGGTCACGTCCGATATGTGTTGCACCTAACAGAACGATCTCCGGTTTGTATTCCTCAATTGCCTTGCCAATGGTAATGCTGTAAGCGTCGGTACGGTAATCCTTTAATTCCGGATCATCTGCCAGATATACCTTATCTGCGCCATATGCAAACAGCTCATCGGTCAGTCCTCCTACGTTTTCGCCAAGAAGTACGGCACACAGCTCACATCCAACTGCGTCAGCCAGCTTGCGGCCCTCTCCGAGCAGCTCGATTACTACCGGCATGATCTTGCCTTCTCTCTGCTCTGCAAATACCCATACGCCTTTGTAGGCGCTTAAATCCTTTACGTCTGCCATTTCTTCGTACCCTTTCCTTTCACTTGTGCTTAGATGTAATGCTTCTCGACCAGTTTGCCTACAAGCTTTGCACCCATCTCCTGAATGCTGCCCTCAAGCATTTCGCCCTTGCCCTTCTGCGGCGGGGTGAAGGAACGGAATACACGGGTAGGAGAAGCTTTCAGTCCACAGTCTGCCGGATCCAGGTCAACTGCAACGTGATCCCATACGGTGATCTCTTTCTGGTAAGCATCTACGATACCGCCAATGCTCATGTATCTTGGGGTATTTAACTCTTTCACTGCAGTCAGCAGGCACGGCATGCCAACCTCGATGACCTCGTAGCCATCCTCAAGCTGTCTCTGTACGATAACCTTGTCGCCTTCTACTTTGTAATCCTGTACATAGGTAACAACCGGAACACCAAGTCTCTGGCCGATCTGCGGTCCAACCTGAGCGGTATCACCATCGATTGCCTGACGGCCAGCGAAGATGATGTCAACCTTGCCCAGCTCATTGACCTTGCGGATACCAGCTGCGATGGTGGTAGAGGTTGCGCAGGTATCTGCACCACCGAATACACGGTCGCTTAACAGATATGCTTCATCAGCGCCCATTGCCAGGCACTCACGCAGCATGTAGGTTGCCTGAGGCGGTCCCATGGTCAGGACTGCAACAGAGGTTCCCTCCGGGTCTTTGTCTTTTAACTGAAGTGCTGCCTCCAGCGCATTTGCATCATCCGGGTTTAAGATACTCGGAACACCCTCACGGATCAGGGTTCCCTTAACCGGATCAATCTTTACTTCTGTGGTGTCTGGCACCTGTTTTACACATACTAAGATCTTCATTATGGTCTGCTCCCTCCTAATTACTTCAGTAATTTACCAGAAATTACCATCTGCTGTACCTGGCTGGTTCCTTCGTAGATCGTGAATACACGACAGTCACGGAACATACGCTCAATCTTGTAGTCCTTGATGAAGCCATATCCACCATGGATCTGAACGGTCTTTGCAGCGATCTCGTTGCAGACCTCAGATGCATAGAATTTTGCCATGGAAGCTGCCATGGAAGCATCCTGACCGTTATCGATCAGCCATGCAGTCTTGTAAACCAGGTTCTTGGCTGCCTCAAGCTTGGTTGCCATCTCAGCCAGCATAAATGCGATCGCCTGGAATTTTGCGATCGGACGGCCAAACTGCTTTCTCTCTTTTGCATACTTGATTGCTTCATCCAGACAGCCCTGTGCAACACCGATAGACTGTGCAGCAACGCCCATACGTCCGGTATCCAGAGTCTTCATTGCGTTAATGAAGCCCTTGCCTTCCTGACCAAGCAGGTTGTCTTTATGTACACGTACATTTTCCAGAATGATATCACTGGTTGCGCAGCCTACGACACCCATCTTTTTCTCCGGCTTACCACAGGATACACCCTCCTGCTTCATGTCTACGATGAATGCGGAAATACCCTTGGTTCCCATGCTCATGTCGGTCTTTGCGTATACAACCGCCCAGTCAGCCAGAGGCGCCATGGTGATAAAGGTCTTACGGCCATTCAGGACATAGTAGTCACCGTCTTTTACTGCAGTGGTCTGCATGCCGCCTGCGTCGGAACCTGCGCCCGGCTCAGTCAGCGCGAAGCAGACCTTCTTTTCGCCGGTTACGACCGGACGTAAATATTTCTCTTTCTGCTCAGCGTTTCCGGAAAGAAGGAACGGACCGCCGGAAAGGGAGTTCGGGGAAGAAACATAAATACTTGCAACACCGGATACTCTTGCGATCTCTTCCATTACGATAACGTAAGAACGCGCGTCTCCGCCCTGTCCACCGTACTGCTTCGGAACCTTGATTCCGAAGAAACCGGCTTTTGCCATCTTGTCGAGGATTTCCTCTGGGAAAACCTCCTCTTCCTCGACTTTGTCAAGAATTTCTTTTGTCAGCTCTGTCTCTGCAAATTCTCTTGCCAGTTTTCTGACCAGTTCATGCTGCTCTGTGAAAAATGCGTCTGCCATCTTGCTCTATTTCCTCCTTCATACATATTGGTATCTAAACCGGATTGCTCCGGCTGTATGCTTATTCTTGTGTGCCGCCAGCCGTCTCACGCTGTTTTGCGGCACGCTCCGCTGCTTCTTTTCGCAGCTCCTTTAATTCAATCTTACCACTCGCGTTCATGGGGAATTTCTCAAACCAGAATACATAGGCCGGAACCTTATAATCTGCCAAATGCTGTTTTAAATAGGAAAGCATCCGTTCTTTATCGATCTGCACTCCCGGCTTCAAAATCACGCAGGCTGCAATTTCTTCCTGAAGAACCTGCGCCGGAACTCCTACTACCTTGACATCCGCCACCCCTTCATAACGGCGGATCATAAGCTCAATCTCCCGCGGAGAAATATTTTCTCCCGCACGGATGATCATCTCTTTGAGGCGTCCGGTAATATGAAGCTCACCCGTTTCGTCGAAGTAGCCGATATCTCCGGTCCTCAGCCATCCATCCTCTGTGAAGACTTTGGCATTGGCCTGCGGCAGATGATAATACCCCAGCATGACATTATAGCCCTGAACCTGAATTTCTCCGGCCTTCCCCGGTGCTGCTTCTTTCCCGGTTGCAAGATCTGCGATACGTGCCTTCACATGTTCGATCACATGTCCGGCCGATACCGCCTTGATTTCATTTGGATCATCCCAGTCTGCAATGGCAATACATGGTGATGTTTCTGTCTGTCCGTAAGACGGCTGCAGATGCATCTGCGGAAACCGTCTGCAGATTTCCAGAAAATCCTCCGGGGTACACGGGGAGCCTGCGATGATGCCGGATTTCAGATCTGGTGCCTGACGTCCCGCGTACTGCGGTTTGCGGATCAATGCAAGAAACATGCTCGGAACACCGTTTAAGATCGTACATTTGTACTGATCAATGGCGTCCCACACATGGGCCGTCCGAAAATACGGGATCAGGCACATAGCCATGCCTCCTGTGATACAGGCAATCACGCCGGCAGTGATGCCGAAGCAATGAAACAGCGGAACGGTTATGCACATCTTATCCGTAACGCCCCAGTGCATTGCCTCCACCATGGCACGGCTGTTGTTGATCAGCTGCTCATGGCTCAGCAGGATCCCCTTTGGAAGGGATGTGGTGCCGGACGTAAAGATCATGCAGGCCGCGTCCTCCGGCTGCACCTGGCTTTTCAGCTCCTGTACACGGGCCAGAAGTTCCAGTGACTTTTCCCGGCGGCCGAAGCTGTCCGGGCTCATCCAGGTTCCTGCTTCCTTTTCATCCAGATGAAGGAAGCGCTTTACCTTCGGCGTATCCTTCCGGATATCCGCGATCACATCGTCATAGACAATATCCTTGCAGCCAGTGCCGCAGAACACATATTCCACATCGGAGTAATTCAGGATTCCCTTCAGTTCTTCATCCCGGTAACAGGTATTGATCAGCACCGGAACGGCACCAATCTTCACCAGCGCCAGAAAGGTAAATACCCAGTTCGGACTGTTGACACTCCAGATTCCCACATGGGTTCCCCGTGTGACTCCCATATCGTCCAGTCTGCCTGCCATAAGATCTGATGTTTCATCCAGCTGGGCGAAGCTACAGCTCCAGCCAAACATTTCCATAGCGGTGTGATCTCCAATCACGGCTGCCTGTTCCTTCAGATACTGCCCGATTGTTTTTTTCGTCAATTCCATGTTCTCTCCAACTTGTATACAAGTCATTGCCGCATAGAGGGCTGCGTGGCTTCTGCGCCTGCGCAGCCCTGCTTCCTTACTACAATGCTAAGGAACACTCATTATGCTTTTTTCGGATCTTCCCAGATATAAAGAGTTCCGTTTGCTTTCAGTGCATCAATCTGCTCATCATTATAACCGATTTCCTTCAGAACATCAACACCCTGCTCACCGATTAACGGTCCACGTCTGTAATCCGGAACACCCATATTTTCAAACTTAACAGGTGTACGAACCAGTCTTCTGGTATTGCCATTAGAATAGGTCATATCGTAGAAGCAGTGATTTGCTTCTGCCTGCTTATCGTTACGGATCTCGATCCAGTTCTGGCACAGTGCGAACGGAATATCTGCTGCAGTCAGGATTTCTCTCCATTCTGCTGCGGTCTTCTTTTCGAAAGCTTCCATAACAATATCATAAACTTCCGTAGTCAGACCCTTTTCCTGACAGGTCAGGATCGGGAAGTAATTCTCATTCTCTACCAGATCCTCACGGCCTACTGCTGCAATGAACTTCTTGTAATAGGTGTTGTAATCCGGCATACAGGTCTGAATATAACGGTCATCTGCGGTATGCCATGCGGAGTTGAACGGGTTAGCACCATTGCGGATGTTGATCGGATACTGCTGTGCAATACCTTCATAGTTGGATGCCTGAACCATCATGCCCATGTTGTATACAGCACTCTCAAACAGGGAAGTCTCAACCTTCTCACCGACACCTTTGGTCTTTGCCTGATATAATGCAGCCAGAATACCTGCTACCAGGTTCATACCTACGTTGTGGTCACCGACACCAGGTGCACCGTTGAACGGGACATCGCTTCTCTGACGCAGAGTCTCAAAGTATCCGCCTCTTGCGAAGAATGCGGTAAAGTCAAATCCCGGAAGATCCTTATCCGGACCATACTCACCATAACCAGTACAGATTGCATAAACCAGCTTCGGATATCTTTCCTTTAAGGTTTCATAGTCAAGACCAGCTCTCTGAAGAGCCTGTACGCGCCAGTTGGTGATCAGGACATCTGCGGAATCCAGCAGCTTGAAGAATGCCTCCTTGCCCTCCGGAGTTTTCATGTTCAGGGAGATACATCTCTTATTACCATTCTCCAGATCCCAGGTTGTATTCTCATACATATCTAACGGACGTCCCTCAGACGGAGCGGTATATCTTAACGGATCACCCTTTGCGGACTCAATTTTAATAACATCTGCTCCAAGGTCAGCCATAAATCTGCCTGCGGTTGCCGCAGCGATAAAGGTTGCCAGCTCAATAACTTTTACACCTTCCAATGGTTTGCTCATTTTATGTTACACTCCTTTTTGAAAAATATAATGTTCCTAACAGATTCAGTCTTTGGTATCGAACTTGGTAGCTGCCATATGTACCAGATATGGGATCATGATAACCGGAATGGTTAAATAGCCCAGGTACTTGTAGCCTACTGCCACGATCTTATTCAGACCCAGCTGAGCAATACCGAATGCTACTACGGTACAGATCAGGGTAACAGCAATAACCTTTGCGCCCGGTTTTGCAGTCGGATCAAAGTTTTTGTCCAGAGAAGAACATACACGGTTGGACATACCGGCGATCATGTTTACTGCAGTAGATACAGAACCAAGTACGATCAGGATGGAAATGATCGGGCGAAGCACGCCCGGTGCCACACCTCTGTTTACCAGGATCAGCAGCGGAATGCTCTCGGTTGCGAAGTTCGGATCATTTGCGATTGCCATCAGACCAACAACAGCCATCAGGCAAATCAGAACGTTTACGAAAAATCCCTGAACCATAGAGGTCTTCGCGTCATCCGGAGATGCGAACGGTTTTGCGTGCTGTACTAACAGACCGATGGATGCCAGCTGGAAGGCTGCATATACGAAGCCGATCCACAGTGCCTTGCCAAACGGTGCCGGATTTGCCATGCTCGCGGAAATGTTTGCGGAAATATCACCCCACTGTGCGATGATATTCGGAATATAAACGATCAACAGTCCCGCAACAATCAGTACCGATAAAGTAGCAGCCACTTTACGTACTACGTTGGTGCCATATACAGCTACCGCAAAAATAAAGATTCCTACAAAGATCGTTCCAACCCAGTGATTAATGCCAAATGCACTTTCCATAGTGCTGACACCGGTTGCGAATGCTGCTGCCGGAGCTACGCATATCGTCACAATATATACCAGCTCATACAGATTGGAAAAAATCGGCGCATACTTGCCATAAAAACTGTTATTGAAGCTTCTGTAATCATAAACCTCATGCTTCTTTGCATATCTCAGTGCATACCACTGGAAAAATGCACCCAGAAATTGAGTCATAATGCAGGTTACGAATGCCCAGATTCCGAACTGTACGAAATACTGACGAAGCTGGTTGCCTGATGCAAAACCGCCGCCGAACTGTGTCGTAAACCACACAAATGCAACACCTACTGTTACGGACATTTTGTCTTTACTAATCATAATGCCATCCCCCTATTTTTTTCTGCAGATCCTGTTCTATGAAAGGCTTCCCGCCTGACATAGTTCCCACAGTTTCTTTTATATCGCAAAGCGGACGATTCCGGCCCGCCTCTCGATCAACATTTTGTTACAGCATTTCCTTGAACGCCTGGATCATGGTGGCTGCCTGCTCGTAGTTTACCATCTGGCGGTCAACCTCGATATTTAAGTTCAGGAGACCTGCCTGCTCGCATGCTCTCTTGATCGGAACGTAATCAAACTCCTCCGGATCACAGAACTTGGTCATCAGAACGATGATGCCCTTTGCGTCATGGGCCTTTGCCTGCTCAATGATATAATCCACACGTTTCTTTTCCTTATCATAAAGGAGTGTGCAGTTGTCCATGTTTGCGAATTTTTGTGCCAGTGCGTCTACCGGATTCGTCATTTCCGGGGTATCGGTACGATACTGTCTGGTCTCGTTCGCAACATCATCTGCAACAATCTGGATGCCGTTGTCGTCGAAAATCTTTAACATGCCAGGAGCATCTGCCAGAATGCCGCTTACCAGAACACGGGCTGTGCGGGTGCTCTTCGGACCGGCTAAGAGCTCAGCAGTCAGTTCTTTTACAATTGCGGTATGCTCTTC
The DNA here is from genome assembly GCF_003477935.1 of Clostridium sp. AF32-12BH. NCBI lineage: Bacteria > Bacillati > Bacillota > Clostridia > Eubacteriales > Clostridiaceae > Clostridium > Clostridium sp. AF32-12BH. The sequence goes on along the minus strand of NZ_QUEH01000005.1, from coordinate 24,454 downwards.
CGGAAGCATGAACCATGCGCTCTTGAATACATCGCTTCTCTCAGCTGCGGTGATATCTGCATTTGCTGCTGCCTCAGAGAATGCTCTCATAGCTGCGTTGTGCTCGTTGTATACTTTAATGGACTCAGACAGCGCGAACTCGGAGAAGTGTGCTCCGGTTGCAACGGTCAGGTCATTGATGACTCTCTCATAACCGGCCTTGGTGAACTTGATGCCGAAATCCGGTTTCCGGTTCTGCGGATAGGTCATCGGGATGAACGGGATATCCTTTACTGCGTATTTCCAGTTCTGGCCCAGAGTCTTTAAGGAGTCACACAGAGACGGGATGATGATAGCAGAAATGCCCTTATACTCGCCCTTGATTCCCAGCTCCAGGATTGTCTGCATGATAGAGCAGATAAATGCCGGATAATATTTCTTTGCCTCGTTGATCTCCATGTCTGCGCCCCAGACACCCATCGGTACCAGGCCCATGGAATGAACGATCTCCTGCGGTGTATAATAGGTTACTGCAACGACCTTCTTACCTTCAGCCAGATATTTGTCCAGCTGTTTTCTTGGATTTGCAGCAACTTCATGAAGCTGTGCTAATAATTCCTTTGCTGCCATCTCTATTTCCCTCCTTTGTTTGCTTCCATGATCTCTGTCAGACCCTGTACGCGGGTATCGTACTGTGCCTCAGAGAAGTTTCTCGGATCAGCCTGGTCGCCATCGAAGGAAACAACCGGGATGCCGCATGCCTCGCCGATCTGACGGCTCATCTCCGGCATGAATCCGGACCACAGCTTGCAGGAGCGGTTGGTATGTACTAACAGACCTTCTACATGGTTATCCTTGCAGAGCTTGATGCGTTTGTCTCTGGAATGCTCAAGGTTCATGGCATTCGGAACGTTTGCGTATGCACGGCACATTCCGTCAAAGTCATCGTAGATGAAGCCGAATGCGTCAGCATAAATGGTGGTTACCATGTTGATGCCTCTGCCCTTTAAGCCGGTAGAGGTAACACGCAGCCACGGCCAGCATGCAATACCTTCGAACATGATACGGTATTTCTCTTCTGCACGGAAAGTGGAAGTGCCCTTTTCATGGTTCTCTTTGTACTCTTTTAACAGGGTTTCCATAGCGTCGCCTGCCTCTTCTTTACCACGTGCGGTAACCATAACTGCCATGTGGTTTAACAGGTCAAATCCGTTAAACGGAGATGGAACATATTTTGCCTGGGAGGTTGCCTCGATCCATGCGCGGCTTGCGCGTCCGGAGGAAGCCATAACCTCTTTGAAGCGCTCATCGCTCCATTTCTTGCCGGTATACGCTTCCAGACCATGGATAACATCCCAGAACTGAGCCTTGATGTACTCGGTCTCCGCATCGGATACCTCGTAATCCGGGTTGAACGGAATATCGATCATGAACATTGGGATGTTCAGCTCTTTTGCCAGGTTTTCGTACCATTTGATCATACAGTTACAGATGTTGTTACAGCAAAGTACGAAGTCCGGCATCGGCATATCCTGCTCCGGAGCGGATTTCAGTTTTGCATAAGCAAGGGAGATACGTGCATATGCGCAGATATCGTTGGAGTAGCCCTCGCCCTCTGCCTCATTACACATTCTCTCACCGCCGCCTCTTGCTGCAATGCCGGCTGCCTGGTTTTCCGGGTAGCAGACATACAGTCCGAGCGTCTCCGGGATTTCTACCGGGAAGTTGCTGGCACACCAGCCAACCATCTCTCCGCGTTTTTTGGCCTCCATCGCATCACTGTAAGCCTTTGCCGCGATCTGGCCCAGCTTAAACTTTGCTGAGTTCGGATCTGGTGCTGGTCTGCTCTTTTTTACTTCTTCAGCCATTGTGAAAAACCTCCTTTATACATTTTCATTTCCTAAACTTAAATAGGTTCTGGCCGTCCGCACGTCACTTGCGGCGTCTGTCCGGTCTGTATCAGCTCGCGTCCTCCGCAAAGGAACACGGTAAGCTTTCTGTTTGATCTATGACTGGCTGCTCTTTCCGTATGCGTAAATTGCTGCGCCGAGAGCTCCAAGTTCCTGTGCCCGCTTGTCGTAGTAGATTTCCACGCCAAGCTCCTTTGCCATGGCATTGCGGACACCGCCGTTCTGCGCCACGCCGCCGCTCATGCAGACCTCCTCGCGGATGCCTACACGCTTTGCCAGAGATGCAACCCTGGTTGCCACAGACTGGCAGATACCTGCTACCAGATCCGGGATATCAGTTCCGGATGCCAGCTGGGAAATTACCTCGGACTCTGCGAATACCGTGCAGGTGCTGGAGATGCTTGCCGGCTTTACTGCTTTTGCGGCTTCGGTTTCCAGCTGGGAAATATCAAGCTTCAGGATATTTGCCATAACATCCAGGAATCTGCCGGTTCCTGCCGCGCATTTGTCATTCATAACAAAGTTAATCATGCGTCCCTCTTCATTCAGAGAAAGAACCTTGGCATCCTGGCCTCCTATATCGATTACTGTTCTTGCGCCCGGACAAACATAGTGGACACCCAGCGCGTGACAGGTCAGCTCACTGACCTGATAATCTGCCCCATCATAGGTCTGGCGTCCGTATCCGGTTGCCACGGTGCATGCCATATCTGCCTGCGTAAGACCGCTTTCTTTCATTACATTTTCCAGTGCCTTGCTGACTCCGTCTGTTCCGACGGTAGCTACCACAATGGAGGAGGCCACGATTTCGCTTCCATCCTTCAGGATCACTGCCTTGGATGTAGTAGAGCCAATATCAATTCCCAGTGTATACATAACTGACACCTCTTCGAAATTTTTAACTGTTATTTCTATGTTTCTTTGCAGTTGTTAAAAATTAAACAAGTTTGAGCAAATAAAAACGGCGTCTTGCTTGTGTTTCACACTTTGGTATTCTAGTATACAAGATAAACGCCAAAAAAATTTGTTGTACGATTCCTCAATATCGCCAACAAACAGCTCAACTCATGACCTTATACTATCAAATTTATCAATGAATGTAAATAGTTTCTTTGTATTTTTTGTGTTTTTCACCGGAATTTTATTTGCACACCATTTCTTTTGTTTCTTTCAGTTTACATAAATCCAGCATTTTTTGTTTATTTTTAAACACTCTCGTTTCCGAGGCAACTGCCTGAAAAGCAAAGAAAAAGACGGAACTATGCGCTTCTTTGCATATTCCGTCTCTTCCTTTCTATAACAGATCGGATCAACCATTTCTGAAATAGGTCGGATACTTGGCCGTAGCCCTGTCCGCAATGGCTGTGATCGTTTCCAGATGCCTTCCCATGCATTCCTGAGCTTTCTGGATGTTCCCTTCCACAATAGCCTCAACTATCTTTTTGTGTTCCTCGATCAGCTGCGGCACACGATTATCGAAAGCCACATCAAAGTTGCGCCAGCGCGCGAGGTGCAGCATCAGGCTATCCAACATGCACATCATGGCGCTGCGTCCTACACTGTCGATCATAATCTTATGGAATTCGGCATCCAGATCCGGAAAACGGCCAAAGTAATCGGCCTCATCCCTGTATTTCTCCTGTTCCTTCAGATTCGCTTCCAGCCGCTTCAGCATCTGGCTGCGCTCTGCTTCGCCCAGTTCGGTAAAAATCTCATAGAGGACTTCCTTTTCCACCGCTGTACGCAATGTCAGAAGATCCGCGATATGGCTTAAATCCATAAGACTGACATAGGTACCTCGCTGCGGATAAATCTCAATAAAGCCAAGCTGCTTAAGACGCGTAAACACAGTGCGGATGACCGAGCGGGACACTCCGTACTCCGCAGACATCTGATTCTCGCTGATCAGCTGTCCAGGCTCCAGGCGCAGCTGGATGATCCGGTTCAGCATCTGTTCAAAAATTTCATCTGACGTATTCGGATGACTCTCACCAGATTTCGCATAAATCATACTTACTTCTCCCCGCTGCTTTCATTTTTTACCATTCTACGTCAGAATTTTGCTGCTGTCAACCGCAGAGCAATTATAGGACGGAACGAATAAAGGTCCGGAAGAGAACGAGACCGCCTTCCTCTATTTTCACATATCGTTGTTTGCTTGCTCTCACAACACGCGTTCGCCTGTATCGGATTACATACGCTGCATTCGTACACGTGTGTTCAAGATGCAAACACCTGATATGCTGAAAATCCCGGAAAGCGGGCTCATTCACTTCGGACCTTATTAGCTATTCATTTAAATTTTTACTTGGCTTCTTTTGCTGCCCGGATTTCCTCAATCATGTGCGGAACAACCTCAAACAGGTCTCCTACAATGCCGTAATCCGCGCACTCAAAGATCGGAGCGGTCTCATTGCTGTCCACTGCGATGATGATCTCAGAATCCTGCATGCCTGCCTTATGCTGAATAGCGCCGGAGATACCAAGTGCAACATAGATACGAGGATGTACAGTCTTACCGGTCTGTCCTACCTGATGGTCAGAAGACAGCCAGCCTGCATCGGTAACTGCACGGGATGCGCCTACAACGCCGCCGCCCAGAGCCTCTGCCAGTTCTTCTGCCAGTGCGATACCTTTCTCCGGATCCTTGCTGATACCGCGGCCTACGCTGACAACGATATCTGCACCGATTAAGTCAACCAGCTTCTTGGTTTCCTTAACAACTTCCAGAACCTTGGTTCTTAAATCTGCAGCGGTTAAGGAGAACTGAGCCATCTCGATCTCGCATGCATCCGCCTTAGCCTGATCAAACTCTGCTTTCTTCATAACACCCGGACGTACAGTGGACATGCACGGACGGAAGCGCGGGCAGATGATGGTAGCCATCAGATGACCGCCGAATGCCGGACGGGTCATCTTTAAGTTGTTATCATCCATTTTGAATTTAACTTTTTCCAGATCGATGGTGGAAGACTCTTTTAAGAACTGCACATAGCGGTCCATATCGATGTCGAGATGGGTTGCATCTGCAGTCAGACCAGTGTGAAGTCTTGCAGCAACACGCGGTCCAAGGTCACGTCCGATGTTGGATGCGCCGATTAACAGAACTTCCGGTTTCTTTTCCATAACCACGTCGCACAGCACTTTGCTGTATGCATCGGTGGTGTAAACTGCCAGGTTTTTATCTGCGCATACGATGACTTTGTCTGCGCCGTATCCGCCAAGCTCTTTTGCGGTATTCTCGATTCCCTCGCCGCCAAGTAAGATACCTACCAGCTTGGAACCTCTCTCGTCTGCCAGCTTTCTACCTTCGCTGATCAGTTCGAAGTCAGTATTCATCAGCTTGCCGTCACGCTGCTCACAGAATACCCAGATATCACTGAATTCATTAATCTCAGCACTATTATAAGACATATTCTTTTTCCTCCCTGTTCCTAGATTGCGTGTTTCTTTGCAAGCAGACTTGCAAGCTCTTTAGCAGCTTCTGCAGCGGTACCGCCAAGAATCTGTCCTGCGCCCTTCTGCGGCGGGGTAAAGGAACGGAATACGTTGGTCGGTGAACCTTTCAGTCCGATGGTGGTCGGATCGATGAGCGGCTCGTCTTTTAATGCATTGTAGTCCAGAACAGTCAGAGGCTTATCCCAGCACTCCAGAATGCCCTTTACGGTCATGTAACGAACTTCATTTAACTCTTTTACGCAGGTGATCAGGCAAGGAGTCTGAACCTGAACGGTCATGTAACCATCCTCAAGCAGACGTTTTACAGTCAGGGAGTTGCCCTCTTTCTTGATGTCTGCTGCGTAGGTAACCTGCGGAATGTTTAATTTTTCTGCGATCTGCGGACCAACCTGTGCGGTATCGCCATCGATTGCCTGACGTCCGCAGAAGATCACATCTTCCGGTCCAACACCCAGGTTGTGCAGTGCGCCTGCGATGATCTGGGAAGTTGCGAACGTATCGGATCCACCGAACTCACGACCGGAGATCAGGACTGCGTCATCTGCGCCCATAGCGATCAGCTCTCTTAACATGCCCTCTGCTGGCGGCGGCCCCATGGTAACTACGGTTACCTGACAACCGGTAGCATCCTTTAATTCCAGAGCTGCCTCCGTAGCAGCCAGGTCATCCGGGTTGATGATGGTCTGCATGGATGCACGATCCAGTGTTCCATCTGCTTTTACAGCAACTTTTCCGGAAGTATCCGGAACCTGTTTTACACATACAAAAATTCTCATTCTAAGCTTCCTCCTACTTTAACAGACTTCTGGAAATAACGATCTGCTGTACCTGGCTGGTTCCTTCATACAGAGTCATAACGCGTGCATCGCGGTACAGACGCTCTACTTTGTACTCTTTGATGAAACCATAACCACCGTGGATCTGGATTGCCTTGCCTGCTACGCGGTTTGCCATCTCAGATGCGTAATATTTTGCCATGGAGCACATAACGGAGGCATTCTTGTCACCTGCGTCCTTTGCCATAGCGGTGTTGTAGATCAGGCAGCGTGCTGCTTCGATCTCAGTTGCCATATCAGCCAGCATGAAGCTGATGCCCTGATTGTAGGAAATCGGTTTGCCGAACTGTTTTCTCTCTTTTGCATAGTTGGTAGCTTCTTCCAGACAAGCCTGTGCAAGACCCAGGGACTGAGCTGCAACACCAAGACGGCCGCCGTCCAGAGTGGACATTGCAACGCCGTAACCTTTGTCTAACGGGCCTACCAGATCGCTCTTATGTACGCGTACATTCTCTAATACGATATCACTGGTCGGATATCCGTTGATACCCATCTTAGCTTCCGGCTTACCACAGGAAACGCCCGGCAGCTTCATATCTACTACGAAAATGGAAATGCCTCTTGCGCCCTTTAATGCCGGATTGGTTTTTGCGAATACAACTGCATAATCAGCGATCGGTGCACCGGAGATGAAGCACTTACGGCCATTTAATACATAGTAATCACCATCTTCCACAGCTCTTGTGGTCATGCTTCCTGCATCGGAACCTGCACCCGGCTCAGTCAATGCGAATACGATGTGTTTCTCACCTTTTGCAACCGGAACCAGATATTTCTGCAGCTGCTCTTCATTGCCGCATGCAAGCAGCGGACCGCCACCTAAGGAGTTCGGGGTGTTTGCATAAATTGCAAGTACCGGGCAAACACGTGAGAATTCCTCGTTCATCAGAACGTATGCCAGGCTGTCTCCACCCTGACCGCCGTATTTGGTCGGGATCTTAACACCGGAGAAGCCGTATTTTGCCATCTTCTTCCAGATTTCCTCGTTGAATCCACCTTCTTTATCCAGCTGTTCCTGAATCTCGGTTGTGAACTCAGTCTCCGCGAAATTGCGGAAGTTCTTTCTCATTAATTCATACTTCGCAGAAAGAATCATCGTTTGCCTCCTTTTAATTATACGGAATGAAATTTCCGTGTTTTTACGTTTCACGTCTGATTCCGACAAGATTCTTCGTAATCCGGCGCGTTTGTTATTTCTTTAACACCTGTGTTGATTATAACACATCCTTAACAACATGTAAACATAGACATGTTGTTTTGTGATCGTTTTTGCTAATTTGTACGAAATCAAAATGATTATTTTGTGCACTTCATACAGTGTCCGGCATTCTATTCTTCAAGCTGCCCGCTTTGACATGGCATCCAGGTAAATTACCCGGACTGTTTTTGCCTGGATCATCTCTTCCGGTGATCGTCTTTTCCGGTAGCGGTTGCTTCCGGATTGGCTTTGACGATCTCCGCTGCCTGCTTTTTCAGTTCCCCCAGCATGATCTTACCGCTGGCATTGACCGGAAGCGACTCAAAGCGCACAATGTGGGCTGGAAGCTTATAGTATGCCAGATGGTTTTCCAGATGCGTCATCAGACCGGTATTGCTGATGGTCCTTCCATCCTCCGGCACAATGCACGCAACGATCATTTCCTGTAAAACTTCTGCCGGGAGCCCGATCACCTTCACTGCTTTGATTCCCGGATATTTTAAGATTGCCATTTCGATTTCCCGCGGGGAAATATTTTCGCCGCCCCGTATGATCATTTCTTTGATGCGCCCCGTTACATACAGGAAGTTGCGTTCATCTACATGCCCCAGGTCTCCGGTGTGAAGCCAGCCATTGGAATCAATTGCCTTTGCTGTCGCCTCAGGAAGATTGTAGTATCCCTGCATCACATTGTATCCGCGCACACAGATTTCTCCATCCGTTCCAACCGGAAGCTTGTTTCCATCCTTGTCAAAGATTCCCACCTCGCAGTGACGGATCACCCTGCCTGCAGAATTGGCGTTATCCTCATCCGAATCTCCCACATCACCGATACTGACACAGGGAGATGTCTCGGTCTGGCCATAAGAAGCATGAAGGACCAGACTCGGAATTTCCCGGCGGATCAGCATATAATCCTGCGGGCTTAACGGAGAACCTGCAATGATTCCCCGGCGCAGGCTGCTTAAGTCATACTCCTTGTGCAGCGGATTATTGACAACCGCAAGGAACATGGACGGAACACCATTTAAAAGCGTACAGTGATAATCCTGCACTGACTTTAACACGGTTACGGTCTTGTAATACTCGATCACATGCATACAGAATCCGGTATGGATGCTGGATAAAAGGCTGGATGTAATTCCAAAACAATGGAATAAAGGAACTGCGATCAGCATTTTGTCCGACTCATCCCATTTCATATGCTCACAGGTTTCCAGGGAACTGTTCACCAGATTGTAATGGCTCAGCATCACGCCCTTTGGCATCGCAGTCGTTCCGGAGGTGAACAAAATTGCTGCTGTGTCGTCCGGGTTTACCTTCCGGATATAGCCGCCGATTTCTTTGGTGACCTTTTTCATGCGTTCTGCAAAAACAAAGCTTTCTTCTGTCATCCAGCGGCGTGCGGTATCTCTTCCTATATAAATCCAGCGTTTTACGACACCTTCCAGTTCTTCTTTCAGCGAAACAACCATGTCCTCGTAAACCAGTTTCTTATACCCTTCGCCATAATAAACAAACTCTGCATCTGCATAGCGGAGGACCTTTGCCATCTCCTCGGTACTGTAACAGGTATTTAAGAGAATCGGAATTGCTCCGATCTTGGTCAGTGCCAGAAAGACAATGATCCAGTTTGGGGAATTGGTACTCCAGATTCCCACATGTGTTCCTTTCCGGATCCCGCAGGAAAGCATACGCCCCACCATATAATCACTGAGGGTATCCAGATCCCTCCAGGTGTAACGCTGCTCATCTGCTTCCAGCGCAATTTTATCCGCACTTTCTTTGACCCTGCTTCTGAGACATTCCGCAATTGTTTTTTTAATCAGCCTCATGATAGCTCCCCTTTAACTCCTTCATTCCATTCAGAAACTTCCTGCCCGCAAACTGCAGTCTTTCCATGTCACCCTCCATATAGCATGCACAGATTCGACCACATTGGAGCAGTTTTGACCTATGTTCCATAATTCTGTTAAAATTATATCACATTAGGGAATGCATGTAAATACAGATATGTCAATTTCGACATATTTTTTATCCGTTGACTTCGGTGACATCCGCACGTTTTGCCAGTGCTGCCGTACGGCTTGCAACCGAATTGCAGATTCCGGCGATCAGATCCGAAAGCTTCACACCTTTGGAAAGCTGGGAAATGACCTCGGATTCCGCAAATACCGTACAGGTACTGGAGATCCGGACCGGCTCTTCTGCTTTTAATGCGTAAGCTCCGAGTTCATCGACATCCAGCTGCAAAATTCCAGCCATCACATCCAGAAACCGTCCGGTTCCGGCCTTCACAAGGCTTTTCGCCCGTATCGTCTTTCCATCTTCCAGGATCACACACTTGGAAGTTGTGGATCCGATATCAATTCCCAATGTATATACCATAATCGTCTGCTCCTTTTTGCGCTATTTGCTCAGCCCTGCTCCGACCATACCGTCTCAACCAGATTTCCTTCCGGATCAAACTCCATCGGAACCGGTCCGCTTACATAGCTGATGCCCGGAAGTTCTTTGATTGATTCGTACAGGGCTTCCGACACTTCAATCGTGCTCATGGCAAGCGTATTTTTCATGTGAACCACCCGCACCTTGTTGAAATACTGGCTTTTTCCTGGTTTTCGCCGTGCTTTGAAACGATTTTTTGCAAAATCAGCAAATCTGCCGCGAGTGTCCCTGCCGCTATGCAAAAAAGAAAACCACGTAAAATCGTGATTTTCCTTTCCGTTTTTGCAGACCGACGCACCCAGGTTGTTGACCCATTTTTAACAATCTTAGCCGTGTTTTCCTCAGGAATAAATAAAATATTCCGGAGATACCCGTTCCTGGATATACTTTTGCCGGGTCTCTGTATTCAGATGTGAATGAAGCAATTCATGTGCTGTCTTGGTATCCCTTCGCATCAATGCTTCCATGATCGTAGTATGCTCTTCGATGATTTCCGGCTGCCGGCGGCTCTTTCCAACATCAAAATTTCTCCAGCGGCGGAAATGAATGTAATCTTCGCTAATGAGCGCCATTACACCTTTTCTTCCGACTGCCTCCAGAAAGCATCCATGAAATTCGTTATCCAGCTCATAAAACGCATCCATATCAATTTGCTGCTGCATGGCCTCTTTCTGTTTTTCCAGACAGATTTTCATGCTTTCCTGCATTTTATCGAGCACTTCCTGGGATGAAAACTGTAAAAGACGAATCGCCTCCTGCTCCACTGCCTCCCGGATAAAAAGGATCAGCTCCACACGCTTCATGTCGATCAGGCTGACAAAGGTTCCCCGCTGCGGATAAACCGTTACCAGCAACCGTTCCTTCAGACGGCTGATCGCACTGCGCACAATATGTCTGGTAACTCCATACTGTTTGCATAATTCATTCTCACTGATCTTCTCTCCTGGAAGATAAACCAGTTTTTCTATCTTGTTGCATAAATCTTCGTAAATCGCATCACTGCTCACATATTCCTGCGGCATCATAATTCGCTTTCCCGCTCACTTTCTTTTATTCTCTTTTTCTCTCCCATCATGTGAGTATTCTATCATTTATATCACAATTATACGTTATTCACACTTTTTTTACAAGTCGTTCTTGGTCACGATCTCTATGGACATTCCCATTTGTCTGTGTTACGATAGCAGACAGCTGCTGATCCATCTGCTATGGCATCCGTCAGCTGCTTTTTTATCTTACAACAGCAAAGAGGGGTTTTTATGATTACACCAGAACAGGCCAGAACAGAATACGGTTTTACCGACTGTACCGCCCAGGAAGATGACATAGCACTCGGACTTTATCAGTCAGCCCATGCTCTTTTCCAAAGTCATTTTATGCAGATCGTAGAATATTCTTCCCCCGCAGTCATCGCAGTGATTGCCATTCTTGCGCTGGCAGGCATCCTGACTGTGGGAATAAGTCCAATCATGCTTCTCATGCCTGCTGCCATGGCTTTTGCATTCTTTCCCTATTACTGCAAGATCAGTCAGAAACGTCATGAAAGATCTTTATAACCAGATCGGAGAGGGTTTCCGTGTCCGCCTGATCCTTGCAGATCACCCAAATGCCCGGCAGATCATCGCTGTTCCCGCCAATTTTGCAAGTACTGTCATCGGGAAAAAGCAGGTTTCTTTCAAAGACCAGCGAGGCATTACACTCTGGACTGTCCGCACAGCGGAAGACTTAAAAATCTTTCATCAAAATGATCCAGCAATCCTGATCATTTACGGAAAGGTGTTGATTCCGCTTCACCGGGACACAGAACTCTTCCAGATACATTCCTGTCATATTCTTTTATCTCCTTCTCGTTTTTCTCATCCTGAATTTTTATCATCAGCGGAACTTTGCTGCTCTTTTCTCCTTAAACGCAGTAAATCCCTCAATCTGATCCGGTGTTCCAAAGCAGGCCGCCATATAGCCAAGTTCGATATTCATGCCAGTGTCGATATCTGCATCGATTCCGGCATTCACCATTGCCTTCACCATCGCAATCGCTGAAGCCGAATGATCTGCAATCTGACTGGCCATTTTGTAAACTTCCTCCATCAGATTTTCCGGTTCCGTCACATAATTTAAAATACCAAGCTCCAGTGCATCCGCAGCCGTCAGCATCTTCCCGGTAAACATGATCTCCTTTGCCTTGTTGATTCCAACACACTTCGGAAGACGAAGACTTCCATTGAAACCTGTTGTAATTCCCAGAGTCACCTCTGGAAGACGGAGCTTGGCTTTGCTGCAGGCGAAACGGATGTCCGTGCACAGGATGAACTCAAATCCACCACCAAACGCATAGCCATTCACTGCCGCGATCGTTGGCTTATCCATCAGCTCGATTTTTCGGAATAATGCAGCACCCTTGCGGGAATAACGGATTGCCTCCATGGCACTGCCGCCATCCATCTCTTTGATGTCCGCTCCTGCAATAAAAGATTTTCCTTCTCCCGTAAATACTACCACACGCACGGCATCATCCGCGATGACATCATCCACCGCAGCATCCAGATCAGAAAGAAGCGCACTGTTGAGTGCATTCAGCGCCTCCGGTCTGTGAAAGGTAATGGTCGCGATCCTGTCGTTCTTTTCCAGTAAAATATACTTAAGTTCCATCGTTTCTCTCCTCTCGCGTGATCTTCTTTTATTATAGCAGACTCTTTTTCATCCACAACACCCTCCGCTTACATTTCTGTAAAACGGAGGGTGTGTTGTTGGCCAATGAAATTTATTTTTACAATCGGTTATGCCGGAAGATATGCACATCCTGTCACTGCTACAAATGCAAGCATCAGAAGGAGTGTAATGATCGGGCAGACTACGTTAACTGCACCTGTCTGCAGATAAGAATTCCGATGGGTGTTTCCGGTATAACTGATAACCGAAACAACCAGTCCGCAATGCGGAAGGGAATCCAGGGTCAGTGCTGCAATGGAAGTACAACGGGACAGAACTTCCAGATTTACATGATTCGGGTTGGTTGCAATATCACCAATAAAGTTTTCAATGATTACCGGCATAGCAAGACCAATACCACCGGTGCCAGATCCGGTAACACCGGCAAGACCACCTACGGTAACAGCCGATGCGATAACCGGGTTGCTGAATGTACCTACCAGAAGTCCACACAGGGTTGCATATGAAGGAACCATCCGGAAGAAGTACCTGCACCGGCACCAGTAAACAATGCTTCAGTCAGAAGGTATACCAACGACGCAATAAATGCAGAATAGAATACCGGGACACCTTTGAATACCAGCAGGATTACAATTGCGATACTCACAAGAATAAGAAAAATGACCCCCTTTTTTTATTTAACCATAGTCATCCCCGATTTATTTTGCACCGCGATCTCGCTGCTGGCCAAACAGAATGAATACAGACAAAATCAACCGGTTTTTAGAAGAGATGAGGTTTTTTCTCATCGCCCTCAAAGATCATCCTTATTATATTTGCTGGTCATTTTTTGACAATGGCAGTAATCGCCAAAAAGATTCTTTTATTTTTATGATAGAAGAAAATTTTCTATAAAGCAAAGAAAAAAGGCACTCTCTCATGAGAATGCCTTTCCGATACGTGCGCGAGAAGATTCGAACTCCCGACACCTTGGTCCGTAGCCAAGTGCTCTATCCAGCTGAGCTACGCACACATATTCTTTTATTTTGTTGAGCTCTTGTTCGCTGCAACGATGTATATGATACCGCATGTTTCCTGTTTTGTCAACACTTTTTAAAAACTTTTTTAAAAAAATTTTCAAAAGCCTTTTTCCCTGGTTTTTCACAAGGAAAAAGCAGCTAAGAAATGGCTTAGATACGCCATTCTTTGCTGCTTCCCAACCTGTTTTTCAAAACAGGATTCCAAATTTTTTCTTGCACACATGCACCTGCATATCCCGCAGACAGACCGTTTTGCCAGACTAATTTTACACGGTTCCCAGCAGATAATTGATAAACTGCTGTGCAGTACGTCCGGAAATTCCGCCGTGGCTTAATTCCCACTTGTTTGCTTCCGCACGGAGTTCGTCATCCGACATGGTGAGTCCTACACGGTGAGCCAGCTCAACCACAATGTTGAAATATTCCTTCTGGGACGGCTTGGAGTAGTTGATGGTCACACCAAAACGGTTTACCAGGGACAGCTTCTCTTCCATCGTATCGGAACGATGCATACCATTCTGGCTTTCGACATCATCACGGTCGCTCCAGTTTTCTTTGATCAAATGTCTGCGGTTGGAAGTTGCGTAGATCAGGATGTTGTCCGGCTTGGTCTCAACGCCACCCTCGATAACAGCTTTTAAGAATTTATACTCAATCTCAAACTCCTCGAAAGACAGATCATCCATGTAAATAATGAACCGGTAATTGCGGTTCTTGATCTGGGCGATCACGGAAGACAGATCCTTAAACTGATGCTTATAGATCTCGATCATGCGCAGACCCTGATCATAAAATTCATTGACAATCGCTTTGATACTGGTAGACTTACCGGTACCGCTGTCACCAAACAGCAGAACATTGTTGGCTTTCTTGCCTTCCACAAAAGCGAGGGTATTGTCCACCAGTTTCTTCTTCTGGATTTCGTAACCGATCAGGTCATCCAGCATAACGGCATCCATATTGTTGATCGCACAGAAGTTCACGCCGCCATCCTCACGGGACTGAATGCGGAATGCCTTGTTCAGACCAAACATGCCGACACCATAAGCTTTGTAGAAGCCGGTCACTGCGTCAAAGAATGCCTCCTCATCTGCTGCTGCTGCCAGCTTTTCGCTCAGCATACGAACCTTTTCACTGACATTCTTATTGTACATCAGGTCCTTTTTGCCAATCGCCTTATAGTTGGTCAGGCGGGTAAAGCAATCAATACCAAGATACTCCTCCAGACCGCTGAAATCGTAATGGAACAGCTCCATAAATGCCTTAAAATCACTCTTCGCAAAATAATTGACACTGCCGTCGTTCGCCCCTACCTTCTCGCAGGTAATGCTGAACGGATTTTCATTGGTGATCAGCAGAAAGGTCAGATAGTTCTGCCATAAGTTTTTATCAAACCCGTAATCCGTTGCCACCTGAAGCAGGTGTTTGATCTGGGTAAAAGTCCTGGTAAGCAGTTCTTCTTTCGTCTGGCTTTTATCGTCTGCTTTGCGGGTGATATCGGCCAGCTGCATTAAAATCGTATCGTTCGGCATATCGCCGTAGATCAGTAAGCGGGAAACAATCTTGTACATTTTTCTCTCCTCATCTGTTTTTATTCTTTGTGGTAACTGTGCATCTTGGAAAGATGAATCCGCACATAGCGGACTTACGCTTCTTACCATCAGAATCCTTTGATTTTTTTGCGAAATTACTTCGATTTTACCACATCTTTCCATAAAATAAAAGACAGAATAGCATGCGCTATCCTGTCCGGTATGGGGGAACAAATAATTGAAAGTCTCGTATTCTTATGCTGCTCTGAACTTCTCAATATTGTGGAAAAGATCGGTGCAGTCATTGCTGTAAATCTTTAAATTTACAGTCTGGTTAAAACCCAGGTTCATGATACCCAGTAAAGATTTGGCATCTACTACAACGCTGCCGCGGCAGAGATCCATATCAAACGGGTACTGCTCTACTGTTTTTACAAAATCCAGTACTTCATCCGGATTACGGAAAGTCAGATTCATCTCTCTCATAATGGTCACTCCTTCTTTACTCTGCATTGATAACGGTTCCTATCGTTCCCGTTACCTGCATCCTATAAAACAATACACAATTGTATGATGTCATCTTTTTTATGTTGACATTATTCTACCATTTTCGCAGAAAATGCAAAGAGGAAATTTTTTAAAAAGGAGTAACTATTTAAGGTGTTATTCCTTTGTCAATGATTCTGTTTCCGGAATTGGGCCGGAAGCATGCCAACTTCTTCCTTAAATACCTTACTCATGTACTTTGGATCCGAATATCCCACCATTTCCGCAATCTGATTCAGCTTCAGCCCGGAATGCAGGAGCAATTCCTTCATGCGTTCAATTCGCACTTTCCGCAGGGTTTCCGTAAACGACATACCGGTTTCTTTTTTGATCAGCGTACTCAAATATTCGTCGGTCACGCAAAGACGTTCGGCCAGTTCCTCCAGTGTAATCCCCTGGCTATAGTAAGTCTCGATCAGGGAAAGTGCTTTTTTTACCAATAAACTGACATGTTCCGGCTGATCGTGTACTCCGGTGATCTCATCATAAAAATGCTGCATCAGCTGCCGGATTCGCTGCCAGGAAATCGCCTGGGACAATCCCTCCATAGTATGACGCATGGAAATATTATCGGTAACCCGTCCCATGGAATTGGAAACCGTAACCATCGCTACGACCAGTCTCGCCCACGCCTCACGGATTTCATCCGGATGATGCGGCTCCTCCACGCAATAGGCAATGAGCTGCTCTAAAATCCGGTCATAAGCCACCTTATCCCGCTTTACCACTGCCTGCTTCAGCTGGGATTCCAGATCCGGTGAATACTTAATTGGAACCGTTTTGGTCGCCCGGATCTGTTCCTCTGTCATCAGACTTCCTTCCGGGAAGCACAGCTTCCACATTCTGGCCTGTTCCAGTTTTTCAAACCCTGAGGACAGGGAGGTCAGTCCCTCACAAACCGTCCAGCAAAAGATCGGCGCATGCTCCAGACTTCGGTAGGCTGCAGGGATCACACGTTTTTCATACCAGTTTCGAATTTTTTCCGGATCTCTTATATTGTAAAATACCATCACGATCGCACGATAGCGCACGGTTGTCAGCATGCAGACCGAATATTCCGTTCCAGCCGACAGATATGGCTCCAGAAAGCGCTCTGCCGGTCCATAATACTCATCGTAATAATCACTCAGATATGCCATCAGAACCGCAAATGTACCATGGCTGTTTAACCCGTACATGGATTCTGCATAAGACTCCAGTTCTTCATCCACCGTAAGCTCTGCCAAAAGCGCAGAGCGAAATATCTGTTCTAATGACAGCAGCTTTTCCTGCATTTTCCGCGTACCGGCTTCCTGACGGAGTGATAAATTCACAGCCTCCAGTGTTTTCTTTAATTCATCGATCTTAATCGGTTTCAGCAGGTAATTTTCAATTCCCAGTTCAATCGCCCGTTTGGCATACGAAAAATCCGAATATGCCGTTAAAACTACAGCCTTTCCCTGAAACCCCTTTTCCCGCAGTTTTTCCAGCATGGTCAACCCATCCATCTCCGGCATCTGGATGTCCATGATCACGAGATCCGGATTTTCGTCCAAAATCCTGTGATATCCTTCCAGACCATCTTTTGCCGCACCCATAACTTCATAATCCGGACTCAGTTTCGGGAGCATCTTCGTCAGTCCGTTGCGAATCGATTTCTCATCTTCCACTATTATAATTTTCATTCTGATTGCCTCCACATACCGCTCGAATAAACAGATGCACACTGGTTCCGGAACCTTCCTGACTTTCAAAATACATCGCGTGATCTTCCCCGTAGTAAAGTTCCAGACGTTTTCTGACATTGGCAATGCCGACATGATGGCCGGAATCACTGTTTTTATCATTCAATTCTCTTACAAGCGCTGGCGAAATTCCGCATCCGTTATCCCGGATCCGGATATAAAACTGTTCGTCCAGAAGTTTCATGGAAATTTCAATCTTACACGGCGATATCATCCGGCGAAAACCATGATTGATCGCGTTTTCCACAAATGGCTGAAGAAGCATTTTATGAATCCGATACCCTAACAGTTCCGGTGGAACATCCGTGATCACCTGAAGTGGCTGCTCCAGTTTTTCCTTCTGAAGCATGATATAATGATCCAGCCAGGAAAGCTCCTGGCTAATGCTTACCATATCTCCCGGATTCCGAATCGAATAGCGCAGGATATCTGCCAGGGCCCCAACCATTGCGCTTACCTCATAATCATCATGCTCCAGAGCCTTCCAGTTGATCGTATCCAGGGTGTTGTACAAAAAATGAGGATCGATCTGTGCTTCCATTGCCTGAAGTTCCGCATTTTTCTGTTCTACTGTTGACTGCTTCACCGCCTCAACCAGCTTCTTTAACTGGCTGGACATCTCATTGAAGCCGGCTTCAATCCGCTCCACTTCATTTCGTGGATTCGCAACGCCTGAAATCTGAACCGAAAAATTTCCATTTTCTATTTCGGACATTGCGTACACCAGTTTTCCAACCTCATCCAATACCGGTCTGGTCATGAGCCAGACAATGGATGTTGATAAAATCGTTAACGCTACCAAAGTCCCAAGACCAATTCCAATATTACGTTTTACCACCTGATCGTACTGGGCGATCGAATAAAAATGATATATATTCCATCCTGTTTTTTTATTCTCTGTTTCCAGTACCCGGTATCCCCGGTGCGGTTTCGTGGAAATACTGCTCCCGATCTGTCTGGCATCTGCCGCTGCAATGATAGTATCCCCTTCACAGACATATACCGAAGAGTTCCCATCGGCCTGAATTTCTTCCCAGAGTACAGACTGGTCAACACTCAGGATCACGGTCCCGATTCTGCGGTTGATATTCCGGTAATCTGCGAGCTTTCTTGTAAGCTGAAGCATATGGAGCGAAGTATCTTCCCCTTCATTCTGATAAGAATTTCCGTGATAGACAGCCATCTTTCCCTGCATGTCTCCGGGAGATACCTGATTTGCCCATTTGGTTGACACAAAAGAGGCTGCTCTCCGGTCATAAAAGCAGATCGTACCAGACTCCGTAATCAGCGTAATTCCTTCAATCCCGGCATTTCGGTTGCATAGATGCGACAGATTCCGCCGAATCTGATATTTTACTGCATCGGAGGCCTTCTCTGCTTCATTGATCTGCTCCACCAGATCTATGATCTCATCATCTGTACAAAAATCATAAAGGACCATATCGTACTTATCCATGATCATTTGAAGCATGTGATTCTCTGTATATAACTCCCCCTCCAATTCTCTCTGCAAATTCGATTGCATAAGTTTCCACGTCTGCAGCTGCAAATACAAAGAAAAACCAAGAATGGGGATTACCAGAACAACTGCCAGGAAAAAAATCATGGAGCGCAGGCTTCTACTCTTTTTCATAGTTCTCCCTCCTGATCCGGCTGATGCGTTCAGAAAGCTGTTTTAACTCATCCGGGTCATCCTGCCCCAGGATCACACGGTTAATGCTTTCTGCAATTTCCATCGACAAGGATGGCCAGTAAGCCTCTATTTCCCGGAGTTTCGCCTGTTTCAGATAATCCCAGTATGCCTTTTTCTCCGGGTCCCGGCCGATCTGCTCTTTCAGCATATCTCTTCTTGCAGCAAGATATCCCATACTATCCTGACACTTCTTCACCTGTGCCGGTTCCGACATGAATTTTACAAATTCTCTGGCAGCCACCTCGTGTTCCGGGTCTGTCACGGCGAGAACTTCCCCACCACTGACCGTAACCGCGTTCTCTCCACAGGGAAGCTTTGCCATCGCAAAATGCAAAGAAGGATTTTCTTTTCGAATCTCATATTCATAACCAGATGTCATAAACGCCATTGCTATATTTCCATTCGCAAATTCCCATCCAATATCCGATAAGGTCATATTGACATTATCTTCACTCAATGCACCATTCTGCGCAAGCTGCTTCAGGAATCCAAAGGCTTCCTCTCCCGCCGGGGAATCAATCTGGGCAAGACTTCCCCCATAATTCCATAGGATCGGTAAAAAACAAAAACTGCTTTCCTCACTTTGCAAGGCCGGAAATGCGCATCCGGATATCTGGTCGGTTGTGACCGCTTCTGCCGCTCTTACAAACTCCTCAAGTGTTTCAGGCGGTTCTATCCCTGCCTGCTTCAAAATATCCGTATTGTAATAAAAAATCAGACAGTTTAAGCCTAATGGAAGTCCTATGATGCGTCCATCCTTTGCCCGGCAGCTGATCATAGCCCTGGAAAGATATTCCGTCTCGTTCACCTCTTCAGAAAGATCGGATAAAATCCCCGCCTTATCATAATATTGGACATCCGAAGAGTCTACAATCGCCAAATCCGGAGTTTCTCCGGAGGCTGCCGCCAATACCAGACGCTTTTTAAAATCTTCATCTGCGATATAATTCGCCCGAACCTCAATATCCTCATGCATCGCATTAAATTCCTGGATCATGCCAGCCAAACACTGTCTTGAATCCTGTCTCGCCCAGTAATGCCATAATTCTAGCACTGTTTTTTCTTTCGTTTTTTCCTCTTTTGGAGCTGAGCAGGCACTGCACAGCAGCATAACACAAAGAAGGAATAGCCCCGCCCGTTTGCCAGAAACTCTTTTTCGCAAAATCGGCTCATCTGACATTGCCTTATCCCTCTGCATTTGCCCCGCCTTTCGTCATACGTTCATGTTCCTCTTTAATTTCTTCATACAGATGGTAAAATGTCCAGTGCGCATTCGTTTCCGTCACAATGGCCTTCAATTCTACCTTCACAACTCCTGCCTTTCGAAATGCCGCCAGAAGTTCATCGATCCGGCGGCTCGTAAATCCATGCATAACCAGTACTTCATCCTGAATCATCGGATGCTGGTCTTGATTCTGATCCTGGCTTGGTTCCTGGCGCTGCTCCTGCAGATTCCTTACCAACTGCTCTTTATTTTGATTTTCTTTTTCAAATCCTGAAATCCCGGCAAGGGCTCCTACCGTTTCGTCAAACTGTTCTGGCGTCACATTTCGGATTCGAATCCCCATGCGCACCAGGACTCCTTTTAATTTTACAACTTTTGATGATGCTTCCGGATTATAATAAAGTACTGTTTCGCGTGCTGTTTTTCTTATCATCGCTATCTTCCCTTCTCTTGATCGTCTCTATTTTGTTGCTGCCTGAAAACAATATTCTTTCTTTAAAGTTCTTTTCCCTATCTGCTCTCAATTCTCCTTCTGTTTCACTACTCTCTTAGAGTAACAAAAAAAGGTATCTCTGTAAATACAGAAATACCTTTCACGTAAATGCCGCAGGCCGGAATCGAACCGGCACGGGAGATTAGTCCCGCAGGATTTTAAGTCCTGTGCGTCTGCCAGTTCCGCCACTGCGGCATCTATGGCTGACTCGCCAAATGGGGCCTATAGGGCTCGAACCTATGACCCTCTGCTTGTAAGGCAGATGCTCTCCCAGCTGAGCTAAGACCCCTTTTCCAATATGGAATTGTAACGATCTGATCGACAGATCAGCGACCCGGATGGGGTTCGAACCCACGACCTCCGCCGTGACAGGGCGGCGCTCTAACCAGCTGAGCCACCAGGCCAAAATAATAATAAAATTGGATTTGAAAATGGACCTTCAGGGACTCGAACCCAGGACCGACCGGTTATGAGCCGGTTGCTCTAACCAACTGAGCTAAAGGTCCGAAACCTTGAGGTCCTTTCAGACCAGCTCCCCGAGTAGGACTTGAACCTACGACAGCGCGGTTAACAGCCGCGTGCTCTACCGACTGAGCTATCGAGGAATACATCTAAATAGGAAGGTATATACCCTCAAAACCACATATTGAATTTCATCCGTTTTCTCTTACCTAAACCGTCTTGGTTAAGCCCTCGACCTATTAGTGACAGTCAGCTGCATGTGTTACCACACTTCCACCTCTGCCCTATCTACCTCGTCGTCTTCAAGGGGTCTTACTACTTGCGTATGGGATATCTCATCTTGAGGGGGGCTTCACGCTTAGATGCCTTCAGCGTTTATCCCGTCCCGACTTGGCTACTCGGCCATGGGTTTGATACCCAACCGATGCACCAGAGGTCAGTCCATCCCGGTCCTCTCGTACTAAGGACAGCTCCTCTCAAATATCCTACGCCCACGCCGGATAGGGACCGAACTGTCTCACGACGTTCTGAACCCAGCTCGCGTACCGCTTTAATGGGCGAACAGCCCAACCCTTGGGACCTACTTCAGCCCCAGGATGCGATGAGCCGACATCGAGGTGCCAAACCACTCCGTCGATGTGAACTCTTGGGAGTGATAAGCCTGTTATCCCCAGGGTAGCTTTTATCCGTTGAGCGATGGCAATCCCACTTTATACCACCGGATCACTAAGTCCTAGTTTCCTACCTGCTCGACCCGTCGGTCTCGCAGTCAAGCTCCCTTATGCCTTTGCACTCTGCAAATGGTTTCCAACCATTCTGAGGGAACCTTTGAGCGCCTCCGATCCCCTTTCGGAGGCGACCGCCCCAGTCAAACTCCCCACCTGACATTGTCCCCCAGCCGGGTCACGGCTGCAGGTTAGAAACCCAGTCACACAAGGGTGGTATCCCAACAGCGGCTCCATGAAGACTGGCGTCCTCATTTCTTAGCCTCCCACCTATCCTGTACATGTATAACCGAATCCCAGTATCAAGCTGGAGTAAAGCTCCATGGGGTCTTTCCGTCCTGGCGCAGGTAACCAGCATCTTCACTGGTACTTCAATTTCACCGGGTGCATTGTCGAGACAGCGCTCAAATCATTACGCCTTTCGTGCGGGTCGGAACTTACCCGACAAGGAATTTCGCTACCTTAGGACCGTTATAGTTACGGCCGCCGTTTACTGGGGCTTAAATTCAAAGCTTCGATTGCTCTAACCTCTCCTCTTAACCTTCCAGCACCGGGCAGGCGTCAGCCCATATACCTCACCTTTCGGTTTTGCATAGACCTGTGTTTTTGCTAAACAGTTGCTTGAGCCTATTCTCTGCGGCCTGCTTGCGCAGGCACCCTTTATCCCGAAGTTACAGGGTCATTTTGCCGAGTTCCTTAACAATGCTTCTCCCGCCGGCCTTAGGATTCTCTCCTCATCCACCTGTGTCGGTTTACGGTACGGGCACATATCACACAATAGCGGCTTTTCTTGACAGTTCGAATTACCAGCTTCCCTACTTTTGTTCGGTCCGCATCACGCTTTCGGATTGTTAAGCGGATTTGCCGGCTTAACTCCTTCTTCGCTTGCCCCGGTCTTTTCATTCCCGGGTCTGGTTATCGTCCTGTGTCCCCACAGTTCTGATGATATGTGGTACAGGAATTTCAACCTGTTGTCCATCGACTACGTCTTTCGACCTTGCCTTAGGTCCCGACTTACCCAGAGCAGATCAGCTTTACTCTGGAAACCTTAGATATTCGGCCTGGAGGATTCCCACCTCCATCTCGCTACTCATTCCGGCATTCTCTCTTCTTAACACTCCACAGCTCCTTATCGGTACTGCTTCGCCGCAGTTAAGAATGCTCCTCTACCACTTGCCATAGGCAAGTCCACAGCTTCGGTGTCGTGTTTCAGCCCCGGACATT
>NZ_QUEH01000005.1:0-1301 GCF_003477935.1 Clostridium sp. AF32-12BH | reverse complement strand
GTCTAATGACAAGTCCACAGCTTCGGTGTCGTGTTTCAGCCCCGGACATTTTCGGCGCAGGACCTCTCGACTAGTGAGCTATTACGCACTCTTTGAATGTGTGGCTGCTTCTGAGCCAACATCCTAGTTGTCTTCGAAATCCCACATCCTTTTCCACTTAACACGCACTTTGGGACCTTAGCTGGTGGTCTGGGCTCTTTCCCTTTTGACGACCCAACTTATCTCGTGCCGTCTGACTCCCGTGCATCATCTCTCTGGCATTCGGAGTTTGATATCTCTTGGTAAGCTTTGACGCCCCCTTAAGAATTCAGTGCTCTACCTCCAGGAGACTAACACGAGGCTAGCCCTAAAGCTATTTCGAGGAGAACCAGCTATCTCCGGGTTCGATTGGAATTTCTCCCCTATCCACACCTCATCACCACCCTTTTCAACGGATGTGTGTTCGGTCCTCCACCGCCTTTTACGGCAGCTTCAACCTGGACATGGATAGATCACCCGGTTTCGGGTCTACCCATACTGACTTTGGCCCTATTAAGACTTGGTTTCCCTTCGGCTCCGCACCTTGAGTGCTTAACCTTGCCAGTACAGGTAACTCGCCGGACCGTTCTACAAAAAGTACGCGGTTGCACATATAAAGTGCTTCCACAGCTTGTAAACACAGGGTTTCAGGTTCTCTTTCACTCCCCTCCCGGGGTCCTTTTCACCTTTCCTTCACAGTACTATGCGCTATCGGTCACTAAGGAGTATTTAGCCTTGGGGGGTGGTCCCCCCGAATTCCCACAAGGTTTCTCGTGTCTCGTGGTACTTTGGATCCTGCTCGCTGTCTATTGTTTTCGTGTACGGGGCTTTCACCCTCTGTGGCCGGACTTCCCAGACCGTTCCACTAACAAATCGACTCACTTGTTGCAGTCCGTAACCCCGGAACGCACGCGCTCCGGTTTAGGCTCTTTCCATTTCGCTCGCCGCTACTTTGGAAATCGAGTTTTCTTTCTTTTCCTCGCCCTACTTAGATGTTTCAGTTCAGGCGGTTCCCGACGTAACGCTATGGATTCACGTTACGACGACTGAGGTCTTCTCAGCCAGGTTTCCCCATTCAGATATCTCCGGATCAATGGATATTTGCTCCTCCCCGAAGCTTTTCGCAGCTTATCACGTCTTTCATCGGCTCTTAGTGCCAAGGCATCCACCCTGCGCTCTTTATAGCTTAACCAATTGATGTTCACCTGCGGGTGCGGGTTACTTATCTACGATACATAGCGTTGTATCGCTGGTCTTAGGTTCGTTATTTAAAACGAGTTATT
>NZ_QUEH01000049.1:0-1083 GCF_003477935.1 Clostridium sp. AF32-12BH | reverse complement strand
AATAGTTCCTGCGTGTCCTGTCTGTGAAAAATGAGTTTCAACAACAGCATGACATCATCATCTGTCAGGCGTTCCGGCTCTTGCAGAAAACTTTCCAGCATACCGCCACGGGTACAGAGCCGGTGCGTCCGTTCCTTTCGGGTAAGCTGTTTCAACTGGTGCTGCAATGCCTTTTCATCATTGATGGCTTTCCGCAGTTTCTTTTCGCTTTTTTCCAACTCCCGATTGAGTTTTTCCAGCTTTGAGGTATCAGGCAAGGGCAGCGTCCTCCTTTCCCGGTATCAGCACATAAATCCGGTTTGGTTCTCCAATGCCCTGACGCACCCGCATGATAAGTCCGGCAGTTTCCAGTTCATTCAGAGAACGCTTGACCGTCATGGAGCTGCGGGACAGGACTGCGGCAATGGCTGTGACAGGGAAGCAGACAAAGAGGATTCCGTTCTCGTCCTCCTGCCCTTTGGAGAGCATAGCGTCCAGCATCCGGCAGTACATGATCTTTGCGGTGCTGCTGACTGGAAATCCTGTCAACGCTCTGGGAAAAGGCATACAGGGCGGCAATGGTGTGTCTATCGTCATAAATTCAAAATTCATTCTGTGTGTTCCTCCTTTTTCTTTGCTCGTTTGGATAAATAACAGGGGCAGTCAATCACAACCGCCCGGAAGCTCTGCTTGCACCCATGCTGGCATTTCCGGCATAATTCGTTGTAAGTGACACGCCCCCGGTCATTGAGGTAAAAGGAAAGCTCATACTTCCTCTTTTTGCTCATTCTCGGCATATTGCGCTTCCTCCCGTTTTAGTGTATGGTTTCGGGGCGATTTTCGGTAAAATTACAGCCATAGAGCCGCTTAAAATCTCCCGAAGTATCAGCGATAGGGTAGACTGTCCCCCTATCAGATTGTTGTGTTTCGGTATCATTTCGGTGTCAGTTCGCCAGTTCTCCCCGGTGTCGTTCCTCCCCTGAATCTCACAGCGGCGTATCGCTCCCTTTGGTACGCTCGTTTTGGTCAGGGTTCCTCCATATCCCTGCCAAAATTCATGGCGCTACATCGCCGGGGAAGCATATCCCACACAGGCTGGTCATT
>NZ_QUEH01000048.1:0-1266 GCF_003477935.1 Clostridium sp. AF32-12BH | reverse complement strand
ATCAGCCTGGGCGGTGGCCGGCCTCATATGGAGCTGCCAGAGTACAGAGCAGCGGCCCAGCGGCTTGAAGCTGTCCAGGAACAGGTGATAGCGGCAGAGCAGGAGATCGCGGCCTTGGAAAAGCAGAGAAAGGCCCTGCAAGGGAATGTGAAGCTGCTGAAAGCGGTGGAGAAGGTCAAGCCCGATCTGGACGCAATACAGCCGGAAAAGACGCTGACAGGGGCCGTCAAGGGCGTGACGGTGGAGCAGGTGAAGGAGCTGAAGGCGGCGGTGATCCGGGGCGCGGCGGCAGAGCAGAAGGTGCGGGAGCTGAAGGTAGAAAACCAACAGCTTCAGCAGAAAATCCCCTCGACGAAAGAAAAGCTGAAGGAGGCCCAGGAGCGGCAGCGGCTTGAAAATGAAAACCGGCAGCTCAAAGTGCAGGTGGAATACCTGGAAGAAGATTTGAGCCGGGAGCGCGGGTTTTCGGCGCGGCTCCGGGAAGGGATCGGGGCGGTGCTGGATTTCCTGGATCGGCACTTGCCAGAGCAGTTCCGTCCTCTGGTCGAAAAGGCGCGTGAGCTGCTACCTGTGCCAGAGGTGCAGCAGCCGGAAAGAGATCAGGAACGGGGCCATACCTGGGGCGGTATGGAGCTGTAAAAGAAGCCTGTCCGGGGGCCTTGCAAGAGCCACCCGGACAGGCTATAATATCAACAGAAAATAGGGAAAAAATATATTGATAATATATGCCCCCTATGGGGGGGACAAGCTGAAATGGGTTTGTCGTAAAATAGGGAAAAAATATATTGATAATATATGCCCCCCTATGGCCTTTAGGCCAGGGAAAATATAATAAAATATTCTCTCTCTGACAGGGAGAAAGTCGGAGGGGGTTATGGGGGTGAGCGGCGGGGTGTGGGAATGTGGTAAACCTGAAAGGTTTTCCATCATTTCCATGCCCCAGAGCGAGGGGGAAAAGGGGGAGGTGACTTTCTCTTTAAGGCCCCGAAGGGGCCGCTCTTTGGCTTCCCCTTTTCCCCCTATGGGTTTGCAGAATGTACGAAAAGAGGTGTAAGGAATGGCGGATCAGCAAGAAGCCCTGGAACGGCTGCGGGAACTTTACAGGGAAAAGAACGAGCATTTAGAGAAGTTTTTGGAGCCGGTGGAGCCGTATGAGTTTTATCGTGAGATCTTCCCAGAAGGATCTTTCGAGAGGAAGGGCCATTTTGAGGACAGGAAGGGAAACGGAATTGCGGTGACGGTGCCGAAAGGTGAGGTTGACAAGGC
>NZ_QUEH01000046.1:500-1393 GCF_003477935.1 Clostridium sp. AF32-12BH | reverse complement strand
TCCGTCAGCTTTTCAATCTGCCTGTCTTTTACTTCAAGCTGCCCTTGCAGTGTGTCGATGGTGGCCTGTAAAACGCAAACCAAATCGGAAACTTCGTGGTTTTCGGTTTGCGTTTTAGTTTGCGTTTTGTTTTCGATTTCGGTTTGCGATTTTTCAGAAAAAGCCTCTTTTATCAAGGCTTCCTGGTGTTCATCAATCGCAAACTGGTTTCCGTTTTTTCGCAAACCTGATCGCAAACCAAGGTTTGCGATTTGTTTATTTACTGCTGTCTTTGATACCCCTATCTCGTCCGCTATCTGCCGGATTGTTTTCATACTTTCACGAACAGGCCCACAGGACACACGCCCTCAAACCCAGGCGTAGATATGTACCAGCAGCCGGGGCCTGTTGGCTCCCAGGCTACTTCAAGGGTAATCTCGTGCCAGCCATCAGGAAACAAGGCGGTAAAACCCTGCCCTGCGTGTATGCCGTCCCCTTCCAGGAGCAGCCGAGAGTGCGGATCATCGTCTGCCGGATCGGGGAGCTGCAACTGCGCGATCCTCTCTTTATCCCAGCTCATAGACCTTTCCTCCTTCCCCTAAAATAAATCGCTATGCGATCCCGTCCGGGTGAGATACAAAATCAGCTCGTCCCCGTCCACTTCGTAGATCAGCAACCAATCCGGCGTAATGTGGCACTCACGACACCCAGCATAATCCCCGGAAAGTTGGTGATCCCTGTTCTTCTCTGGCAACGGCTCCCCCGCAGCCAACTTTTTAATAATATCCGTCAGCAAAGAAATATCAAAGCCGCGCTTTTTCACGCGCTTCAAATCCTTCTGAAACTTTGTGGTTGGTCTTATGTTATACATCAGCAAGCAGCTCCTCCATCATCTGATCGACATTGGAATAGGT
>NZ_QUEH01000046.1:0-490 GCF_003477935.1 Clostridium sp. AF32-12BH | reverse complement strand
CTCCATCATCTGATCGACATTGGAATAGGTCTTGCCGAGGCTCGGATCGGCTTTCATTCTCTTTACTTCCTTGATTGCTTCAACAGTTTCCGCGTTCGGCACATCGCCGCTAATTTCAAAGGGTATTCTATACTCCCTCACAGCCTTACGCGCAAAAACATTGAACGCCGTTGTCATCGTCATTCCCATATCAGCACAGAACGCCTCAAACTGCCGCTTCAAGTCTGCGTCCATACGAATGTTAATATTTGTATTTGCCATAGGTAGCAACTCCTTTCACTCTCATTATATCCATTGTATAACTTTTTATTTACAATGTCAATATATGTTTCTGACCGTTTACCCAAGCACTGGCCCTTAAACTTCTACCCTGGTATGTTCGCATTTAGAGGACAAAAAAGCCTTGATTTATGCGGCTTTCCGGGCGCAGTAGAGAGGGGGCCGGTATATTTACCCTCGGAGGGCTGAAAACGGCTTCTAAAGCGTAACA
>NZ_QUEH01000045.1:0-1456 GCF_003477935.1 Clostridium sp. AF32-12BH | reverse complement strand
TCCCGTTCCATCCAGGCTTTCCATTCCGTCTGCTTCCGGCCCAGCCCTTCAAATCCCTGTTGCTTTAACGCCTGTTTCATTGATACCCGCGTTGAGAGGCCCCGGCTCTGCTCCGTTGCCACTGGCACGAAGTCCACATGGAGGTGGGGCGTGGCCTCGTCCATGTGCAGCACCATATTGAACACCCGCAGATGAGGGTTGCGCTCCTGGAAGGACTCTGCAAACTCTTTGAGAGCTGCCGCCGCCCGTTCCCCTCCAGGGGAGCCGCACCCGCAGTCCGTTAAGTTGCCGATCTGAAAGATAGCCTCGTGAAATAGCTTCTCCTGCTTGCTTTGCCGAATATGCTCATAGTAGTCTGGTATCTTATCCCTGGTCTTTTTCTTTTTGGCATTGTAGGCGGCCAGGGCTTCATCAAAAAGTTCGTGGTACACCTTCTTCAAATCCTCGTTGCAAAAGGTGACATTCTGCCCCGACCTGCTTCGGTCTACATTCGCCGCTGAAAAGCTCCTGTTGTTGTGCCGGATACTTCCCCGGCCCGTCATTCCCGAAATGGTTGTGCCTATAAAATCACCCGTCCCTTTCTCGAAAAAAGCCTATATCCTACTACTCCTATTTTACCATACCAGGCCGCAGGCCACAACCTCTTTGTTACTTTCTTGTGAGAAAGTAACGCAAAAGCACTTTCACACCGCCGCCCCATTGGGGCTGGCAGTATGAAAGTGCTTTTGCGCGCTCCCGCGGGGATTGCCGGAGCTGCCAACCGCTACGGTTTCCCGCTGCTTTCGGGCGGCTCCGGCTGGGACTTCGGCCACACTGTCAAATCACTGCTTTATGCTCTGCAAAATTTCCTCAACCGTCGTTCCGTACAACTTTGCCAGCGCAATCAAATTAGAGGTACTCGGATCACATTCTCCGCTTTCCCACTTAGATACTGCTTGCCGACTAACCCCTATTGTTTCTCCTACAAATTCTTGGGTCATCCTATTTTTAGTCCGCAAGTCTTTCAATACTTCACCTAAATTTTGTTTAAGGACGCTCTTTTCAGCTCTTACATCTTTAGACCTAATATATTTCTTCAAAGCTCGAATAATCAAGATAACCAGATAGATAAATAGCCCGAAAAGACCTGCATAGATGATCAAAGAAATAACCATCATTGGTGCCGCTATACTCATATTTGTTCCTCCTTTCTGATCATCATTTTAGCAATAGCTTCTCGGTTGCTACCACCAATTATTGAGCAACTTTAAGTTGCTTTCTACTTTCCAAACAGTTTACTAAACCACCCGCGCTTTTGCTCCGGCTCCTGGCCCTGCTGATCCGCTCCGGCCTCCCCGGTAAGAAGCTGCTGCTGGATTGTCCCCGCGTGAAGGGCCTGGGCCGCCGCTGCTGTCTGCTGGGCGGCAACCAGAGCCTCCGTCAGCTTTTCAATCTGCCTGTCTTTTACTTCAAGCTG
>NZ_QUEH01000044.1:219-1652 GCF_003477935.1 Clostridium sp. AF32-12BH | reverse complement strand
GAATTTACTTTTGCACTGGAATTTACTTTTTCAAGTCAGCTAGATATGAAACGGAAAACGACTTTTCCCGGCACAAAATACCTTTATCCAATATAAAAAAGCGGTATGGTCTCTTTCTAACTTTTTCCAGCTTAAAACCCAGATGCTTTCTTCTCCAGTTCTGCATCCAGAACCGCTCTTAATTCCTCTGCACTGCCAACACGTGCACCCTCAAAGCGACCATTATTACCATTAATCTCGTTCAGCCACTTCACGCCAAGACCGCCTGCTTCCTCCCAGCGGTGCAGATTCGGCGTATGGTCATCAATGAGGATATCCGCCGTACTGAGTTTCCGATGCAGCATAGCTTCAATGAACTCCGCTTTATTCTTTCCATACGGAACAAACAGGCAGTGCGCAGAATCAATCTCAGGAAGATATTTGTCAAGCCACTTTTTCTTTTCCAGAAGCGCCCTGGTGTCTGTATAGTAAGAGGACAAAATATAAATGTTCTCACCAGCTTTCATTGCATCACGCATGAAATCCAGCAGTTCCACTTCTGGCTCCAAATCTGCATAATATCCTGGCTTTCTTGTTTCCTCAACTGGAACATTACGCCACTTCGCAATCGTGCCATCCATATCAAAATAAACCCGTATCTCATTTTTTAATTTCATTTTCCTCTGCTCCTTTTCTGCTTCTTTTCTTCCCCTTTTTCAGTTTCTAAAAAGAATATGGGAAACAGCCCGTAAAATAAAACGCTCAAAACACCCTTTCACCTTTTAAAAATAGCTAAAAATTGTTATATTCTATAAAAGTTCCTCAAAAATACCAGTAAAAAGAATGTTGGCGTGCGCAAACATCTGTTCTCAATCATAACAGATTCTGTATAAAGTAGCAAGGGGGATTGTGCGGGGTTATTGTTGGCAGAATTTTTGTAGAGTGGAAAAAGGGAAGAAAATTGGCAGAAAAAGAGCAGAAAAACAAATTTCTACCCTGAATTTTTTTATTGAATTTTTTGAGGATTTTTATTTCTTTTTCTGAAGCTCATCAATCAGAAATCCAATCACAATGCCGAAGCAGATACATACCGCCAGATGGTCCGTCGCAATACCAATGATCACGCCAATGATAGTTCCGATCCACCAGGCATCGCCGCCTTTTTTATTTTTCTTTTTAGACATGTTCTTTCTCGCTTTCTGCATCTTCTAAATATTCTTCCAAAACACTTTTTCCAAGGCTGCCATCCGACATCACGTACCGACCGTCCCGAATTTCTTTGATACCGCCACCATAATGCCAGCCTTTTGATTCGAAAAATGTAAAGAGCACATCGCAAAATTCATCCTCTGTGACAGCTTCTGGGATTTCTACGCATCCATTCAGTTCAAATTCTTTTGACATTGGTTTTCTCTCCCCTTGTGTTGCAGATAGACAGTCGAGTAGACTAAGAC
>NZ_QUEH01000044.1:0-209 GCF_003477935.1 Clostridium sp. AF32-12BH | reverse complement strand
CCCGAATTTCTTTGATACCGCCACCATAATGCCAGCCTTTTGATTCGAAAAATGTAAAGAGCACATCGCAAAATTCATCCTCTGTGACAGCTTCTGGGATTTCTACGCATCCATTCAGTTCAAATTCTTTTGACATTGGTTTTCTCTCCCCTTGTGTTGCAGATAGACAGTCGAGTAGACTAAGACCTCTCAATCTTAGCCCCTCACAG
>NZ_QUEH01000043.1:0-1662 GCF_003477935.1 Clostridium sp. AF32-12BH | reverse complement strand
GCTGACTTGAAAAAGTAAATTCCAGTGCAAAAGTAAAT
Organism: Clostridium sp. AF32-12BH; assembly: GCF_003477935.1. NCBI lineage: Bacteria > Bacillati > Bacillota > Clostridia > Eubacteriales > Clostridiaceae > Clostridium > Clostridium sp. AF32-12BH. The sequence continues at coordinate 1,624 of NZ_QUEH01000043.1, read as the reverse complement.
TCCACCGCTCTTTTAAAAGTTGCTTATAATCTAGTGATTTTTAAGAAGAAAAGCGGAATCTATGCTATAATACAAGTAATCTATGGCGAAATTTTCTGTTTTTCTGTATGGCAAACAAGCTGCTGGAGGTCGGTGTGCACGACTAAATTCCACCAGCCACATTTGAAAAATGTGAAAAGTTTACTTCCAGTCTGACAGCAGATTTCTTCATGGGTTAGTGGTTATAGCGGATCAGCTTAGGTGTTAAGACGACTTTGTCAGGGTCAATACGCCTAAGCTGAAATGCTTTTAAGACGTCTTCCCCAAAAGCCTCCAGGGCGACATCATACGGTGTAAGCCCATTCAAACTCTCCCGCGGTGTTGAGTTGATGTGGCTGGTGATTAGATTCACATCCCATTGAGTCAGGAATTCAAAGGTAGTTCGTTTCGGCAGTATCATGCGGAGCATGGTGTGTGCCTGTTCAATGCCGCCTTTCTGTCCGCTTCTCATGGGATCACAGTAATAAATGTTGGTTCTCTGGATACCGGTAACACCGGTTTCGAGAGAATCAGGATCACCGAATTCAGCGCCTCTGTCGGTGAGTATATATTCAAACAGAGTCAGGAAATCGAAGGTACCAAAACGCTTTTCTAAACGGTCCAAAACGAGTCGTACAGATCCTTCCGTATTCCGGTTCATGAGGAACGCAAGAAACAGCTTTTCCCTTGTAAAAAAGAAGGTAAGCAGTGTTTTAGAGGAACCAACAGCGGAGTGGACGGTGTCCATCTCTACAAAAGATTCCAGGTGCAACTGTTGAAAATCAGCGTAAGTTCTGCCATTAAAGACACGGCGGTCAGATATCTGTGATTTATGGACTTTTCTGGGTTTAAACTTCACTTTACGTTTCAGATCAACGTTTCTGGCAGTCAGAAGTCCCATATCAAGGTAGTTGTAAACGCTGCGGACGGAAAGATTCAATTCCGGATGGTTTGCAACGATCTGGTAAGGAGACTGGCCCTGATCGATCAGAGGAGTGATGATCTTATCCTTTTTGTGGAGTTCCTGTCTGGTCATAGCGATTCCGGACCTGGAATCCTTGAGACACTCCCGGTATTTCCGATCAGCGAACCTGGCATTGTAGGTATATTTGTGGGCAATCGTACAATGATTGATCTTTTTACTGCATCCATTGCAGACGTAGGGAGCCCGATCAAGTTTGCTGCAGCGTTCTTTTTGAAAATCTGGACAGGTCTGGTTACAGGTGGGACAGGAAGCACATTTAACGCCGCAAAGAAGGATCTTATTGCAGGCATTCGTTTTCTTACAACGGAAACGCTTGGTACAGAAGTTCTTCGCATTAAGAAAAGTCCCTTTGTGAAACCAATCGGAGGATCTTCTGGCCTTCACTTCTTTTGAAATCGTAGTAGGGTCCTTACAGAGAAAGCGGGCAATATCTTTAAAGGATGTACCCTTATCCAGTTCATTCTGGATATAGATACGATCCTCTATGGTGAGATGCTTCTGGTTGCCTGGGATATATTTACTCATAGTCAAACTCCTTCTACTGCTGTCAGAAGGACGATTAAAGTATCATATCAGTATGCATGAGTAAATATCAACTGTGCAAGAGTAAACTCCACCGCC
>NZ_QUEH01000042.1:0-2429 GCF_003477935.1 Clostridium sp. AF32-12BH | reverse complement strand
ATTTGTTTATTTACTGCTGTCTTTGATACCCCTATCTCGTCGGCTATCTGCCGGATCGTTTTCATACTTTCACGAACAGGCCCACAGGACTCACACCCTTAAACCCAGGCGTAGATATGTACCAACAGCCGGGGTCTGTTGGCTCCCAGGCCACTTCAAGGGTAATCTCGTGCCAGCCATCTGGAAACAATGCGGTAAATCCCTCTCCTGCGTGTATGCCACGCCCTTCCAGGAGCAGCCGAGGGTGCGGATCATCGTCTGCCGGATCGGGAAGCTGTATCTGCGCAATCCTCTCTTTATCCCAGCTCATAGGCCTTTCCTCCTTCCCCTAAAATAAATCGCTATGCGATCCCGTCCGGGTGAGATACAAAATCAGCTCGTCCCCGTCCACTTCGTAGATCAGCAACCAATCCGGCGTAATGTGGCACTCACGACACCCCGCATAGTCCCCAGAAAGTTGGTGATCCCTGTTCTTCTCTGGCAGCGGCTCCCCCGCCGCCAGCTTTTTAATAATATCCGTCAGCAAAGAAATATCAAAACCGCGCTTTTTCACGCGCTTCAAATCCTTCTGAAATTTTGTGGTTGGTCTTATGTTATACATCGGCAAGCAGCTCCTCCATCATCTGATCGACATTGGAATAGGTCTTGCCGAGGCTCGGATCGGCTTTCATTCTCTTTACTTCCTTGATTGCTTCGACGGTTTCAGCGTTCGGCACATCGCCGCTGATTTCAAAGGGTATTCTATACTCCCTCACAGCCTTACGCGCAAAAACATTGAACGCCGTTGTCATCGTCATTCCCATATCAGAACAAAACGCCTCAAACTGCCGCTTCAAATCCGCGTCCATACGGATATTGATACTTGTATTCGCCATAATAGCAACTCCTTTCGCTTTTATTATAACCCGTTTTATCATATTCATTGTATATCTTTTTGTTTACAATGTCAATACAACCTCCCCGCCCTCGACGCTCTAAAGTTCTACCCTGGTATGTACGCATTTAGGGGGCAAAAAAGCCTTGATTTATGCGGCTTTCCGGGCGCGGTAGAGAGGGGGCCTATATATTTTACCCTCGGAGGGCTGAAAACGGCTTCTAAAGCGTAACAGGGGCCTTTCTGTGCCTTATTCCTGACCCCCATCGTGCAGCGCGTCCAGGAGCCAATCGCTCAACTCCTGGGAAGGGGACACCCGCACCGTTATATGCCCATTTTCAAAGCGCACCACTGGCAGCGGGCAATCCCACCACTTGCGGACGGTTTTCGGATCAAGGCCAGTTTCCCGGTGACAGTCGGCCTTGCGCCCCTCCGGGTGCTGCTGCCGCCATTCATAAACCCGCGCCTGGGCCGTTCCGCTGCCTTTAGGCCGCCCATTCCCTTCTCTCCAATTCGTACCATTGGCCTTATCGTTAATCTCCTGGATTGCTCTCGCACCCTGCAAATGTACTGGCTGTTTGCGCCAGTTCCGCTTATTGACGGGCATAGTCAGGCCGGAGAGCTTCGCTATATCGTCCCTGGGGAATGTCACATAGTCCTCGTTGAACATCTCCAGGGCGCACACCACATCATCTTTTGTAAAGCGGTTTATATCCTCCACGCTCATATCATCGTAGGGCCGGAGCAGCGCGAAAGCGTCCCGGCGCAGCTCGTCCTCGTCTATCCCGCATTTTTTCGCATAAATCGCCAGCGTCATAATGCCATAGAAACGATGGCCCACCCGGATTTCATCGGCGATCCGGTGCAGCCACCAGTCATAAAGGTCACGCTTGACCGTCCAGCGGCCCCGTCGCTCCTTTTTGACGATCCGCCGCTCATACCAATCCGGGTACTTCTCCTTCGCCTCGGCCAGCGACAGGCGGCTCTTTCTCATAAGCCCTTCAAGCCGCTGCTGCTCCCCATTGCTGTCCGGGATATAATCAAGCAGCCGCGCCAGCTCCACCGGCCCACCGAGCCGAAACGCCCTCACAGGGTACTCCCGTCCCAGCTTCGAGCCGGAGCCGACAACCCGAAAGCCCTGCAAAATCCCCTGCATTTGCGGCTCCTTGATGGTGGAGGTAAACTTATTCCAAATCTGCCGGGTAAGGGAATATTTCAGCTCTTTCAAGCATTTCTGGTTGTACGGGTACATAGGCACCGGCTCTTCCAGCACATAATACAGGTGAAGCCCTGTCCCGCTGTTTACAACAAAGGTTGCCTGGGGCAGAATATCCTTGTTCATCTGGTGCAGCGTGTCCCGGAGCTGGGGCATACCCACCCCGTCCAGGTCAAAGACCAGGGCATAGAGATACCGGGCATTTTTGCCGCACCGCCGCCGCCCAAAATAGGAGATCGGGGACATAATCGTAAAATCGGTATCTTGCAACTCCCGCAGCTCGTCCAGCTCGTCAGTAATGGTACAGCGTTTCGCTTTACCGTCCCCCTCGATCTGCAA
>NZ_QUEH01000041.1:0-3303 GCF_003477935.1 Clostridium sp. AF32-12BH | reverse complement strand
ACTCTGTGAGCATGAAGACGATATTATCTGCCATTCCGGCTGTGACGATATGGCGGATGTGGCTCGTTACTATCTGGAAGAAAGCGGACAGCTTGGGGAACTTCCGGCACACTTACAAAACTATATCGACTATGCTGCCTATGGGCGTGACATGGAATTGGAGGGAACCTTTGTTGTCACGAACCACGGCGTATATGAAATCTTACGGTAGCCCCGTCTGTATCTCTTTCAGGAAATGCAGGCGGATTTTTTATTCAGGGGCGGCTCTTTTGCTGTCCCCATTTTTTAGAAAGGACGGACAACATGAAGAAAATACGAAGCTATACCAGTATCTGGTCGGTGGAAAAGGTACTCTATTCCATCAATGATTTTAAACTGCCATTCCCCATCACGTTCACACAGATGGCGTGGTTCGTAGTATCTGTGTTTGCAGTTATGCTCTTGGGGAACCTCCCTCCCCTTTCGTTCATTGACGGGGCATTTTTAAAATATTTCGGCGTACCCTTTGCCCTCACTTGGTTCATGTGCCAGAAGACCTTTGACGGGAAGAAGCCTTATGGCTTCCTGAAATCCGTACTGGCATATCTGGTACGCCCGAAACTGACCTATGCAGGAAAGCCCGTGAAGCTGGAAAAGGAATATCCGGCACAGCCCATCACGGCAGTAAGGAGTGATATTTATGGCATATCCGATTAAATATATCGAAAATAATCTTGTGTTCAACCATGACGGGGAGTGCTTCGCTTACTATGAGCTGCTTCCCTACAACTATTCCTTTTTAAGCCCTGAACAGAAGTATCAGGTACACGATTCGTTCCGGCAGCTTATCGCCCAGAACAGGGACGGGAAGATTCACGCCCTGCAAATCAGCACTGAATCCAGCATACGGGCGGCACAGGAACGCTCCAAACAGGAAGTGACAGGCAAGCTAAAGGACGTTGCCTGTGCAAAGATTGACGCACAGACCGAAGCCCTGATTTCCATGATAGGGGAAAATCAGGTGGACTACCGCTTTTTTATCGGCTTCAAGCTGCTTGTTAATGAGCAGGAAGTCACCATGAAGCAGTTTGGCAGGGAAGCAAAGACCGCCGTTTCCGATTTCATCCACGAAGTCAACCACAAGCTCATGGGGGATTTTGTTTCCATGAGCAATGAGGAAATCTGGCGGTTTCAGAAGATGGAAAAACTGCTGGAAAATAAAATCTCACGCCGCTTTAAAGTTCGACGGCTTGATAAGGACGATTTTGGCTATCTGATTGAGCATTTATACGGGCAGACCGGAACCGCCTACGAAGATTATGAGTATTATCTTCCGAAGAAACGGTTTCAGGAGGAAACGCTGGTGAAATACTATGACCTCATTAAACCTACCCGTTGTCTGATAGAGGAAAACCAGCGGTATCTGAAAATCGAACAGGAAGACGGGACGGTCTATGCCGCCTACTTCACCATCAACAGCATTGTGGGGGAACTGGACTTCCCATCCTCGGAAATCTTTTACTATCAGCAGCAGCAATCCACCTTTCCCATTGATACCTCTATGAATGTGGAGATTGTGACAAACCGGAAAGCCCTCTCCACGGTGCGGAACAAGAAAAAAGAGCTAAAAGATTTGGACAACCACGCATGGCAGAATGACAGTGAAACCAGCACAAACGTGGTGGACGCTTTAGACAGCGTAAATGAGCTGGAATCCACCTTAGACCAGAGCAAGGAATCCATGTATAAGCTGTCCTATGTGGTGCGTGTAACGGCTCCCGGCTTGGAAGAACTGAAACGCCGCTGCAATGAGGTGAAAGATTTTTATGACGATTTGAACGTGAAGCTGGTTCGCCCCTTTGGGGATATGCTGGGGCTGCATGGGGAATTTCTCCCTGCCAGCAAACGGTATCTGAACGATTATATCCAGTATGTCACCAGCGACTTCCTCGCTGGTCTTGGCTTCGGGGCAACTCAGATGTTAGGAGAACCGGAGGGCATTTATATCGGGTACAGCCTTGATACAGGAAGAAACGTGTACTTAAAGCCTGCCCTTGCCAGTCAAGGGGTAAAAGGCTCCGTCACCAACGCCCTTGCTGCCGCTTTTGTCGGCTCCCTCGGCGGTGGAAAATCATTCAGCAACAATATGATTGTCTATTATTCCGTATTATTTGGGGCACAGGCACTCATTGTTGACCCGAAAGCAGAACGGGGACGCTGGAAAGAAACCCTGCCGGAAATCGCCCATGAAATCAATATCGTAAATCTGACCTCGGAGGAACAGAACAGGGGCTTACTCGACCCCTATGTGATTATGGAGAACCCAAAGGATTCCGAATCACTGGCAATCGACATCCTGACCTTTTTAACGGGCATTTCCAGCCGTGACGGGGAGAAGTTCCCTGTTCTTCGGAAAGCCATCCGTGCGGTGACAAACAGTGAGGAACGGGGGCTTTTCAAGGTAATTGAGGAACTACGGGCAGAGGGAACCACCATCAGCACCAGCATAGCAGACCATATCGAATCCTTTACGGACTATGACTTTGCACACCTGCTCTTTTCGGATGGGGATGTCACACAGTCCATCAGCCTTGAAAAGCAGCTCAACATCATTCAGGTGGCGGATTTGGTGCTGCCGGATAAGGAAACCTCGTTTGAAGAATACACTACAATGGAGCTGCTTTCCGTGACAATGCTCATTGTAATCAGCACCTTTGCCCTCGACTTCATCCATACCGACCGCAGCGTGTTTAAGATTGTGGATTTGGATGAAGCATGGAGCTTCTTACAGGTGGCACAGGGCAAGACCCTTTCTATGAAGCTGGTTCGTGCCGGACGTGCCATGAACGCAGGCGTTTACTTTGTGACCCAGAACACGGACGATTTGCTGGATGAAAAGCTGAAAAACAATCTGGGCTTGAAGTTTGCGTTCCGCTCCACGGACATCAACGAAATCAAGAAGACCCTCGCTTTTTTCGGGGTGGATTCCGAAGATGAAAACAACCAGAAGCGGCTCCATGACTTGGAAAACGGACAGTGCCTTATCAGTGATTTGTACGGGCGTGTGGGAGTGATACAGTTCCATCCTATCTTTGAAGACCTATTCCATGCCTTTGATACCAGACCGCCCGTAAGAAAAGAGGTGGAGGAATGAAGATAAGAAAGCCCATCCAGCAGGGGACAGCTCTTGTCCCTTGCCGGACAAAGGGAGAAAACTCTTTTAAAAAAATCGGGAGTATAGCAGGAAAAGTGCTTCTGGCACTCCTTTTCATCCTCCTGCTGTTTGCAGTCTTCGGCACAGCCGCCCACGCTGCCGGACTGGTG
>NZ_QUEH01000040.1:0-3420 GCF_003477935.1 Clostridium sp. AF32-12BH | reverse complement strand
ATTTCAGTTATGGGCAAGGTGTCAATGCCACAAGGCAAGGGAAGTCAGCTCCATAATAGACGAGAATATGAGAAGATAGGCAAGCCAATTCCAGACAATATTGACAGCTCAAAAACGGCTGAAAATATCACTCTGGTAGATAGAGACATACGGCAAGTGTATCAAGAAATTTTTGGGGACGCTCTGGAACAATACAATAGCAAGCAGAAAAGAGCTGACCGAAAAATAGAGGACTATTATGACCATATCCAGAAGTCGAAAAACGGAGAAAAACTGTTCTACGAAGATGTGGTGCAGTGGGGTAGTAAAGATGATTTTCAAGAGCCAGAAATGAGGGAAAGGGCAAAGAAAGCCCTTGTGCAGTATGTAAAGAGCTTTGAAGAACGAAACCCGAATTTGAGACTTATTGGGGCTTATATTCACATGGACGAAGCCAGTCCGCACTTGCATCTTGATTATGTTCCCGTGGCTCATGGATATAGTCGAGGGCTTTCGACAAGAAATTCCCTCGATAGAGCCATGAAAGAAATGGGCTTTGCACCAGAGAATGAGAGCCGAAAGAATAATGCTACCAAACTCTGGAAAGAGAGTGAAAGGTCATATTTTGGCGAAATATGTCGAAGTATGGGGCTTGAGGTCGAAATGGAACGACAGTCAACCAGAAAAAACCTATCAGTTGAGGAATACAAAGACGCCCGTGATGAAATGCTCGGAAACATCGAGCAGGAGAAAGAAGCCATAGTCGCAGAGGTCGAGCCACTGCGAGAACTCAAGACGGGCATAGATGAGATTGCCGGCACCGGCAAGACCGTCTTGCCAGGTGTCGTAGCGATAAAGAAAAAAAACCTTGAAGCGGTCAAGGAGCAGGCGAAAGCCTACACCGCCAATCGAGACGAAATCGAAACGCTGCGAGAGCGTTCGGCTGCTGTCTCCCAAAGGGAGCAGCGTGCCGATCAGCGAGAGCAGCAGCTCAATAAGCGTGAAGCAGGTCTGGAAGATATGCAGAACCAAATCATTGAGAGGTACAATCGTCAGCTCCGTCTCAATCAGCTTTTGGAGAAGTCCGAGAGAGACGGCAGAGCCAAAGACAAGAAGATAGCAGACCTGCAGACCGAGAACACCTCTCTGAGGGGTCAAATTCGCTCCTTAACGGCTCAAATTGACCAAATCAAGGCAGAACTATGGGAGAAGATAAATAACCTCACAGACAAGCTTAGAGGGGCTTACGAGAGCCTTACAAATGTTGTTAAGGCAGTCGGTATGCTGAAATATGACCGAGAGAAAGACCAGAACGGCAATTACACCTACGGCAAGTACGGTATAAGCAATTTAAGCAAGGCACAAGACAAGCTCATTGATGGCTTGGCAGAGTATGGAGCTAAGTGGGCGAAAGAGGACGGCTTTCCGGAGATGGCAGAGGAGATGGAAAAGCGTGTCGGTATCAGCAAGGGCATTGAGAAAATCATAGAGCCACAAGCTCCGAAGCGTTCTCATTACCACGATGGACCGAGCCTATAAAAAAAGAGCAGGGAAAACCCCTGCTCTATATTTTTTTCAGCTTTAGAGGGTTACTGTCCATTCCGATGAAGCGTTTAAGCGTTTCATCGGAGAAGCAATTAACGCTCCCATCGTGGTTTATTTCAAGACCAAGTATCTTTGCAACGATGGCAAATTGTGTGTCCGATAAATCAATTCCGTGGCTTTCGCCGTTGTAGTAATAGCAGAGTTCTGCTCCTTCCCAATCAATCATCATTCTTTTCCTCCAGGGCTAAAGTCATCTGTTCCTGCTTGTCTGGCTTAATCTCTTTCTTCTTTGTTCTGCTGAAAGTAATCTGGTCAACTGGCTCCTCGCTTTCATAGTACGATAGCAGGATTTGTCTCTTGGTATCATTACCCTTCATGAGAATGTTTGGATTGACGAGCCATACACCGTTCTGAACCTTTTTGATAAAGTTGTTCTCCTGCAATTTCTTCATGATGGTTGCAATGGTCTGGCGGCACACGCCCACATCCTTCGCTATCTTGGAGTAAGTGCCAATGAACATATTGTTCCCCTGACTGGTGTTCTCCACGATGTAGATGAATACATCAAGTTGCTTGCTGTCTATAATACCTAACACCGTGAGGAAGTCCATCAAATAGCACTTCCAGAAGTTCTTAGTGCCGTAGGTACGCTTCGTAATCTGGTCTACCCAAATAACCTCTCCTGTCTGGGTATCTACCAGTTCTCGCTTTTTCTGCCCTACGAGGGTTTGGGTCTGACTTATGTACTCTAAGTTCTTATCGTATTCCGCCATTTTACTTTACTCTCCTTCAGTATTTGGTCTGTTTGAGTTTAACATTTCACTCTGATGTTCAAACCGTAGTGTTAACTCTAAATAGACTATACATTCTATTTCCAATCTTGTCAATATGTTAAAAATACTTTCGATTTTTTAACATATTAGTCTAATTAAAATTAACATTACAGTATGCAAGACCAGACTAAGCAGTTTAATATATTAGACCGCTCAAAAACCCGAAAACCCTTGATTTTACTGGCTTTTTTGCACTTTTTAATTAAATTTACTCTCTTCTAAATATCAATGGGGCATTGAACCCCATTGATATTTGTGGGGAGACCCCACACCCCCCTCCAAAGTCGGAAGTCTGTGGTTCTGATTGCCGTTCCGTCTGGCGGTCAGTCAAGGGGCTTTCACGGCATATGCTCCCTCGCTTCGCTCAGTCCGCTATTCCATGTTCCCCTTGACAGCCCACCTCTGGGCAGTCTATCGGCTACGCCGAAAAAGGGAACAGTAGAAGCTAAAGCATCTACTGCCCTTTTCCGTCTGCCGATTGTACCGCCCAGACCGCCTACACTGGTTCCATGATGAATGGGGGACTATGCAAGGGGCTTTGCCCCCTGCACCCCCAGCCTCCCCTAGGAACAGTAGCGGGGCTTCGCCCTGTCAAGCGATAAATTTCGACATTTTTCGACACATAGAGCGAGAGTGCAGTCAAGGGTTTAAGGGTGGAGATTTTCGCAGAAAATACTACCCGTCCCTTGACGGAACGGAGCGATACACTGCCCTCGCAGAGGGAAAGGCGTGTTGCCTTTTCCTCCTGCCACACGGCGAGTGTGGGGTTTGGGGCAACGCCCCAAAAGTAAAGTTTAGGGTTGGCGTCCGCCTGCCCTTTTCAAAGGGCAAAGAGGACTGGGGAGCCGTCCGCAGACGGCGGGGCAAAAAATAGGGGGGTACTACGACACCCCCCTATGGGTGCTTTGTGCTTTGTGACGCTTTTTGGGGTTGCAAGGGGTCTCCCTTGCCCCTCGGAGAGCCCCGTGTTTTGATGCGAAGTGTCAAAACTCATAAGGGGTTACTCTTGACAAGAGTAACAGAACATTTTATCATAAATTTCAGATGAACCGAAAAAAGGGGG
>NZ_QUEH01000004.1:0-295370 GCF_003477935.1 Clostridium sp. AF32-12BH | reverse complement strand
TGCCCGCAGGAGACTCTTGCAAAGCTGGCTGAGAAAGCAACTGCAAGACATATGGCTTAAATTGAGTTAGTATCGTTCGGGATTATTTTAAAGAATGTGTTCCGGGGCAGAGGGGGAAACTGCTTCGGACACATTCATTGGAGAAGATATTATGGGGATTGATAAAAAGAAACAAAGAGTTGTAATCGCTCTTGGCGGTAATGCGTTGGGGAACACATTACCGGAACAGATGATAGCAGTAAAGAAGACTGCAGCTGCAATTGTAGATCTGATTGAGGATGGCAATGAAGTTGTAATTGCACATGGAAATGGACCACAGGTTGGTATGATTCAGAATGCTATGTCTGAGCTAACTAAATCCAATCCGGAAAAGTACATTCCGTGTCCTTTATCTGTATGTGTAGCAATGAGCCAGGGATATATTGGATATGATTTGCAGAATGCATTGCGTGAAGAGATGTTGGACCGAGGCATTAATACAGGTTGTACTACTATCCTGACGCAAGTAGAGGTAGATGCCCATGATCCGGCTTTTGAGAATCCAACAAAGCCAATTGGAGCATTTATGACAAAGGAAGAGGCTGATAAGCTGGTCAAAGAAAAGGATTATAAGGTTGTTGAGGATGCAGGGCGTGGATATCGTCGTGTAGTTGCTTCTCCAAAACCAAAGTCCATTATTGAGATCGATACCATCCGTAACCTGGTTGAAAATGACTATGTGGTTGTTGCATGCGGTGGTGGCGGTATTCCTGTATTTGTAACTGAGGGACATCATTTAAAAGGTGCTGCAGCGGTAATAGACAAAGACTTCGCGGCAGAAAAGCTGGCAGAAGATCTGGATGCAGATTTTTTAATTATTCTTACAGCAGTAGAAAAAGTTGCGATTAATTTTGGAAAACCAAATGAAACATGGTTGAGTGATTTGCCGGTAGAACAGGCGAAAGAATACGCAGAGGCCGGACATTTTGCACCGGGATCCATGCTTCCAAAGGTACAGGCGGCAGTGAAGTTTGCAGAATCCAAGAAAGGTCGGACTGCTCTGATTACCTTGCTTGAAAAAGCAAAGGAAGGAATTGCAGGGCAGACGGGAACACACATCCATCAGTAATTGATCTGATAGTAAGGAGGAATATGAAACTGTTAGTGGTGAATCCTAATACGTCTGACGCAATGACAGAGGATATTAGGGCAACGGTTGATCGGGTCAGAATGCCTGGCGTGGAAGTGGAAATTGCAGGTGTGGATTTCGGCCCGGAATCTTTGGAATCATTTTATGACTATACACTCGCGGCATTTGCACTGTGTCGATTCTTGGAAAATGCAAAAGAAAAGTATGACGGGATTATGATTGCATGCTTTGGAGATCCGGGATTATATGCAGTGAAAGAAATCTGCCAGTGTCCGGTACTTGGTATAGCAGAAACATCAATGGCGGTATCTTTGCTTCTTGGAAGCAGATTTGCTATTTTAGCAGCATCAGAAAAAGCCGTATCTATGATGGATAATATGGTAGACCAGTACGGAATGGAATATCGGTATGCGGGTGTATTTCCACTGAACATGAGTGTTCTGGATGCAGAGGAAAATTCAGAAAAAACGATCCAGCGTCTGATTGATCAGGGAAGAGAAGCGATCAGACGGGGGGCAGAGGTTCTAATCCTTGGATGTGCAGGCATGACCGGATATCATGATCCGGTAAGCAAAGCACTTGGAGTTCCGGTCCTGGATCCGGTTGAGGTAACGTTCTTGCAGCTGGAAATGTTATGTCGGGGGAAAATTGAGACTTCCAAAGCGGGACTTTATAAAAATCCTGATGCTAAGAAAATTAAAAATAAAATGTTACTCGTAGACAATCTTTAAATAAAAGGAGAGAAGAGCTATGAAAAAAAGAATGAGAGCGTTTGTAGGTCTGGCGTTAGTAGCAGCACTTGGTTTATCCGCATGTTCATCAGGGGGTTCTGGAAGTAATAGTACTTCTGATAATTCAAGTAAGGAAACTGCTGCTGAGAATAAGGGCGGTGATAGTGCCGGAACTGAAGATGGAAAGAGCGTGGCCATGATCTTCCCGGGTCTGGTTACAGATGAGGCATTTAACCAGTTTACTTACGAAGGTATGGTGAAAGCCAAAGACGAACTGGGTATCAAGACCGCATACAAAGAGAATGTTACACAGGATGAGCAGCTGGAGGTGCTTCGTCAGTTTGCCCAGCAGGGATATCAGATTATCGTAGGACAGGGTGGTCAGTTCGGTGAAGCAGTATCTATGGTAGCAGAAGAATTCCCGGATACCCAGTTTATCTTTTCTGTAGGTACTGACACATTTGATCTCCCGAATATGTCAGCAGCAACCATTAGCTATAGCGATGCAGGATTTATCGGCGGTGTACTGGCTGGTTTGACAACTAAGACTAATAAAGTAGCAATGGTTACAGGTGAGTTCTATGATACACACAGAGCTATGGAAGCAGGTTTCTATAAAGGTGTTGCGTATGTAAATCCGGATATTGAAACAACTGCAATTACCACTGGCGACTGGGCTGATACTGTAAAAGCAAGAGAAGCATGTCTGGCTGTTATCGCACAGGGTTATGATGTATTATTCCCATGTCTGGATGCAGCGGGTGCAGGTGTAGCAGCAGCTGCACAGGATTCCGGAAATGTAAAGGTTGTTGGTGCTGTTGCTGATTACGCAAAAGACTACGGTGCAGAAGATGTGACTGCCGGTAGCGTTGTATTTGCATGGGATGAGTTAGGCTATCTGGAGGCCAAAGGTGAAATCTGTGATGGAAAATCTCATGTTCTTGGCATGTCTGAAAATGGTATCAGACCGGTTATTAATGCAGAATTAACAAAAGAACAGCAGGAAGTTTATGATGCGGCAGTTGCAGATCTGCTTGCAGGTAAGATTGATCTTTCGAAATAAAGAGAAGGTATATTGATAATGAATACAGATGGGGGCACAGTTAGTGTCTCCCCATTTGTATCCATGAGTTGCGACAGGAGGGGAATACGTTTATGGCAGAAGATAGGTATGCACTGCAGATGCAGGATATTACCGTGGAATTTCCGGGAGTTCTGGCAAATGATCATGTCAGCATCAATTGCAAAAAAGGGGAAGTATTGGGTTTATTGGGAGAAAATGGTGCTGGAAAAACAACATTAATGAATGTATTATATGGGCTATATCCTCCCACCACGGGTAAAGTTTTATTAGATGGAAAAGAAGTGCAGATAGGATCTCCTGCCGAAGCAATTGCGAACGGAGTTGGAATGGTACATCAGCATTTCAAATTGGTTGATACACTTTCTGTTATCGAGAATATTGTTCTTGGTATTCCAACCAAGAAACAAAAGCTGGATTTGGAACCAGCAAAGAAGCGTTTATTAGAGTTATGTGAAGAATATGAATTGTACGTGGATCCGGATGAGATTGTCTGGAAGCTGCCGGTTGGTAAACAGCAGTGGGTCGAAATTTTGAAGGCTTTGTACAGAGACTGTAAGGTTTTGGTTTTGGATGAGCCTACAGCGGTTCTGACTCCTTCTGAGAGTGACCAGTTGTGTAACGCGATTCGTCATATTACCGCACAGGGACGTTCGGTTATCTTTATCAGTCACAAGCTTCGTGAAGTAATTCAGATCACAGACAGAGTTACGGTTATCCGCGATGGAAAATATATTGGAACTATAGATACCAAAGATGCTACCCAGCTGACGCTGTCAAAGATGATGGTTGGTCGTCCGATATCTATTGATCGCAAGCCGCGTGAGGAGTATACGAATAAGAAGCCGGTTTTGGTTATGAAAGATGTTAACGCAATTGACGATCGTGGAATTCAGGCATTGAAGAATTTTAATCTGACAGTTCATGCGGGTGAGATTGTTGGAGTGGCCGGTGTTGATGGAAACGGACAAAAAGAACTGGCAGAGTGTATTTCAGGCATGCGTAAAACAACAAGCGGAAGCATCACAATTGATGGCAAACCGGTTACGGGGGTAATTGCAGATCCATCGTTCCTTGGATATATCCCTGAGGACAGACAGAAGACGGGGCTTGTTATGGATTTCAACATTGCCGATAATATGATCATTAAAGATTATTACAATGAGCCGTTTGCAAAAAAGCATATTCTGGATTACAAGACAATTAAAAAACATGCCAGAGCGATGATCAAAAAATACCATGTTAAAACTCCTTCTGAGAATGTAAAGGTAAGGAATTTATCCGGTGGTAATCAGCAGAAAGTTGTTATTGCACGAGAGCTGGATCCGGAACCGGTACTGGATCTGGTAGCACATCCGACCCGAGGTCTGGATCTGGGCGCGGTTGATAATGTGTTGAACATTCTGATGAAAGAGCGCAACAGAGGTGCGGGAATTTTGTTTATTTCAGGTGAATTACAGGAGATTATGGCATTGAGTGACCGTATCATCGTTCTTTACAGCGGAGAGTGTATGGGAGAACTTGATGGCGAAACCGCAGATCAGAATGTAATTGGTCAGATGATGTTAGGACAAGTTCCGGAGGTGCAATAGATGAAAGAATTGAATAAAACTAAAATATTAAGCATTCCGCTTTTGGGGGATGTGGCGGTTTCTCTCGGACGTACTCTCTTTGGTATTGTATTGGGACTGATTGCAAGTGGAATCCTGATCGCAATTTCAGGTGTTAACCCGTTTGTGGCATATGGTTCATTGATAAAAGGTGCGTTTGGTAATGCACAGTCATTCAGCAATGTATTGGTTCGTTCTTCACCGTTGCTGCTTGGCGGAATTGGCGTATCGCTTGGTATCAAAGCTGGTGTGTGGAATCTTGGTATGGAAGGCTATATGTATCTTGGCGCGATTGGAGCTTCTATTCTTGGCGTTCAGGATCTTGGACTTCCGGCATTTATTCATATTCCACTGTGTATGATTTTAGCAATGGCATTTGCAGCTGTTTGGGGATTGATTCCGGGCTACTTAAAAGCTTACAAGGGTGTAAATGAAGTTACTTGTTCCATCATGATGAGTTACATTGCAATTTACTTAACCAACTGGGTAGTTTCCTGTCTGCCGTTAGTTGCAGAAGAGGGCGCCTTTTATCCGATGAGTAAGAAGTTTGCAGGAAGTGCACTGCTTCCGATCATGATGAAAGGTTCCAGCCTGCATCCTGGTCCGTTCATTGCAATCATATTGTGTATTATCTCTTACTTTATTTTAAATTACACTTCTTTTGGTTTTCGTACCAAGATGTTAGGTGCAAACCCGAATGCTGCAAGATATGCAGGCTTGGATGAGAAAAAACAGATTGTGATCATCATGATGATTGGAGCACTTCTGGGTGGCTTTTCCGGTGCAGTCGAGGTTATGGGATTAAAGCGCCGCGTGTATATGGAGTTTGTTACGAATGTTGGTTATGAGAGCGTTGCTGTAGCACTTCTGGCAGGCGGAAATCCGATTGGTGTTATTTTCTCTGCACTGTTTTTCGCTGCATTAAAGGCAGGCGGTGCAACGATGTCTATTGAAACAGGTGTTATTTCCTCTATGAACTCTATCATCATTGCTATGTGTATGCTTTTTGTAATTGGCGTTGGTGTAGTAGACAGTCGCCGTATGAGCAAAGTTGTAGACACAAGCAAAGATGACGAGGATGAGACAGACGATTCTACCGCAAAGGAGGGGAACTAATATGTCAGCTGGAATGATTATAGATTGGTTGCAGGCAACCCTTCGCTGGGCAGCTCCATTGCTTATCGTTGCAATCGGAGAAGTATATGCAGAGCGCTCTGGCGTTATTAACATGGGTATTGAGGGAATCATGTTATTTGGTGCCCTTACAGGTATTGCTGTTGGCTATTATATGAATAGCCTGGTATTAGCTGTTTTATTTACTATTATCATTGGTGCGGTTTTGGGTGTGATTGTAGCATTTCTTACTGTTACCAGACGTACCAATCAGGTAGTAACAGGACTTATGGTGAATATGATATCGCTAGGTGCGACAGATGCGATATTTTCCCTGATGTCCGAAACCAGACAGTCTCGTGTAGCAACTTTCCCGACTATTTTCCCGAAGAGTATGTTTGATATTCCGATTCTGGGACCGTTGTTTTTCTCACAGCCGATCAGTACCTGGATTGCACTGGTTCTGCCATTTATTGCGGCCTATATTCTCTATAAGACCAGATGGGGATTAAATGTTCGTGCAGTCGGCGATAATCCAAAAGCAGCAGCGACAGCAGGTCTTTCTGTTATCAAGATCAAATATCAGACCGTTATCCTTTCTGGTATTTTCGCAGCTTTAGGTGGATGTGTCCTGACTCTGGCAGAGGTTGGTTATTTCTCCGCTGGTGGCATGGCAGCAGGTCGTGGATTCATTGTAATGGCAGCTTGCGTGGTAGGCGGCTGGAATCCAATTAGAACAGGTGTCGTATGTCTGGCGTTTGGTGCTGCTGATGCATTACAGCTTCGCTTCCAGACAACCGGATCTGTAATTCCTTATCAGTTCCTACAGATGTTGCCATACATTGTAACGATTGTAGCATTGGCCATCATGGTTAAGCATTCCGTGGTTCCGAAAACATGGGGTTCCGCGTATGATCCGAAAGATGTGTAAAGACGTTGTATCTGAAAACAGTAAATCAGAATTTGAGAGGATGATTTTATGTTAAAATTACTTATTAAAAATGGTACTGTTGTAACGGCAAATGAAACTTACAAGGCAGATATTGGTGTGACAGATGAGCACATCTCCCACATTGTGGAGCCGGGCGGTCTGGACAATCTGGCGGCAGAAAAGATCATTGACGCAGAAGGCAAATATATCATGCCGGGCTTTATTGAGCCCCATATGCATGTAAAGGCACCTTTCAGCGGCACGATCGATATCCTGGATTTCTACAGCGCCAGCAAGTGCGGCGCTTTCGGAGGCGTAACCACTTTCATGGATTTCAGTACGACCACCCAGGACACCCCGGTTATGCAGGCAGTTGCAGAGCGAATCGAGGAAATGTCTGAGGGAGCCCTGGACTACAGCGTGCATCCGAAATTTATCAAGGCTACGGATGACTTAAGAGCTGACATCAAAAAGCTCGTGGCAGACGGAACCCCGACCTTTAAGATGTTTACCATCTATCCGGGCGTTATGATTCCGGACGAAGATATCTTAAAGATCATGGAGATTGCGAAAGAAGAAGGCGCTCTGTGTGGATTCCATGCAGAGAGCAATGATATCGCACAGTTCTTAAAGAACAAACTGTTAAGCGAAGGAAAGACAGACTGGGAATACTTCAACGAGGCAAAGCCGAATGTCTGTGAGGCAGAGGCTGTAAACCGCATCCTTTCCTTTGCGGAACTTCTGGATGCACCGGTTTACTTCTATCACTTATCCACCAAAGAGGCAGTAGAACTGGTACGCCAGGCGAAGAAACGCGGCGTGAAGGTTCAGGCTGAGACCTGCGGACATTATCTTGTGTTTACGGAAGATCAGAATAAGGGAAAAGATGGCATTAATTATCTCATGAGCCCGCCACTTAGAAGTCAGGAAGATCAGGATGCATTATGGGAAGGTATTCAGGATGGAACCCTGAGCCTTGTTACATCTGATAATGAAATCTTTACACGTAAGATCAAAGAAAAGGATTTGGAAACAGATCCGGAAACCGGGGAGAAAATTCCGAATTTTGCAGTTCCGGTTAATGGAATTCCGGGATTGGAAGAACGTTTTGGTTTATTGATGAGAGGTGTTAACGAGGGAAAAATCTCGCTTAATAAACTGGTAGAAGTTGGAAGTACTAACCCTGCGAAAGTATTTGGCTGCTATCCGGAAAAAGGATGTCTTGCGGTTGGAAGTGATGCAGATATTATTATTGTAGATCCAGATAAAGTAGTTTCTCTGACACAGAAGAATATGCATTATACCGAGGATGGTTCTTTGGATTATGATATTTATAAAGATATGGAATCCAAGGGCTGGCCGATTTATACGATCCGTCGTGGAGAAATCCTTGTAGAGGATGGAAAATTTTATGGAAAAGAGCATACAGGAAAATTCCTGAAGTGCCATCTGAAATGATGCTATAAATGTGAATATGGACAAGAAAAAGCCGACATGTGTTCGGCTTTTTCTTGTTGACAATGGTTATGAAAGGTTATAAACTAAATATAACCTTTCATAACCATTTTTTGCAAAGCAGTATCTTGATCGTATCATACATTTACCAGGGGAGTCGAAGGGGCGATATGTCAGCCGCCGGACGTTTGCGTGGAAGGAGGCTGGTGCCATGGTTACATATTCTGATCTGTTTCAGTTTGTAATGATGCTTTGTGCCGTGATCACACTCGTTTTATATTTTACGCACAAAAAATAGCGCCCTCGTCCTGCTAAGATAAGGCGCTATTTTTGTACTTAAATCTGCCGGCGGCTAGATATATCTAGCTTTCGACTCTCTCGTTAAACGTATTATAAATCAGTTTCCACATCTTGTCAAATACATTGCAATGGTTAGGAATTATATTGTTAGGAATTATATAAACGTATCATACATTTACCCAGGGAGTCGAAGGGGCGATATGTCAGCTGCCGGACGTTTGCGCGGAAGGAGGCTGGTGCCATGGTTACATATTCTGATCTGTTTCAGTTTGTAATGATGCTTTGTGCCGTGATCACACTTGTTTTATATTTTACGCACAAAAAATAGCGCCCTCGTCCTCGCAAGATAAGGCGCTATTTTTAGCTACAAATTCTGCCGGCAGCTAGGTATATCTAGCTTTCGACTCTCTTGTTAAACGTATTATAAATCAGTTTCCACATCTTGTCAAATACATTGCAATGGTTAGGAATTATATAAACATATCATACATTTACCCAGGGAGTCGAAGGGGCGGTATGTCCAGCCGCCGGACGTTTGCGCGGAAGGAGGCTGGTGCCATGGTTACATATTCTGATCTGTTTCAGTTTGTAATGATGCTTTGTGCCGTGATCACACTTGTTTTATATTTTACGCACAAAAAATAGCGCCCTCGTCCTGGTAAGATAAGGCGCTATTTTTGCGAATCATCCTGCCGGCGGCTAGATATATCTAGCTTTCGACTCTCTTGTTAAGTGTATTATAAGTCATCGTGTGCTGATTGTCAAATAGGTTGCAACAATAGATCAGTATAAATTCGGCTTGGCGAGGAGGTGTTTTTATGACAATCAATCCAAAAGATAGAATCGAAGACATTGACGCACGTTTAAAAGAATTGCCAAAGGGTACCCTGACTTACAAGACTATCAACGGAAAGAAACAGCCCTACGTTCAGAAAAGTGTGGATGGAAAAGTGACCAGTACCTACGTAAAGCTGGATGAGCGGGAGCAGGTCCTTCTGGAGTTTGCGGAGCGGACGAAGCTGCAGGAGGAGAAAAAGCACCTGATCGCATATATGCAGAAACTTCAGGGAATCTTAAGCCGCAACCCGTATCTGGACGCAAGTGTGGGGATAGGGTTTCAGAATTTTGGGGATTACGCCTGCGGAAAACAATTTTATGTGGATAAGACTCATTTCATTTCTGAATGGCTGAGAAGCAATACCGCGGTGACTCTGATCAATCGTCCCAGAAGATTTGGAAAGACCATGCTTCTCAGTACGGTGGAACACTTCTTTGATCCAAGATTTGCCGATCAGCCGGAAAATTTTAAAAAGCTTCGCGTCTGGAAGGATGAAAAGAGCCGGGCATTATTTGGAAAGATTCCGGTCATTTCCGTGAGCTTTGGAAGCTGTAAGGGGATGAATTACAAGCAGGCCATGCAGGGAATGGCAGTGAATCTGAGAAATATGTATGAAGAACACCGGTATCTGGAAGAGAGTATGGAACTGCGTGCAGAAGATAAGGCAGAATATCAGCGCATGCGCCTTGCTTTCCAGTCAGGAAATACAGAAGAAGCAGGCATTTCCATCCAGGTTCTTTGTGATCTGTTGTACCGTCATCATCACACAAAACCAATCATTCTTCTGGACGAATACGACACGCCGCTTTTGGAGGCATACACAGATGGCTACTGGGACGAGATGATCGCGACCTGCCGTCAACTGTTCCACTGTACCTTTAAAGAGAATCCTTTTTTAAACCGCGCGATTATCACCGGTGTCACGAAAATATCCAGGAACTCGTTGTTTTCCGATGTGAATAATCTGAAAACCTGTACGGTTACCAGCGATGATTACAGTGACTGTTTTGGCTTTACCGAGCAGGAGGTCATGGATGCGCTGAAATGCCAGAACATCGATGCTATGCAGGATGTGAAGGCCATGTACGATGGTTTTATTATTGGAAACCGGAAAGATATCTACAACCCATGGTCCATCTGCAATTATATGCGGCAGCGTCAGTTGCAGTCTTACTGGGTCAATACCAGCAGCAACAAGCTGATCGGTGAAATGATCCGGCGGCATCCGCTGCGGAGCAAGCATGAGATTGAGGAGCTGATGCGTGGGGAGCCGGTCCATAAGCGGATCAATGAGAATATCACATTCCAGTATCTGGATGGAGATGAGAACAGTCTCTGGTCTCTGCTTTTGTCCGTAGGATATATCAAGGCGGACCATGTGGTAAAAGACCGGGATATCACAGTGTGCGACGTATCGGTGACCAATGAGGAAGTCATGGGGATGTTCCAGACAGAGATCATGGGAATGTTCCATAATGGCATGTCCATCTGCAATGAATTTGCCCAGGCGCTTGTAAATCACAAAATAGAAGATCTGAATGACATTTTGCTGGATATATCCTATGATTCGATGAGCTATTTTGACACGGGGCGCGGTCCGGTGGAACGTGTGCCGGAGAACTTTTATCATGGACTGGTGCTCGGTCTGATCGTGTGTCTGAGGGAAGAGTACCGCATCTTATCCAACCGGGAGAGCGGGCGGGGACGCTATGATATTGCCATGTACCCGCGCAGAGAGAATCTGGATGCGTTTATCCTGGAGTTCAAGGTCCGGAATGAAAAAGTGGAGAACGATCTGGAAGAGACTGCAGACAATGCTTTAAAACAGATTGAGGACCGGGCATACGAAAAAGATCTGCTGGCAGCAGGAATTCCGGCAGAGCACATTTATAAGGTTGGCTTTGCGTTTTCCGGGAAAGATGTGCTGGTGAAAGAAAAGAACAAAAGGGCAGAAACAGTAAAAAACAGAGAAAAACAGTAAAAACAGAGAAAAGGGGCGGTGCCAGTGGGCACAGTCCCTTTTTCTGGTAGTGCTGCATATCGAAGAAGCGCCAGTGGCGCATCCGCTGATTGGATTGGCTGGGTATGTGTTTACTCCCTGTACGCAATCTTTCCGCCACAGATGGTGTATTTCACCTTGCCGTAAAGCTCTTCTCCGATGAACGGAGAGTTCGCAGCCTTGGATTTAAACCCTTTTACCGTCCATTTTTCTTCCGGGTCAAAGACGATCAGATCTGCATCTGCACCGGTGCTTAAATGCCCTTTGCTCTTTTCAAGATGATAAAGGATAGCCGGGTTTAAGCTCATTTTTTCCATGAGCTGCGGCAGAGTCAGGACATTCTCCCGAACCAG
The DNA here is from genome assembly GCF_003477935.1 of Clostridium sp. AF32-12BH. Classification (NCBI taxonomy): domain Bacteria; kingdom Bacillati; phylum Bacillota; class Clostridia; order Eubacteriales; family Clostridiaceae; genus Clostridium; species Clostridium sp. AF32-12BH. The sequence continues at coordinate 283,830 of NZ_QUEH01000004.1, read as the reverse complement.
ATTGGTGATACCCAGTGCCAGCGCGGTTTCCAGACCGATGATGCCGCTCGGCGCCTCGGTCAGCGGCTTTGCTTTTTCTTCTGCGCTGTGCGGTGCATGGTCGGTGGCAATGATGTCGATGACACCTTCTTTTAAGCCGCGCAGGATTTCTTCTTTATCTTCCAGCGTGCGCAGTGGCGGGTTCATTTTTGCCAGCGTGCCGTGCTTTAAGACAGCAGATTCATCCAGACTGAAATGGTGCGGGGTTACCTCTGCCATGACATGGGCGCCCAGCTGTTTTGCCAGTTCTACCATGCGGACAGAATGTCCGGAGCTGATGTGCTGGATATCGATGAGCGCGCCGGTGTGCAGGGCCAGCATGCAGTCGCGTGCAACCAGAACATCCTCTGCTGCAGCCGGGGAACCGCCGATACCGAAATGCTCGGAAACAGCGCCGCGGTTGATGCCGTTGTTCGTGATGAGGGCCGGATCTTCTTCATGGAAGCTTAACGGCACGTTTAAACGGACTGCCTCTTCCATGGCTTTTTTAACCAGGGCAGTATCTTTTAACGGGATGCCGTCATCGGTGAAACCAGCTGCGCCATGGGCTTTTAATGCTTCCATGTCCGTGAGCACTTCGCCTTTCATGCCGATGGTGATATTGGCGGCGCTTAAGACATTGATCGGAGTTTTTTGGCCTTCGGCGAGGACATATTCCAGTGTTTCCACGTTATCAACCGGCGGCTTGGTGTTGGCCATGCAGACTACCGTGGTAAAACCGCCAGCTGCAGCAGCGGCTGCGCCGGTATGAATATCTTCCTTATAAGTGAGACCTGGATCGCGGAAGTGTACGTGTACATCGATGAGACCCGGAGCAACGACAAGACCGGAAGCGTCGATGGTTTCTGCATTCGGGTATTTTTCGATTAAGTGTGTTCCAAGTTCTAGAATTTTTCCGTTGTCGGTCACCAGGTCCATAACCTGGTCAAGTCCGGATTTCGGGTCGATAACCCGTCCGTTGTGAAGTAACAGCATAATAAGTCCTCCTACTAATTTTTATCGCATGGCATATCAGGGCGGCGTCAGCGGCGCCGTTTATGATTTCCAATCTGAAATGCAGCCTGCGGGATTTCAAAGACAAATACAATTCCAAGGACAATGGCAACAGCCATTTTTAAAGCATCAAAACCGGTCTGTACCGCCAGATAAAGCTGGTCGGTCACGGTATAATAAGCCGCGCGGTAAATTCCGGCGCCCGGAACCAGTGGGATGATGCCGGAAATCAGAAAAATTGTGACCGGACACCGTTCCCGTACTGCAAACCAGCGTGACATGAGAATGACGATCACGGTAGCGGCGAAGGTTGCAATGGTGACGGAACTGTAAGGAACAAGCACAAGATATGCCAGCCAGCTGATTCCGCCGATCAAAGCACAGCTGGGATAATAGCGCGCCGGGACGCCAAACAGCAGGGAAAAACCGACTGTGGCGATCGCAGCCGAAATAGTCTGTATCAGTAGATGAAGCATGGGAAACCTCCATAAAAATATGTGAACTACATCGGCAATTGAATTACCGAGCATCTGATTACGAAGCATAGCTCCGTAGTTTCAGGGGTGCGTCCATGACACCCTTACTGCTACCCAGGTGGGTTACACAGCTACTTTTATTGTTTTTGTACTGCTCAGCCCGGTTACGGGCATATCAATTTCTTTGCCGGATACGGCATGATACTTTCTCAAAATATTATAAGCTCCTACTGCATCTGCATTGTAGATCACGTTCTCTACAATGTAGATGCCACGCTTTTTTCGATTCCTTTTCTCCGCATAAATGCACGATACTTCTTCTGACTGTGGCGGGCATTGACTGGAATAACTTTCTTCCTGTCTTATCAGGCGAATCCCTTTCATTTTAAGCTTATACTCTAACTGCATATAGATACGGGCATATGGCAGACTGTGAAGTTTCTGGTTGGTTTTCCTTCCCAGATTTTTCTCTTTACGAATCCCCTTGATATCTCCAATTACAACCGTATGAATATCATTCTTTACAGAATAGTTCGTGATATACCGTGTCATCTTATGAATATAATCTTTGATACAGTTATTTTTCTTTCGATAAAGCTTCTGCAGATGCTTAGATGTTTTCAGATACTCCATTTTCCGTACAGCCTGGATCCGATCCCATTGCGACTGGACTCGCGCGATTTCCCTGTTATAAAAATAAGAAAGTGAAAGATATTCTCTCCCAATAATGAAAGTTTTTCCTGCATTATCATAACAAGTCATAAGATTATGCAAGCCCAGATCAATCGACAGATAATGTCCATTGTCCTCTTCAGGCAAAACATCTTCCACCTCATAAATAACAAGGATCCTGCTGGTTCCGTCATTTGCCGGTGGATATATTTTGATCTGTTTTATGATATCCATGTTTGAAAAAACAGGATTTTTCAAATAAAGGTATGCAGCACGAATATCATAGGTATGAACCATATACTCCTTCAGCTTTTTCGGTAAAGAAAGTCTTACTTTGAAAGAGCCTGTTTCATGTTGAATGCCATTTTGCATATAGGTGATCGGCATTTTATCTTTCTTATATCTTGGTGATCCCGGATTCTCGATACCGCCACTTTCTTTTAACCGGTAAAAGGATTTCCATGACTTGTCCAAAAGCTTACAGATTTCCTGTGCAGTCTGTGACGGAAGTGATTTGAACCACAGATCATCTTTATGTTTTGATTTCTGATAATACCAGTCAGGATATTTCTCCAATCCCAGATTTTTGTAGTTGTTTCTCTCATAATTGCAAACATTCCAAAGCTTGTAAGCCGCATAACACATGTGTCCTACAATATTTGCATCATTTTTGTTTCATACAATGGTTGTTTCATGTGTTAACAGCATATTTTCCCTCCTTCTAGTAAGATTTGCTCTGATGCTCGATATAGCGTCGGATATTTTCTTCCGATACCGAGCCGATTGTTTCTACATAATATGAGTGATTCCAAAGTTGACCTTTCCAAAGTTTCTGGCGAATCGCCGGATATTTTTCAAAGAGTTTTCTTCCTGTAATTCCTTTTAAATACTTTACAATATCAGTCACTGACATTTTCGGCGGTGCAGACACAAAGCAATGGATATGATCACCTACACCAACTTCAAACAGATGAACCGTAAACCCTTTATCGGATGCTATTTTCTGAACCAGTTCTTTTAGATAAGTCTCAATCTCTGCCGATAAAATCTTCCTGCGATATTTCACAGACCACACCACATGGTAGTTGATATTGTATACACAAGTTCTTGAATGTATTAATTTTTCTTTCATACACATAGTATACTATCATACAGAAGGAAACGCAAGCAAAATCGAACAAACTTTCGATTTTACTTGCGTTTCAGACGCTTTCATCTCGGCAATTGAATAACCGAGGATTCCCGCTTGTTATCCTAAAGCCTCTCCTATTTTCTGTCCCCGCTCCATGCCTATCGATAAAATGCTCATCTGCACAGCCTCCCATTCTTCTGACTGCTTTACCTCTTTTACAACTTCATCAATCTGGGTAAGGCGGTTATCCCAACACAAAATATTGGGATTATCGCTTCTTGTGTCTTTCATATATTGTAACAAACTAATCAATTCCGGAGTGCCATTTTTACTGGTCATGTTTAAGGAAATAATTCTTAAGCAAAGAGTTTTCTGACGCCATTACGGCTAATTAGAATGAATAGAATATCAGATACATCATAGAAACCTTGCTTATCTTAAGCATAGCATATTACATTTTGTTAAGCAAGAAATTCTTCTCGACCATAATTGACATAAATCGCATCCATATTTTCATCTGCCGCTTGCCGAAAGCGCAGAAATCGAATGAACCGATAACAAATAAAAACAGCTGTCCCGCACGCACTTGCGCAAGCCGGGACAGCCATTTTCTCATTTTCACCAATTTCAGGGAGCAATATCTCTCCCCCCAACCCTCACAACTCCTCCACATACCTCACAAATTCCAACGTCCGGATCTCATCCAGCAAATTCACCCGCATTCTTTTTTTCTGCATTTCTATGCTGATGACAGCGCTTGGCACTTTATCCAGGCCTTTTCCTTTTGTCAGTTCCAGCGTGTTGACCTTGACTTCCAGTTCCTGCATGCGCTGCAGGAACTGGCTGACATTTTTGCTGGAATCAAACTCGATATAGAGGTCAAAGACTTTGGCATAACGGTGGAGCAGGACATCGACCCGGGTCAGCACCTTTAATGTGAGCATCATGAAGATCAGGGTGAAGATGGCCCCCTCCGCAAAGCCGATGCCGATGGCCAGTCCCACACAGGCGCTGGTCCACAGTCCCGCTGCGGTGGTGAGACCCCGTATCTGGTTTTTTCCTGTCACCAAAATGGTTCCAACTCCCAGAAAACCGATACCGCTTATGACCTGGGCTCCAAGTCTCGCCAGGTCCAGTTTTTCCCCCGGGAATGCATACACCATGTATTCACTGGTCATCATGACCAGGGCAGAGCCCAGGCAGACCAGCACATGGGTCTTGACGCCTGCGCCGCGCCGTTTGAGTCCGCGGTCGATACCGACGGCCATGCCGCTCAGCATCGCCAGCACCAGCCGCAGAAAAATTGCCAGAGTATTCCAGCCTGATGCTGCATCCATCAGACTGCGCCAGAGGCCTGTCATTGTTCTTCCGCCTTTTCCATGGACATTTTTTCCATCCGGTTCATGAAGATCGGGGACAGAATACCGAAGATGCAAAGGACAATCAGCACCCAGCATACCGGAGTGGAGAACAGGATGGTCGGACTGCCTTTGGACAGTGCCAGGGAACGACGCAGACCTTTTTCACCGATCGGTCCAAGAATCAGGGCGAGTACGACTGCCGCATTGTTTAAGTCAAACTTGCGGAGCAGGTAACCTAATACGCCGAAGATCATCATGATGACAACGTCCAGGAAGTTTTTGTGGATCGCATAGGAGCCAACCACACAGAGTACGGATACTGCCGGAATCAGGATCGCGTCGGACAGTCTGGAAATCTGTGCGAAAATCCGGCAGCCTAACAGGCCGATGCCGAGCATTGCAAACTGGGTCAGTACAAAGCCTGCAAAGAAGGTGTAGGTCATCTTTGCGGTCTCACCCACAAACAGATCCGGTCCGGGAGTCAGCCCCTGAATGATCAGGCCACCCATCAGCACTGCCGTAACGCTCTCCCCCGGAATACCAAGGGTCAGCATCGGGATCAGGGAGCCGCCGGTTACAGCATTGTTCGCTGCCTCAGAACCCGCTACACCCTCAATGCTGCCGTGTCCAAATTCTTCTTTGTGTTTGGAGAACTGGCGGGATGTGTTGTAGCCTAAAAAGCAGGCAATGGAAGCTCCGGCGCCCGGCAGGATTCCGATCAGGTTTCCAATGATCCAGGAACGTCCCACGGTAGGTGCAATCTGTTTTATTTCTTCTTTATTTAATAACATCCGGTCTTTGAATTTCTTTGCGGTTCCACGCGCACGTATTTCTTTTTCTGCCAGAATAAGAGCCTGGCTCATGGAGAAGAGACCAATGAGGGCACAGGTCACATTGATACCTTCATATAAGGAAGACTGGCCGAACATGAAACGCTGCACACCCTCCATCGGATCCATGCCGATGGTGGAAAGAAGCAGCCCCAGTGCACCGGAGATCAGACCCTTGACCATAGACTTGGAGGAGACGCCTGCAATGATGGTCAGACCGAAAATGGAGAGCCAGAAATATTCAGGTGAACCGAATTTCATAGCTAACTGGGCCAAAATTGGCGCAAAAAAATAAAGGGAGATGCAGGAAAGCAGTCCACCGAAGAAGGAAGCGATACATGCCGTTCCAAGTGCCTTTCCTGCTTTGCCCTGCAGCGTCATCTGATATCCCTCGATGGCAGTCGCTGCAGATGCCGGTGTACCCGGTGTATGGATCAGAATCGCGGAAATAGATCCGCCAAAAATCGCGCCACAGTAGATCGCCCCCAGAATGATCAAACCGGTGGATGCTCCCATGGAGAAGGTCATCGGTAACAGTAATGCAACACCCATGGCTGCAGAAAGTCCCGGAAGACATCCGATGACGATACCAATGGTGGTTCCGGCTATGATCGCCAGAATATTGATGGGATTCAGCGCACTGATGAAACCGCCGCCCATTAAGCTTAATGTACCTAACATATGCCAGACCTCCTCTCTATGCGAACACAATTCCCATCGGCAGCTTCACGCCAAGGAACAGGGTAAATGCGCAGTATACCAAAAGCAGGATGACTGCTGTCGACAGCAGGATCTGCCATTTTTTCACTTTGAGAAATAACAGGGATACTACCATGAACAGTGCCGTGGAAATGTAAAATCCCACAAAATACATCAGAACCAGATACACCACGATCATGACCAGAATTGGAAAAAACTGTTTTGGAAGAAATCCTTTAAAATCCTCCAGACCGCTCTCAACGCCCTTCTTTTTCGCCCCAATGATCATCTGCACCACATAAAGTGTGGTCAGTCCCAGCAAAAGCACAATGATAAAAAGCGGATATGCCTGCGCTGGTTTCGGAAGCTTTAAGGTCATGGATAAAAATAACAGCGCGACTGCATACATAAATCCTACAACACCAATGTCTGTTTTTTTCATGCTCTCATTCCTTTCCGCCGAAATGTATACTCAGATTTCCTTTGTGCCTGTTTTACAGACATGCATCCATTCTTAGCGCATATGGGGACTGTTCCCATTGTTCGCAGTCCCCATATGCAAGATGAAACAGTCCGATTCCTGTCTCATGGAAAATCAGAAACAATCTGACTCATGCTGTCCAAGATTAATCGTTCCAGAGTTTGGAGGTAACATCCGTACAGAAGGTGTACTGGTCATCCAGCAGCTTCTGAGTTTCGACCGGATCCATATAAGCGGTGGTTACGCCTGCTTTTTCTGCTGCTTCCACATATTCCGGATCTTCCATAGCCTGCTTGAATGCATCTGCATAGAAGTCGATGATCTCCTGCGGAGTTCCCTTCGGTGCTACGATGGCACGGGCACTGCCATACCACTGGTCATAATAGCCGAGCTCGCCAAGTGTCGGAACATCCGGCATGGACTCCATACGCTCCGGGCTGAATACACCAAGAACTTTTACTTCCGAAGTCATGGATGCAATATCTGCCTCTTTTGCTACAGAGAAATCAACCTCGCCTTGTCTTAATGCCAGCAGCTGGTCTGCGGTACCGCCATAAGGGATGTCGGTGTATTCAAAGTCTGCACTGTTTGCAAGAAGCTGTGCGCCAATGTGGTTGGATGCCTTGTTGCCGTTGGTGGATGCCTTTAATTCACCCGGATGCTCTTTTGCATAAGCAACCAGATCATCCAGCGTATTAAACTGGCTGTTTGCTGCCACCAGAACCAGTGCCGTCTCATTTACATGGTTGCAGATCGGAACGTAGTCTTCCATTGTATAATTAGCAAGTCCGTCTACAATATTAGAACAAAGAGTCGGCAGATTTACAAACCCCAGTGTATAACCATCCGGCTTTGCGTTTGCCAGAGCAGTCCAGCCAATGGAACCGGAACCACCTTCCTGGTTATCGATGACAATGGTCTTTCCTACATATTTGGTTGCATACTGGGAAAGAACACGTGCGGTATTATCGGTACCGGAACCTGCTTTATACGCTACGATCATGGTCACATTTTCTTCCGGGGTCCAGGCAGATGCAGAACTCTCGCCAGAAACTGCTTCACTTTCTTCACTCTTTGCTTCTGCTTTGGTCTCTGCCGGTGCTGCACTTGTGCCTGCGCTTTCCTTATTACCAGATCCGCACGCTGTCATGGAACACATCATAACGGCTGCCATACACATTGCTGCTGCTTTTCTCCATTTTCTCATTTCATAACCCTCCTTAATATAAAGTTTCTTTTTTCAACTTGAATCTTAACGACAATTCAACATCTTTTATGCGTTTTGTATGTTTCTTTGTCGTTTGTTGTTGAGTTCATTGTATATTTTGTGGTAATATGTGTAAAGTACAAAATATACGGAAATTGAACTATGTACAATTTTTGAACCTGGAGGTAGTTTTTTATGGATAAAACAACAGACCGTTTCCTACCTTTTCCTGTTTCTGACAGAAAACTGACCGGAACCTTAAAGCGGCAGTTCCGCTATATCCTGGCCGGTGTTCTTACTCTGGCGCTCGCAGTATCCCTTTTATTTTCCATGACCCGCTTTTTTGAGCAGATCACCTACGATGCCATTTCCGATTCCAACCGCGACTTTGCCGTTTCCGTGAATGCCATGACGGAAACCCTGAATTCTTCCATGGTAAATTTCGAGCGGCAGCTTTTCTATTCTAATACGATTTCCACGCTGTTCCGGAAAGACGGCTTTACCGAGGCAGAAAAATCTTACATCATGAAGGACTTGAACAGTTCCCTGAATGCGGCAGATTTCACGGAAGCCATCTACGTTTACAACGGTTACACGGATACGGTTTACTCTACCGGTCCGTTCTTTGCCCGCAAGCTGGAGGATGTCAATGCAATTCCCATCCGCGATCTCCTCTCTGACCGTTCTGTAGACCAGCGCTTCCATGCAGTCTACTGCCACGAAGACGGGGACGAGGAACACAGCGACCACAATTACTATGCCTTTATCTTCTATGAGCTCTACCCGGACCGCACACCGAAGCCAAACGCACTGGTTGTCACCATTCACGATGACTGGTACCAGAACTTTCTTCTGTTAGCCAATCCTTCCTCCGACTTTATCGTTCTGGACCTTGCCGGTAACCCTCTGCTCTACGCAGATGAAGCCCTCTGCGCCTCCAGCCAGCCTTACTACAAGCAGATCCATGAAGATACCGAGAATCCGCCATCCGGCTACATTCTCGGAAAAAACCGGAATGAAATCTGTCTCTACTATGAGTCACCGGATAGCGGACATATTTATCTGCGGATCACCTCCATCCGGGAACTGGTTCCCCGTTTTTACCGGTTCCGCCAGATCACGACCCGCATCATCATCGGCTTAAGCTTTCTGTTCGGTGCTTTGCTTCTGGCACTTCTGTTTTACAGTTTTCTGCCTATGCTCCGAATGAAAGATGCCATCCGGCAGATTGACTCCTGTCTGACTGGTGAGCCAGAAACAGATTCTGCACTCAAAGCAACAGCAAATGAAGAAACACTTCCGCTAAAAAAACAGCTTGAGAATGTCGTTTCCAAATCCGAGCGCACCAGTCTGGAGCAGATTCTTTATGATATGCTGCTGGAAAAACGCCCGGCAGATGCAGACCGCCTTTTCAAGACAGCTGTCCCGCCCTATGGACTGATGCTCATTCAGGCACATCACCGCAGTGATATTTACCGTGCCGCCCTGCAGGAGCACCCGGAAATCCTGATCACAAAATCCGACAATATTTATGCCTGCATTGCCTCTTACGCTTTTCCGGATGCACAGAACGCATTCGCAAAACAGCTTGCGGATACGCTGGAATGCCGGGTATTTGTCGGCACACTCTTTTCTGATTTTCAGGAACTGACCTCTCACTTTGGCAATCTGCGGGAGCTGCACCGCCTGGCGCTGGTACTGGATGCGGCACAAACCGTTGTTATGGAAACTGAATTGGAAAAGAAGACTGCGGAAAACTCGGTTTCCACCAAAGATTTTACAGAACTGACTGCACGCTTAAAAGCCGGCAAGCTGGAATCCAGCCTCGCCAAGTGGCAGGAAATCCGGGACCGGCTTTATACCTACCGCTACGATTCGTTCCAGTATATCCTGAACCGTACGGAAGACACGATCTGCCGGATCTTAAAAGACCTGCATTCCGATCTTCTTACAGAGGAAGAACGCCTGCTGCCGGAACATGTAGAGCAGATCTCCGATTTTTCCGAGATTGACCGGACTTTCGAAAAAGCTTTTGCTGTGATCTGCGAAAATTACAGTGAGAAAAAAGCACAGAAATACTCCAATCTGGCGCAAAAGGTAAAGGAAATCGTAGAGCAGGAATACCACGATCCGGAACTGAATGCCCAGAGCATTGCCGACCGCCTGCAATTAAACAACGCCTACTTAGGGCGCATGTTCCGCAGCGCCTACGGTCACTCCATCAACGACTGCATCAACACCTGCCGCCTGGAGGAAAGCAAAACACTCCTGCGAAACAGTCAGGAATCCATAGACAGCATCGCGCGGAATGTGGGATTCTCCAATGTGAAATATTATTACGTGTTATTCAAGAAATATACCGGACAGACACCGGCTGCGCACCGGAGCGGAGAAGAAACAATATAATAACTTGATTAACTTTAATAGGGCCGTGTGAGTTGCCTTTCGGCAACTCACACGGCCCTTGTCATATACTGAAATTGCTATTACATCAGAGACTTATACAGCTCTTTGATCTCTTCTACAGAGGTGTCTCTCGGGTTGCCCGGACGGCATGCATCTGCGTATGCGGACTCGGACAGGAAGTCCAGATCCTCTTCTTTTACGATTGCCTTTAAGTCTGCCGGGATACCTACATCTGCGGACAGTTTCTTCACGGCATCGACTGCTGCCTTGCGGTACTCTTCCTGGCTCATGGAATCGACACCTTCAACGCCCATTGCCTTTGCGATGTATTTGTACTTGTCACCGGTGCACGGAGCGTTGTACTCCATGATCGTCGGCAGAAGGATTGCGTTTGCTACACCGTGCGGGGTATCATAAACAGCACCCAGGGAGTGTGCCATGGAATGAACAATACCAAGACCTACGTTAGAGAAGCCCATACCTGCTACATACTGACCAAGTGCCATGCCTTCTCTGCCCTCTGGGGTGTTTGCTACTGCGCCGCGCAGGGATTTGGAAATGATCTCGATTGCTTTTAAGTGGAACATATCGGTCATCTCCCATGCACCCTTGGTGATGTAACCCTCGATTGCGTGGGTTAATGCGTCCATACCAGTGGAAGCGGTCAGGCCCTTCGGCATGCTGGACATCATATCCGGGTCGATCACTGCAACAACCGGGATATCGTGGGTATCTACACAAACGAATTTACGTTTTTTCTCAACATCGGTGATTACGTAGTTGATGGTAACCTCTGCTGCGGTACCTGCAGTGGTCGGAACTGCGATGATCGGTACGCACGGTTTCTTGGTCGGTGCTACACCCTCAAGGCTTCTGACATCCTCGAACTCCGGGTTGTTGATGATGATACCGATTGCTTTTGCAGTATCCATAGAGGAACCACCGCCGATTGCGATCAGGTAGTCAGCGCCAGATGCCTTGAATGCTGCAACACCAGTCTGCACGTTCTCGATGGTTGGGTTCGGTTTGATGTTGGAGTAGATCTCATAAGCAAGACCAGCCTCGTCTAATACGTCGGTTACTTTCTTGGTTACGCCAAATTTGATCAGATCCGGGTCAGAACATACGAAAGCTTTTGCAAAGCCTCTGGTCTTTACCTCATTTGCGATCTCTTTGATAGCGCCTGCGCCATGATAAGAAGTTTCATTTAAAACGATTCTGTTTGCCATGATAAAATCCTCCTTGAGTCTGTGCTCATTTGATTTCTTGTTTTGCTGAATTTCTTCGTGACACTTTGCCAGCACGAAATCGTTTGGCATTTTTCCTCTCACGAACTGATATTATTTTAACAAGTATAATGAGAAAAAGAAAGTGACAAAGTATCACTTCTGTCACTTTCTTCTCATTTTTGTGGATTCCTCACAATTTATTTTGTTTAATTTGTAACATTTTATAAGAGTTCCAGTTCTGAAAAGACTTTTTCCAGCTTCGGCGGCATCGCCTCAACCAGCTTATCAGACATCCGGCGCGGGGAATCCTTCATGCCGCCAAGCACCCATTTTTCTGTCATGTATACCGAGCCGCGGCAGTACATCTCCAGTAAAAACTCAAGTTCCTCTCCCAGCGGACGGCTGGTCTTTCGAGCGATCAGATCCTTGTAAAACTGCAGGATCAGCTCAAAGTCATGCTCCTTAACCGAGTTATAGTCATCGGAGCGGAATGCCTCGGTAAAAAATGCTTTCTCATTTAAAATGAACTCAAATTTCTGGGTCAGGCTCTCGCCCACCGTATTTCCCATACCGATCTGCTCAAACGACTGCAGCACCAGCTTATCGAAATACCAGTTGATGAGGTCATACTTGTCCTTGAAATTGCGGTAGAAAGTCTGACGGGTGAGTCCGCTGCCCTCCACGATATCCTTTACAGTGATGCGGTCGACCGGCGTGGTCTTCATACATTCCTTGATGGAAGCCGCCAGCTTATATTTCGTCCGGTCGTGCTTTTGCAGAGCCGGTACCATTGCAGTTTCTGCTGATCCCGTTTTATTCGTTCTTCTTTTGCTCGCTTCCGTCATTCTCGCTTCTTCCGTTCCCGTTTCTGCTGCTCTCGTTTCCGTCATTCTCACTTCCGCCGTTCTTGTTTCTTCCGTTCTGCTTTCTTTCATATAGATACGTTTTTTCCTTCCTATATAAGAGGGGTTCTGTTGTTTTTTCATGATTATTTCTATTCTATCATGCTTTTTTTGCACCTTCAATAGCGGTTGCGCATCCGTTAAGGATATGCTAAGATAAAAGTAATGTCAACGGGGACATTGCGTGTTCAGGTGCAGTGTCTCCTTTTTTACTGCATCAGCAGCCAATCGGGCTTTCCCGCACCAATGCTTTCAATGACTTAAACGAGATTTTCATGAAATACATGGAGATGATCTTAAATGTAACCTTCTTCAAGGGAATGCTTCCGGCCATTATGTTCGCAGCTTCCATCGGAATCGCCGGTGTCCCAGGTGCCGGTATGATCATGCTGGCTATGGTACTGACCTCTGTCGGACTTCCGGTCGATGGCATCGCCCTGGTAGCCGGTGTGGACCGTATCTTCGATATGGGTCGTACCACCGTCAACATCACCGGTGACGCAGCCTGCACCATGGTTGTTTCCAACTTAGAGGCGAAGAGAGAAACAAAAAAATCATAAAGGAGCATATCTATTATGTCTGCAAATGTTATTTTAAAGAAAGGCGAAGGCCGCACCTTAAAATCCGGCGGCGCCTGGATCTACGACAACGAGATCGATAAAATCGAAGGAAATTTCGAAAACGGCGATATGGTCACCGTCTCCGACTTCGACGGCTATCCTATGGGACAGGGCTTTATCAACACCCGTTCCAAGATCACCGTCCGCATGATGACCCGCAAAAAAGATACCGTTGTAGATGACGCGTTCATCGAGATGCGTGTCCGCAATGCCTGGGAGTACCGCAAATCTACCGTAGATACCTCCAGCTGCCGCCTGATCTTCGGTGAGGCAGATTTCCTGCCTGGTATCGTCATCGACAAATTTTCCGATGTCCTTGTAGTTGAGTCTCTCGCACTGGGCATCGACCGCTGGAAACCGGTGATTCTGGATAAGCTGAAAAAGGTTCTGGCAGAAGACGGTATCTCCATCCGCGGTATTTACGAGCGCAGCGATGCAAAGGTACGTCTTCAGGAAGGCATGGAGCGCGTAAAAGGCTTTATCGGCGAGCCATTCGACACCAAAGTAGAGATCGTGGAAAACGGTGTTCGCTACATCGTCGACGTGCAGGACGGCCAGAAAACCGGCTTCTTCCTCGACCAGAAGTACAACCGCCTTGCGATCCAGAAGCTGTGCAAAGGCAAAAAGGTTCTGGACTGCTTTACCCACACTGGTTCCTTTGCCTTAAACGCAGGCATTGCCGGAGCCGCTTCCGTCCTGGGTGTCGATGCCTCTGAGTTAGGTGTCGCACAGGCCCGCGAGAATGCAGAGTTAAACGGTCTTTCCGACCGCGTCACCTTCCAGTGTGCCGATGTGTTCGATCTGCTTCCAGAATTGGAAGAAAAAGGTGAAAAATTCGATGTTGTCATTCTGGACCCGCCTGCTTTCACGAAATCCCGCAGTTCCATCAAAAACGCTGTCAAGGGTTACCGCGAGATCAACCTGCGCGGCATGAAGCTGGTGAAGGACGGTGGCTATCTTGCGACCTGCTCCTGCTCTCATTTCATGGATCCGGAACTGTTCACCAAGACCATCCGCGAAGCTGCAGGAAACGTACACAAACGCCTCCGCCAGGTCGAATACCGCACCCAGGCAGCCGACCATCCGATTCTTTGGACCGGTGGTGAGCAGGCATCCTACTATCTGAAGTTCTACATTTTCCAGGTGGTGGATGAAAAATAATCTGCAGTATCAAACAAACGCCTCAGAATTCTGTATCCAGTTTTCTGAGGCGTTTGCATGGACTCTTCTATCTTATTTTCAGCACAGCTGTCTGCTGCAGCATTTCTTCATTCAGTTCAATGGAATTTCCCGGGTATTCTACCACGCAATCGCAAAGCGCTGTGAAATCTTCCAGGGTTCCCAGCACATCATATCCAAAATTTTCACTCCGATAATGCATTGGGATCGTAACGCGCGGCTGAATCTGATCCACCAGTTTTTTTGCCTGAGCAGCATCGATGGTAAAGAAACCTCCCACCGGAATCATAACAGCATCCAGATTTTTTAACTGCTCCAACTGTTCCGGCTCCAGTTCACATCCAAGGTCTCCCAGATGCGCCACACGGTATGTTCCATCATCAAAAATACGGATACCGTTTGCGCCCCGCTTTGCGCCCTGCACTTCATCATGCCAGGTATGGATTTCCGTAATGGCAAATGGTGACGGCACGTCACTGTTTTTTAAAGTTACCACGGTTCTTGCATTATGATCGTTATGTTCATGACTGCAGAAGACCGCATCTGCAGTTTCTCTTACCGGAGCAAGTCCCGGTACATAACCATCCTCATATGGATCGAGAATTATGGTGTACCCCTGTGATTCCAGTTTAAAACAGGAATGTCCAAGCCATGTGATTTTCATATAAATCCCCCTTTTCTTTTTCACAGTGTACTTTCCCTGCACGGGAAACCTGACTGTTACATTGCAAAGTGTTTAATCCGATTATAACACAAGAAACGGTAAAGCACAGACAGAATACGAAGATCAGCGTTGTATTCTTTAGATAAAAATGTTATCATTCTGCTATGGTATCTTTTTTGAGTAACTTTTTTGGCACGCTTCTGTCAAATATATCTTGCATTTTTTATTCATGTATACTATAATCGCTTTAACGCGTCAACGTGCGAATTTATTCGTGTGATTGGAACCTGACATGCAGGAATTTTTATTTTCCTGTACCTATTATTTACAAAATGAGGAGAACATTATGGCATTCGAATTCATAAACAAGCTGCCGACCCCGGCAGAGATCAAAGAACAGTTCCCGCTTGCGGCGGATCTCGCATTACGCAAAGCCCAGCGCGACGAGGAAGTTAAAAAAATCATCAGCGGAGAAAGCGATAAATTCCTGGTTCTCATCGGACCATGCTCCGCAGATAACGAGGATGCAGTCTTAGATTACACCAGCCGCCTGATCGATGTTCAGGAAAAGACCAAAGACCGCCTGGTGATCGTACCGCGTGTCTATACGAACAAACCGCGTACCACCGGTGACGGCTACAAGGGGATGCTTCACCAGCCGGATCCGGAGAAACGTCCGAGCATGGCAGAGGGTCTTCATGCAATCCGTCATCTGCATATGCGTGTCTTAAAAGAAACCGGTTTTTCCACAGCAGATGAAATGCTCTACCCGGATAACGTCAGCTACTTAGACGATATCATGTCCTATATCGCAGTCGGCGCCCGTTCCGTAGAAAACCAGCAGCACCGTCTGGTATCCAGCGGCTGCCATGTTCCGGTCGGCATGAAAAACCCAACCAGTGGAGACTTATCCGTTATGATGAACTCCGTCCAGGCTGGTCAGCACAGCCACGAATTCATCATGCGTGACTGGGAAGTAAAAACGGACGGAAACCCGTACACCCACACCATCCTGCGCGGCGCAGTCAGCAAGCATGGTCAGTGCCTGCCGAACTACCACTACGAGGATCTTATGCTGCTCCACGAGCTGTATGCCAAACGCGATCTGGTCAATCCGGCCTGCATCGTAGATGCGAACCACTCCAACTCCAACAAGCAGTATATGGAGCAGATCCGTATTGTCAAAGAGATCCTGCACAGCCGCAGACATTCTGCTGACTTAAACAAGCTGGTAAAAGGGGTTATGATCGAAAGCTACATTGAACCGGGCAACCAGAAGATCGGCGAACACTGCTACGGAAAATCCATCACAGACCCATGTCTTGGCTGGGAAGATTCCGAGCGTCTGCTGTATGAAATCGCAGAGCAGATGTAAAATAACAATATAAGTATATGACAAGGGCCGTGTGAGTTGCCGAAAGGCAACTCACACGGCCCTATTAAAGTGAATCAAATGGTTATTAGTTGAAACTGGAATACATCTTTCCAGCCTCCAGCGTCTTTCCCTTCGCCGCTGCCATCTGGCTTACAGTCACCATCTGGAAGCCACGCTTATGAAGCTCCGGCACAATCCGCAAAACCGCATCGCCAGTCGCACCGTAGAGCTCGTGCATCAGGATGATATCTCCATCTTTCACATGATTCAGCACTGCTGCTACCGTCTTATCTGCATTTCTGGTTTTCCAGTCCAGTGTATCAATATTCCACTGGATCATCGGCATTCCGGCATTCGCCATAACCGTAGCGTTGTGGTTTCCGCCTGGGAGACGAAGCAGGGTCGGGCGGACGCCGCAGGCTGCCTGAATCGCATCATTTCCCTGGTTGACCTGTGCCTGGATCTGGGCAGCTCCCAGCTTCTGCAGATATTTGTGGTTCATGGTATGGTTTGCCACCTCGTGCCCCTCTGCCACCATACGCTGCACCTCTGTTTTATAAGAACCGACACGCTCCCCTACCATAAAGAAGGTTGCCTTGCCGCCGTACTGTGCCAGACAGTCCATAATGCGGTTGCCGACCGATGGCTGCGGACCATCATCAAAGGTCAGGGCCACCATCGGTCTGGACGGGTCTACGCTTCCTGCCTGCTGTGCTGCAGCCTGTCCGGCGTCTGTCGCCTGGGCTGCTTCCTGTGCTGCCTGCTCCTCCGGCAGAACCGGTGTCACCGGGTCACTCTTAATGCCGCCAGGTCCCTCCGGGATACCGGTTACCTCGCCAGCAGAAACCGGCGCAGAAGATGCACCATTGTCTGCTGTTGCCGGCGCTGCGATCTGGTTTTGTCCGGATACGATGGTCGGGGACTGCTGAATGCTGGTTCCATCTGACTGCGGAGCCGTTTCTGCTGCCGATGGCGCCTGACTGGATGCATTTGCCGGTGCCGGTGCAGATGACTGCCCTGCACCAGTCGGCGCTTCTCCCGCAACAACGCCGGATGACTGAACTGCCTCCTGTGCTGCCTCCTCCGGAGTCTGCACACTCTGATTTACGCCTGCAGTAACCACCGGCGCTGCATATGCAGGCTGCGCTGCAAGTAAAAAGCTGAGGGCCGCCCCCAGTGTGATCCATTTTTTGAGTTTCATTTTCCCATTCCTCCCCTATCTTCTTGTATCATAATGATTCAGCTGCATCACTGCTGTCTTATCTGAGTTCTATCTTAATCGAAATTCACTACTGAGGCAACCATTTCACCTGCTTTGTAATGAATTATTAAGACTTTGCAAAAAACAGGGCATTCCGCAATTTCACGGAATGCCCCTGGCAAAAATAGGATTTCACTATTAGATTATTTCTGCGGATGCAAAGCACCTTCACTCTTTGCTACCACAACTGCTGCCGCTGCGTCACCGACAATATTCGGAATAACACGGGCCATATTCAGAATACGATCGATTCCGGCTAACAGACCAATCGTCTCTAACGGAAGGTTTACCGCATTCAGAACGATTGTCATCATGACGAGACCGGATCCCGGGATTCCTGCTGTACCGACAGATGCCAGGACTGCAGTCACCATAACCATGATCTGCTGGGTCACAGTGAGTTCGATGCCGAATACCTGGGATGCGAAAATAACTGCAACTGCCTCGTAAATTGCCGTACCATTCATGTTCATGACTGCGCCGAAGGGAATGACGAAGTCTGCGATCTTATCATCGACACCAAGTGCCTTGGTACATTTTAAGTTCAGAGGAATGGTTGCTACACTGGAGCAGGTTGAGAATACGAACAGAATTGCTTCTTTCATGGTGCTGAAGAATAACAATGTTGGTGATTTCTTTCCATGCTTCGGTCCATGCGCGGAAGAAATCCAGTACCGGAGCCCCCTTGTCTCCCAGTTTGATGAGGGAGAATCCCAGCAGAAGAGCAAAGAAAATGATCTGCAGCAGGTTCTGCTCACTTAAGGAATTGAATGGGTTGGTCGGAATGATGTTCATCAGCGTGTCTGCAATGCTCGGGATTTCCTTTGCATCATAAGCTGCCTGCGTTTCCATGACAAATCCCGCACCGATCTGCATCACGTTGCAAAGTACCAGGCCAATGGCTACCGCTACAGCAGTACCGCCAAGGAAAATTGCCAGCGTCTTTCCGCCAATCTTACCAAGTGTCTTGAAATCTTTCACATCGGCTGCTGCACAGATCAGAAGTCCCAGAACCAGCGGCGCAACTACCATAGTCAGAAGTCTTGTCAGGATGGTTCCCAGAAATGCAAGTTTCGTTGCGGATTCGCCCAAAATGACACCTGCTGCGATTCCCAATACAAAACCAATCATGATTTTTGTAAAAAGACTTAATTTGTTCCACATCTTAATCGGATTCATCGCATTTTCTCCGCATTCCTAGACAAACCGGCATACATGGTCTACTGCGATATCAGAAAAACCATATGCCTCTGCTTTTGTCATTTTTCCATTGCAAACCTGATTGATCTCTTCTAACAGCATTTTTCCGCTCTCCTGAATCGTAGCGGTTCCATCCATAATGCCGCTTAAGTCGACATCCATATTGTCTTCCATCATCTGATAGGTCCGTTTGTTTGCGGTCACCTTCAATACCGGAGCAATCGCATTTCCGGTTGGGGTTCCGCGTCCGGTCGTGAAGACAACGCAGGCACATCCTGCTGCTACCATGGATGTTACGGAAGAAATATCATAACCTGCCGTATCCATAACGATAGCGCCGTGCTTCGTTGGGCCTTCTGCCTGCTCAAGCACTTCTACGATCGGTCTGGTACCGCCCTTGCGGATACAGCCCAGGCTCTTCTCATCCAGAGTGGAAAGACCGCCAGCCTTATTGCCTGGTGTCGGCTGTCCGGCACGGCAATCCTGACCTGCTGCCTTCAAATGTTTTTCATAATCTTCGCATACTTTGATGATCTGGTTATGGATTTCCGGAGTTGCCGCACGCTTTGCCAGCAGATGCTCACCGCCGATCCACTCAATCGACTCACTCATGATGGTGGAAGCACCAAGATCTACCAGAAGGTCGCTCAGTTCTCCTACTGCAGGGTTGGAAGCGATTCCGGAGGTTGCATCAGAACCGCCGCACTCGATTCCCATAAGCAGTTCGGAAATGTCACACTCCTCTTTCTGGACAAGCGCTGCCTGTGCAGCCATATCTCTTGCAGCACGCACTGCTTTTTCAATGGTCTTTAAGGTGCCGCCCTCTTCCTGGATACCAAACGATACCACCGGTTTGTCGGTCATGGCCTGAATTTTTTCTCTCAATTCTTTATGCGGAACAGTCTCACAGCCCAGTCCGATGATCACAACTCCGTATACGTTCGGGTTGCAGGCAAAACCGGTCAGAACTTTCTGCGACATTGCCGTGTTTGCAGCAACATCGGAGCAGCCCGTGTTAAACACAATGTTAACGGCTCCTCTTACCTGACTAGCCACAATGCGGCTGGATTCACTTCCGCAGGCACAAGCCGGTAAAATTAATACATGATTTCGAATTCCTACACGTCCATCTGAACGACGATAACCCATAAATTTCATAACTTTCCTCCTAATTTTTATGCCTCCGGCACATACTCACTTTCATAATCACGCGGAACACTGTAAATATTTTTGTGATCTACCAGGCAGCCTTTTCCGATCGGAGACATTGCTTTTCCGATCAGCTCTCCATATTTATAAATTTCTGTCTCCTTCGCAACTTCCTCCAGTGCGATCTTATGTCCGAATGGGATATTTTCTTTCGCATCCACATTCAGGAACGCATCTCCATTTCGGTAGCAAACCGTTTCGCCAACCGCAACATCCCGCACGCAGGTCACTACGTTGTCTTTGGGATCCAGCATAATTGCATCAATCTTCATCTCGACTCCTATTCTCCGAATTATCCGGTTTTGACACAATATGATGCTGGGTTCAAAAATTGTCTTGTGCACAAGCTTCCAACGGATTTCCAATCTTTTTGCCCCTGATACCATCATCGTTTTGTGTCAGGTTTTTATTTTTTCTGTTGTCCTTATTATAAGTTCGCGCTATAATTAAATCAAATTTATCGTTTTTATTTTATTATAAATCAATTTTATGCGAGGTATCTTATGCAGCAGGAAATGAAATATATCTATACCGTATATCAGAAAGGCAGCTTCTCCAAAGCCGCTGAATCCCTTTACATGACCCAGCCCGCCCTCAGTATTTCCATCCAGAAAGTAGAAACTGAGATCGGCATGCCTTTATTTAACCGCGACAAAAAGCCTCTGGAATTAACAGAGGCTGGAAAACTTTATATTGAAAAAATCCGTCAGATCATGCACCTGGAAAACGAATTGGCCCAACAGCTTGGAGACCTGACGTCTCTTAAAACCGGCAATCTGCGTGTCGGAGGATCCCATTATTTTAATTCTTATATTCTGCCTCCGGTCATTGCAGATTTCAAAAAAAAATGGCCCGGCATCGATCTGCAGCTGACCGAAGCCGGGTCCAATGAACTTTTGGATATGCTGAAAGAAGATCTGATCGACCTGACCTTTAACTGTACACCAGATCCTCATGATAAATTACGCCGGGTTCCAGGTTTCAAAGACACGATTCTCCTGGCTGTCTCTACCCGTTTTCCAGTCAACGACCACTTAAGAAAGGCTGCGCTTACCACCGGCGATATTCTTTCCCACCGTTATCTGGAAGAAAATTGTCCGGCTGTCACGATGGAAGCATTTGCTGATACCCCATTTATTTTACTCTCTCCCGGAAACAACCTGTACAGCCGCTCCCAGATTCTTTTTCAGGAAGCAGGCGTTATACCTCCGGTTGCCATGCAGGTTTCCCAGCTGGTCACCGCTTACCACCTGGCGCAGTCCGGAATCGGAGCTACCCTCATCAGCGACTGGATGGTTATTGGAAAACACCCGGAAATGGTGTACTACAAAATTGATTCTCCGCTTGCATCCCGTGTCTTTGATATTGTAACTCCGGGAAAAAACTATCTTTCCAATGCGCAGAAGGCTTTTATTGCGCTGTTCCAGGAATATTACAAAAATTCACGATTGTAAGATCACTTTTTTCCCGCGATAATACGTATTTCCTTCTTCATCTTTCGTAAACTGGCACAAAAACTGGTCATAGGAGATCCAGCTTTCCTCTGGATAATTGGCATGGACCATATTTGACACCACACCAGCCACCAGCATCGGAATGCCCTGCTCATTTGGGAAAGAATACCAGGTGATGGGGCAATCCGACCAACTTTCCACTCTGGAAATATCCAGATGCCTGCTCTTAATCTTTTCCATGAATGCAATGCGCATACTTGGTGCCGGTGAAAACGGCAATTCCGGATCTTCCTGATGCGAAGCACATAAAAAATCCTGGTCTCCGTAAATCCACATTGTCGGAACGGTCCGGCTGCCCGGCTGATAATTCGTTTTCATGATATCGTTTGAACGCAAAGCAGACCATGGCGCCACTGCAGTAAAAATATCTCCGGCTGCATAGCCAAGCACATCGCTCATCATCCCGCCGCTGGACTGTCCCATGGCATAGACACGACTCTGGTCGATGCCATAGCGGGTCTGGATATCTGCATAAATCTCCCGGATAAATTTCACATCGTCGATCGACTTTCCCTGATATTCCCCGCACCAAACCAGCACATTTCTTAATCCATGCTCTTTTTGCTGGTAAATTCCAGCCTGTGGGATTACGGCAATAAACTGTCGTTCTTCTGCAAGAGCGGAAATTCCACTCAGGTCAAAGAAGGTTTCTGCGGTACCTCCGCGTCCATGAAATACAAAAACAAGCGGCCATGTTTTATCCGGTGTGCAGCTGGACGGCACATATTCATACCAGGTACGCATGATGCCGTCCACCTTCTTTTCCCATTTCACTGCCCCGCAGGCAATCGGGTCTTTGAAATAACGCAGACACTTTCTGCCCTGTCCTCTGTGACGACGTGCCAGGCCAATATACTCCCATGCCTGTTCTATGTGCTTCACGGAAAAATCTTCTGTTCCAACTGCAACCCGGACCTGCGCAATATACTCTTCATTCACCTCACTGCGGACCCTGACCGGAGTCGGAGCCCAGATTTCATCTGCCCCACCTCCGGACAATGCGATTCCGGTCACGTGATTTTGCTCTTTCCAGTATGCGATCGCAGAACAATTCTCCCGGCTGTTTCGTTCTGATATCCGCATCCAGACCGGAAGCTGCGCCCTCGTTCCCATGATTTTCAGTTCTACTTCGCCCTGGCTTTCCTCCCCATGCAATATCGGTGCATCCTGAGTAAGATTTCCATTCAGCTCGCCGAACGTCATCAGTCCGCTCCACTCACTGGCCATGCGTTTTGCTGCCTGATGCGCTGCAAACGAAGCATCCCCGATTCCACAAAGATAAATATTATCCTGCATAGTAATGTAAAAGTCTCTCGCCTGGATCGTCACATAAATCGCATTCAGATAATCTGCATCACTTCCGTCCGGATTCCAATGATCCTCCGGATAAGCCACATGCAGAAACAGATGTTTTTCCTCTGCAAAATCTTTTAAACCAGAAGTTTCCAGATATGCTTCCGGATGCACCCCGGAAGGAATTGCGGTTACCAGACATGGCTGACAGTATTCCAGATTTTCCGGAATATACGTGAGAAATCTGCGCGGTGTGCCATGAACCAGCGTATGCTCTTCAAATAAACCATGGACCAGCGTCCGGTTTGGATGCATCAGATCTACCTCAAGATCTGCCATGCAGGAAGGAAATGTTTTTGCTTCCATATTTCTTTGCCTCCATATTATATTTTGTAATCGCTGTTCTGCTTAGAACGGATATACCGTCATGATCCAGAAAATATTTACCAACGATAAAAGAATCGCCGGAAACACGGACTGCTTCAACTGAGACTTCACATCGTATCCACCGATATCCATAATCATCGGAACACACGCAGTTGCCATTGGCGTCATAAATGCGGTACAGCAGGCTGATGCAATCAGAAGCACCGGTCCAACACAGCTTACCCCCATACCCTTACATGCAAGAATCGCGATCGGCTGGAACGTTGCCATAACCGTACGGTTCTGC
The DNA here is from genome assembly GCF_003477935.1 of Clostridium sp. AF32-12BH. NCBI lineage: Bacteria > Bacillati > Bacillota > Clostridia > Eubacteriales > Clostridiaceae > Clostridium > Clostridium sp. AF32-12BH. The sequence goes on along the minus strand of NZ_QUEH01000004.1, from coordinate 260,415 downwards.
ATGATCTGGGTGAGGAAAAACGGAACCAGATAAAATACAGCACCTACGAGATACGGATTCCCCAGCTTTCCTGCAACCGAAGCAATGGCTCCACCAATCAGATCTCCACCACCAGTATTCGCCAGGGCAGATCCCATGCAAAGGCTTCCTGCAATCAAAAAACCGAGATCCCACGGAACAGACGCAAATGCTTCTTTACTGGAAAGAACGCCAGTCAAAACCATGATCACAGCACCTGCAAGTACAATTTCCCAGGAAGCCAACGGTGCCAGACCCACCGCCTGTAAACCTGCATTCAACTGCGTGTTGAAGATCAATGCCAGACTTACCAAAAAGAATACCAGATATCCACATTTTTCTTTAGCAGGAGATAACGCTTCTGCTTTCTTATTCTTTGCGGCCAGATCTGCTCCATTTTCCATCTGAATCACAGGTTGTTCCGGTGAAAAACGATAGCCAAGGAATACACAATAAATAACCAGTACCACAAGGCTCATCCAGCGTCCTTTAAAAAGATCTGTGACAGCCAGCTGATACTCTGCGTAGTCATTTGCTGTAATATATCCATTTAATTCTGCAAACATCGCAAGTGATCCGCCTACCGGAATAATTCCACAAGCTGCGATGCAGGTAAGACCAACACAGAACGTAACTTTGCTTGGACTAATATGTAATTCCTCACAACTCGCTGCCACAATCGGAGCCATAATACAAAACGCTGCTGCCGCACTTCCGGTTAAAGTCGCCGCAAGGACGGATGCAAAGATAAAGCCAAACATAACTTTTGTAATGCTTCCCTTAGACAGTACGTTTACACTTCGTCCGATCATCTTAACAAACTGTGTCTTGTTAAATCCAGCGGATACTACAAACATACTGAGCACCATAATGACATTGCTGTTTCCAATATTGCCCAATGCATCCTTCGCTGAAATGCAGCCTGTCAGCAGAAACAAAAGCATACTGCACGCCGCAACTGTGCCAAGTGTCATTTTCCCCCAGACATAACCCAGGATTGTCAAAAGACAAATGACAAGGCAGATTCCTAATAATTGATTCATGACTCTTCTCCTGTTCCCCATAAATTTATCTATGGTGTTTTTACTTTTAGCTACATTATAGGAATCCGCCTGTTTAAAATCAAATTTATAGATTTTATTTTATTATAAATTCATTTTATGCACATGAAAATTTTACATATTATTACGATTACAATTCTCCCCTCAGATACGCGATCACCCCAGCCGCACTGCGTTCCTTCACCGCCATGGTATACTCTGCCTCATGGATATGCTCCAGATAATGCGCATCGGAATCGCAGATTGTGCGGCACTGAAAAAGATACGGATTGTTCTGCTGCAGTTTGGAAAGTTTTGTCATGTCATGCAGCTCAACCGTTCGAAACTGGCTTTCCGGCGGCACAAAGCCCAGGTTTGAGAGCAGGCTGTTGGCATTTTTATCGATATGCGCCGGGATCATGACGCCACCGTACTGCCCAGCCACAATATCCCAGAGTTCATCAAAGGAAAGCGTTGTACTGTTGATGAGCAAATTCGGCTCTGTACCGATGCAGATGTCTTCCTCATTCATGATCTGCTGCTTTCCAAAGATGTCTTCCCGGTTTGGAAATTTTATCAGTTTTTCATAGACAAACCGGTCAAACTCCAGCGCAGCGGAAAGCTCCGGGAAAAGGCAGACTGCATGAACTTCCTCTGCCGTGGTCAGTTCCATGCCCGGAATGACCAGAATTCCATACTGTTCCGCCAGCTTCATGACCGCCGGACAGTTTCTGCAGGAATTGTGGTCTGTCACTGCGATCACATCCAGCCCTTTGATCGCTGTCATTCCCACAATATTGCCCGGCGTCATGTCATCGTCCCCACAGGGAGAAAGGCAGGAGTGGATGTGCAGGTCATAACTCAATGTTACGCAATCTGAACATCGTTCTGACAGATTTTTCTGTTCCTGCACCGCATGCGCATCCCGGTTCATGACTTCTGCTCCCCACCCTGCATCTGCTGCCAGATCCAGAGTGCCGCATCAAACACCGGAAGTTCCGTAGCCAGCACTGTAATGTCCTGCTGCTCTGCTTTCTTTTTTGCCGTTTCATCCAACGTTGCTCCTTCTGCCAAAACAATACAGGCTGCATCTGCCAGCGTTGCCACCGCCAGCGTGTTCATGTTTCCCATAACCGTGACCCAGGCACAGCCCGCCTGGGCCTTTCCCATAGCCACACTCAAAAGATCGCAGCAAAACGGAGTCGTAATTTCCCGTTCCGGCTCATCGCCCGCATGGATCACCTGAAATTTTCCACTCTCAAGAAGATGTTTGACGTTCATATTTCCTCCTTATTGCCTGTTCTGATGGCAGTCTTTTCTGCACATTCTGTCACTCAGACATTTCCTTTCTCTGTGTTTGGGTCCGTGTTTTCACCCATGTTTTCGTTTTTCTCACGGTTTTGTTCCTCCAGAAGCTTCTGCATCCGCTCTTTCAGCACATAAACACAGTCCTCTTCCCTCGCCTCGCCTTTTGCAATATCCTCCGCAAGTGCCCTGCAGGATGGCGCCCCGCAGGCACCGCAGTCAAGTCCCGGAAGCTGTTTGCTCAAAGCCTCAATTCGGCTTAAACGGGCAAAACTCTCCATCATACTTTCGCCTAAATTGTAGACCGGCTCATATTCAACGGTTTCTGTCCACGAAAGCAAATTTTCTGCTTCTGTCTCGGTTTCTGCATCCATATGGCTTCTTGCAACCGGCATATACTTGCGCAAATGCTTGAGTTTTACTTCTGCAACGTACGGATTTTCTACCGTCAGGACTCCTCCCACGCAGCCGCCGCTGCAGGCATCCAGCTCAACAAATTTTAAATCGGTAAATTTCTGGTCTTCCATATCCTCCAGCACCCGGATGACATTTTCTATTCCATCTGCCGCCAGATAACTCTCCGTAAACAGACCTCCGGCCTCTCCGCCGCTATGCCCCCAGCTGATGCCGATCTTACCGGAAATGCTGATATTTTCCGGATCTTCCTCCACCTGCTTCATATATTTTAAAAGCTGCGGATATACATCCTTGATCGCAAACACACAGTCGATCTCGCTCTTTTTTGTCCCAATCGGAGATCTCGCATAAGTCACCTTGGACGCACACGGGGAAAGAAAACAGATTCCGATTTTTTCCCTTGGAAGTCCTGTTTTTTCCATAGCCCGCTTCACTGCAAGTCCCGCTGCCACTTCCACCGGCGGATTTAACGGCAAAAGATGCGGAATCAGATTCGGAAACCGCACCCGGATCAGCCGTACCACACTCGGACAGGCCGTACTGATCAGAGGCAGCTGTTCTTCGTGTTCGGTTATGTAAGAGCGGGTTGCTTCGCTGACCAGCTCCGCTGCAGCGCCCACTTCAAATACATCATCAAATCCCATCCGCAAAAGGGCGTGCAGCACAATGTTGATATCATCCAGATTGTTAAACTGACTGTATAAAGAAGGAGCCGGAAGCGCCACCGTATATTGAAAACGATTCATTTCCTCAAGCGGATCATAAACCGCATGCTTTGCATGATGCGGACATACTCGGATACAGGCTCCGCAGTCGATGCAGAACTTTTTGTTGATCCGGGCTTTTCCATCCTGCACGCGGATGGCCTGGGTGGGGCAGCGCTTGATGCAATTGATGCAGCCTTTGCACAAGTCCTCATCCAGACGTACGGAATGGTAAAACTTATCCATCCGTTCTCACCTCCAACTATCATTTTGTTGCCGTTCGCATGCTGTACAGCAGCAGCGGGATTTTTCCAGTCCCACCCGGCACATGCTCACCCAAGTAATACTTCCATCGTAATCTTGGTTCCGACGCCAATCTCTGTCTCTATTTTCATATCATCGGTATACTTTTTCATATTCGGAAGTCCCATTCCTGCTCCAAAACCAAGATTTCGTACCTCATCCGGCGCCGTGGAATAGCCCTCCTGCATGGCACGCTCAATATCCGGAATGCCAGGACCTACATCATCTAAGATCATCCGGACCTTCTGCGGCGTGATTTCTACCGTGATCTCACCGCCCTTTGCATGAATCACCATATTGATCTCGCCCTCATACATGGCAATGGCAACCTTGCGTACGGTCGCCGGGCTGATGCCAAGCTGCTTCAATTTCCCTTTCACATCACTGCTGGCCTCTCCCGCCCGGGTAAAGTCATCTGCCGAGATATGATACTGTAATACGATCGCATTTTCCATTAGACTGCACCTCCGCCTAATCCCGCCTGGTAGAGCATACCGCAGGTGGAATACATACGATGCCCCGTTTCCATGACAATAAGTTCACGTTCTTTTGCCATGGAGAGAATCGTCTCATCTGGTTTTTTTCCGCGGACAAAGATCACACACACAATGTCTAACATCTCTGCAGTCCGGATCACCTGCGGATTGCACAGTCCTGTAATGAGGACCGAATGATCTTTGGAAAAAGCCAGCACATCGCTCATCATATCGGATGCGCAGGCGCTTGTGATCTCACGGTCCAGAAATTCTTCTCCCGTAAGGACTCTCGCCCCGAGGATTTTCTGAACATCTCTTGCTGTCATAAGCAGATTCCCCCTGTCATAGGATACCTGTAAATGATCGCAGATGGCTATAACCGGCCATATTGATTTAGCCATTTTCCGTCATTTTTTCAGGTTTTATTTCGTCACATTTTTGTCATACTAAACATATTTCCAAGGTAAGAATATCATCTTTTCTGTTAATAATCAACAAAAAGATGAATTGCGTTTTTAAATTAACACAGAAAATTTGTAGATTTTTTTTCATCTTCATGTTAAGATATTATAAACATTTTACAATAGCAATAAGGAGGAGGGTTACCATGGCTTGTAAAAAAGAATGTGTTCCTTTCAGCGGAACCCCCGAGCAGGAAGCGGCTCTGAAAAAGGTGATTGCTGAATTGAAAGACACCAAAGGCGCACTGATGCCGATCATGCAGCAGGCGCAGGAAATTTACGGCTATCTGCCGATCGAAGTCCAGACTATGATTTCCGACGAAACCGGAATCCCGTTAGAAAAAATCTACGGCGTTTCCACATTCTATTCCCAGTTTGCCCTGCAGCCAAAGGGCAAATATCAGATTTCCGTATGCTTAGGCACAGCCTGCTACGTCAAAGGCTCCGGTGCGATCTTTTCCAAACTGGAAGAACTGCTCGGCATCACCAACGGGGAGTGCACCCCGGACGGACGTTTTTCCCTGGATTCCTGCCGCTGTGTCGGCGCCTGCGGACTGGCTCCGGTCATGATGTTCAACGACGAAGTTTACGGACGGCTTACCCCGGACGATATTCCTGGCATCCTTGCCAAATACCAGTAGCCTATGATGCCGGAAATTTCTTTGAACATTCTTGATGTAGCAGAAAATTCCACCCGGGCAGGCGCATCTTTCATCCGGATCACGGTAGATATCCAGCCGGAAACGGACAGGCTGACCGTCATCATTACCGACGACGGCTGCGGCATGACAAGCGAACAGTTAGAGCGGGTCACGGACCCATTCTACACCAGCCGCACAACCAGAAAAGTGGGGCTCGGTGTTCCTTTTTTCAAGCTCGCTGCGGAAAGCACCGGCGGAAGCTTCCGGATGGAGTCGGAACCCGGGAAAGGAACCACGGTCACCGCGGTCTTTGCACTCGGTCACATCGACCGGATGCCGCTTGGCGACATGACTGCCACCATCCACACCCTGATTCTCGGGCACCCGGATACCGATTTTCTCTACCGTTACCGTTATCGTCAAAATGAATTCACGCTCGACACCCGCGAGATGCGAGAAATCCTGGGCGGCATTCCTTTTGACGCACCTGAAATTTCCAATTATATCAGGGATTATCTGACAGAAAACAAACTCGAAACCGACGGAGGAGCTGTTTATTAAATTTGGATTGCAGGTCGGAATGGCACACTCATTGCGAGCGGTGCACAGACCTGTTTTCAAAAAAGCCCCCGTCAGAACAGGAGGAATCATTAGCATGAAAAGTCTTGAAGAATTAAGAGCGATCCGCGAGAGAATGCAAAGTCAGGTCAGCATGCGTGCGGAAGACCACACCCACACCCGCGTTGTGGTCGGCATGGCTACCTGCGGCATTGCCAGCGGCGCAAGACCGGTCCTTAACACCCTTTCCACACTCGTTCAGGAAAAAGGTCTGACCGATAAAGTTTCCGTTACCCAGACCGGATGCATCGGTCTTTGCCAGTATGAGCCGATCGTAGAGGTCATGGAACCTGGCAAACCGAAGATCACCTACATTAAGATGAATGCAGACAAGGCAGCCGAGGTTGTAGAACGCCACCTCATCGGCGGACATATCGTAGAAGAATACACATTAAATTCAGCAGATCTGAAATAAGGAGGAAAGCGGATGTATCGTTCACATGTATTGGTTTGCGGCGGAACAGGCTGTACCTCCTCCGGAAGCCAGCAGATTATGGAAACCTTAAAAGAAGAGATCAAAAAAGCCGGACTGGAACAGGAAGTCTCCGTTGTCCAGACCGGATGCCATGGTCTCTGCGCCCTGGGTCCGATCATGATCGTCTACCCGGACGCAAGCTTCTACTCTATGGTCAAGGTAGAAGATATTCCTGAGATCGTTCAGGAGCACTTATTAAAAGGACGTGTCGTTACCCGTCTTCTTTACCAGGAGACCGTTACCCCGGCCGGCGTCAAGGCTCTTATCGACACCAACTTCTACAAGAAGCAGCACCGCATCGCACTTCGTAACTGCGGTATCATCAACCCGGAAGTCATTGAAGAGTACATCGGAACCGGCGGCTACGCTGCCCTCGGTAAGGTTCTCACCGAGATGACTCCGGACGACGTCATCCAGTGCCTGTTAGATTCCGGCCTGCGCGGACGCGGCGGCGGCGGATTCCCGACCGGCCTCAAATGGAAGCTGGCAAAGCAGAACGATGCCGACCAGAAGTACGTCTGCTGTAACGCCGACGAGGGTGACCCGGGCGCATTCATGGACCGCTCCGTCTTAGAGGGCGACCCGCATGCCGTACTGGAGGCTATGGCGATTGCCGGTTATGCGATTGGCGCAAGCCAGGGCTACATCTACGTGCGTGCAGAGTACCCGATCGCCGTTGAGCGACTGAAAATTGCAATCAAACAGGCTCGCGAGATGGAACTCTTAGGAAAAGACATCTTTGGCAGCGGCTTCGATTTCGACATTGACCTGCGTCTCGGTGCCGGAGCATTCGTCTGCGGCGAGGAAACCGCCCTCATGACCTCCATCGAAGGCAACCGCGGTGAACCAAGACCGCGTCCTCCGTTCCCGGCACAGAAAGGCCTGTTCGGCAAACCAACCATCTTAAATAACGTAGAAACCTTTGCGAACATCCCGCAGATCATCTTAAACGGTCCGGAATGGTTCGCTTCCATGGGCACCGAAAAATCCAAGGGCACCAAGGTCTTCGCCCTGGGCGGCAAAATCCACAACACCGGTCTGGTCGAGATTCCGATGGGTACCACCCTGCGCGAAGTCATCGAGGAGATCGGCGGCGGTATTCCGAACGGCAAGAAGTTCAAAGCGGCACAGACCGGCGGTCCGTCCGGCGGATGTATCCCGGCGAAGCATTTCGATATCCCGATTGACTACGATAACCTCATTTCCATCGGTTCCATGATGGGCTCCGGCGGCCTCATCGTTATGGACGAGACCGACTGTATGGTAGACATCGCAAAATTCTTCCTGGAGTTCACCGTGGAAGAATCCTGCGGCAAATGTACACCGTGCCGTATCGGCACCAAGCGCATGCTGGAGATCCTCACCAAGATCACCAAGGGCACCGCAACCATGGAAGACTTAGACAAGCTCGAAGAGCTCTGCTACTACGTCAAGGAAAACTCCGCCTGCGGTCTTGGCCAGACGGCTCCAAACCCGGTGCTTTCCACCCTCCGCTACTTCCGCGATGAGTACGAGGCACATATCAAAGAGAAACGCTGTCCTGCAGGCGTCTGCAAGGCCCTGCTCTCCTACCACATCGACGCAGACAAATGTAAGGGCTGTACCCTGTGTGCAAGAAACTGCCCGGTTGGCGCCATCATCGGCACAGTCAAGAATCCGCACATCATCGACACCGACAAGTGCGTCAAGTGCGGTGCCTGCATGGAGAAATGTAAGTTCGGCGCAATCTACAAACAGTAATGGAGGATGGATATGGAGAATATTACGATCAAAATTAACGGCATAGAAGTCAGTGCTCCAAAAGGCTCCACCATTCTGGAGGCAGCAAGACTGGCGCACATTGAAATTCCGACACTCTGCTTTTTAAAAGACATCAACGAGATCGGCGCATGCCGTATCTGCGTGGTAGAAGTAAAAGGCGCAAGAAGCCTGGTAGTTTCCTGCGTCTATCCGATCAATGAAGGCATGGAAGTATGGACCAATACCCCGAAGGTACTGGAATCCCGCAGAAAAACCCTGCAGCTTTTACTTTCCAACCACGACCGCAAGTGCTTATCCTGCGTCCGCAGCGGAAACTGCGAGCTGCAGCAGCTCTGTAAAGAACTCGGCGTGACCGACGAAGGCTATTACGATGGTGAGCGCACCCCGTCCAGGATTGACGACAGTGCCGTTCACATGATCCGCGACAACAGCAAATGTATCCTGTGCCGCCGCTGCTCTGCAGTCTGCGAAAAGGTACAGGGCATTGGCGTCATCGGTGCCAACATGCGTGGCTTTGCTACCTTTATCGGCTCTGCTTTCGACATGGGCCTGGGCGAGACCTCCTGCGTCTCCTGCGGCCAGTGTATCGCAGTCTGCCCGACCGGTGCCCTGCAGGAAAAATCCCAGGTGGACGAAGTTCTGGCAGCGATCGCAGATCCGAAGAAACATGTCATCGTGCAGACCGCCCCGGCTGTCCGCGCAGCTTTAGGCGAAGAATTCGGTTATCCGATCGGCACCAACGTACAGGGCAAGATGGCAGCTGCGCTGCGCCGCATCGGCTTTGACAAGGTATTCGACACCAACTTCAGCGCTGACTTAACCATCATGGAAGAAGCGCATGAATTCTTAGACCGCGTGCAGAACGGCGGCGTGCTTCCGCTCATCACCTCCTGCTCCCCGGGCTGGATCAAATACTGCGAACACTACTTCCCGGATATGACCGAGAACCTCTCCAGCTGCAAATCCCCACAGCAAATGTTCGGTGCCATCGCCAAATCCTACTACGCAGAAAAGATGGGACTGGATCCGAAGGACATCGTGTCTGTTTCCATCATGCCGTGTACCGCAAAGAAATTCGAGATTCAGCGGCCGGATGAAGCCGCAAACGGCGTCCCGGATGTTGACTACTCCCTGACCACCAGAGAGCTTGCCCGCATGATCCGCAAAGTCGGCCTGAAATTCAACACACTTCCGGACGAAGAATACGACGCACCGCTCGGTCTTGGAACCGGTGCTGCTGTCATCTTCGGCGCAACCGGCGGTGTTATGGAGGCTGCACTGCGTACTGCAGTCGAGACCCTCACCGGCGAAGAATTAAAGAATCTGGACTTCACCGATGTCCGCGGCATGGAAGGCATCAAGGAAGCCACCTACCCGGTAGCCGGACTGGAAGTCAAAGTCGCCATCGCCTCCGGCCTCGGCAACGCAAAGAAGCTGCTCGAGAAAGTCAAATCCGGCGAAGCAGCCTACCACTTCATCGAGATCATGGGCTGCCCGGGCGGATGTATCAACGGCGGCGGCCAGCCGCAGCAGCCGGGCTATGTACGCAACACCGTCGATATTCGCGGCCTGCGTGCAAAAGTCCTCTACGACTCCGATAAAAACAACCCGATCCGCAAATCCCACGAGAATCCGGCCATCCAGGAGCTGTACGCAACGTTCCTCGGCGAACCAGGAAGTGAGAAGGCACATCATTTGCTGCACACCACATATGTGAAGAGGAAAGTGAACGAAATCTAAAATAACAATTTGATTCACTTTAATAGGGCCGTGTGAGTTGCCTTTCGACAACTCACACGGCCCTTATCATATACTTAAATTGTTATGTGTTACAGTAAAATATACTTCAATACAAACAGCACGGCCAGCACATACATCAATGGTGTGATGTGCTTCTCTTTTGCCTTTCCGGTTACCAGATTGATGGCCACATAGGAGATAACCCCCATAGCGATTCCTTCGGAAATGCTGTACATAAACGGCATTGCAATGACTGCAATGTAAGCCGGAATGGCCTCCGTGTAATCCTCAAAATTGACTTTCAGAATAGAGGTCAGCATCAAAAATCCTACTACGATCAAAGCCGGTGCCGTTGCAAAGGACGGAATAGCCAAAAAGATCGGGGACAGGAACAGGGATAATGCAAACAGAATCGCAGATACCACTGCGGTCAGACCGGTTCTTCCGCCCTCTGCCACGCCAGATGCACTCTCTACGAAAGTGGTTGTGGTAGAAGTACCAAGTACTGCACCAACTGCAGTACCGATAGAATCGGAAAGGAGTGCGCCGCGGATGCGCGGCAGGCGTCCCTGCTCATCCAGCATATTTGCCTTGGATGCCACACCAATGAGCGTTCCCAGGGTATCAAACATATCTACAAACAGAAAAGCAAACATTACAACTACAAAATCCAGAGAAGCCACACGGCTGAAATCCATTTTCATAAAGGTCGGTGCCAGACTCGGAACTGCAATTCCGTTGGAAAAATCCGGGAGCAGGCTGTAGCATCCGGCATCCGGGTTGACCTGATAAATACCAGTCAGCTGACATACAATGCCGAGTGCCCAGGTGATCAGGATTCCCCAGAGAATGTTGCCCTTCACACCTTTTACCAGAAGGACTCCGGTAATCAGCACACCGATCAAAGCCAGGAGCACAGTGATGCCCTCACTGTGAAACAGTCCATTTGCTACCGAAGCTTTAAAGGAATACATGCCAACCAGGGTTGCGCTGTCCACAACAATCTTGGCATTCTGCAAACCGATGAATGCAATAAACAGACCGATGCCTGCGGATACTGCATATTTTAAGTTCATCGGAATGGAGTTGAAGATCTGTTCACGCACATTGGTTAAGGATAATGCCAGGAAGATGATACCTTCTACAAATACTGCTGCGAGTGCCATTTCCCAGGTGTAACCCATAGAAAGGACAACCGTATAAGCAAAATAAGCATTCAGACCCATACCCGGTGCCAGCACGAACGGATAATTGGAAAATGCTGCCATAAGCAGTGTTGCAATTGCCGAGGCAAGTGCCGTTGCTGTAAACACGGCACCGCTGTCCATGCCAGATGCACTTAATACACTGGGATTGACTGCCAGGATGTAGGCCATGGTCATAAACGTGGTAATACCTGCCATGACCTCAGTCTTTACATCGGTATGGTTTTCTTTGAGATGGAATAGCTTTTCCAGATTCATAAGACCCTCCTTTTAGTAAGAACAACTTGTTGCAGTTTTCTAACGCTATCTCTATTTTATCATCTATCCTTATAAATTGCTACACATTTTGATGTTTTTCTGATAAGACTTTACTTGCATATATTCTTATCGTTTTGCTATAATAGCTATATATAAATACTAATAAATATAAATAAATATTTCATTTTAAATTAAATACAAATAAATATAAATAAATAAGGAGCAAATCATGAAAACAGCTAATCCTTTTACGCTGACATTCGGTCAAAAGCCTGCCGAATTCATCTCCCGCGGCGATCAGATCAACAGGATTTTAGATAACTTCGATATGGAAGTTCCATCTAACCAGGTCTTACAATGCAAACAAAAAAGTTCCATGTTCTCTCAGTCTTCAAAGACTGGTTGAACATGGAACTTTTTATTTTGATCAGATAAGATTAGATAATAACCTTAGCCGGGCACTTTGCTGCGCACTTGCCGCAGTTGGTGCACTTCTCGTAATCGATGACTGCCACATTATTCTCCATATGGATCGCATCGAACTCACACTGCTTGGTGCACAGGGTACATCCGATACAGCCAGCGGTGCAGACTTTCTTGACAGCCGGTCCCTTGTCGTGGGAAGAGCACTGTACAAGATGCTCTGCCTTGTAAGGAACGAGCTCGATCAGGCCCTTCGGGCAGGTAGCTACGCACTTGCCGCAGGCTACGCACTTCTCTTTGTCAACGACTGCAACACCGTCTACTACGTGGATTGCGTCAAACTGACATGCCTTCACACAGGAGCCATAGCCCATACAGCCGTAAGCACAAGCCTTCTCGCCGGAACCCGGTGCTACGGTTACCATGGAACAATCGGTAATTCCATAGTAATTGTACTTCACGTTGGTCTTGTCGCAGGTACCTTTACATTTTACGAAAGCGACCTTCTTCTCAGAGCTGCCGCTCTCAACGCCCATGATTGCAGCGATCTTGTCTGCTACCGGAGCTCCGCCGACCGGACATCCGTTAACCGGAGCGGTGCCTGCAGCGATTGCTGCAGCCAGACCGTCACATCCCGGGAAACCACAACCACCACAGTTGTTGCCCGGAAGTTCTGCACGGACCAGAACTTCTTTTTCGTCAACCTCAACTTTAAACTTCTCACTGGCAATGCCCAGGAGCACACCGATGATGATACCGATGGCACCGATGACAACTGCCGCTAAAAGCAAACCTGTCATATTCTACTACCTCCCATTAAATCAGTCCGGAGAAGCCCATGAAGGCAATCGCCATCAGACCAGAGGTAATCAGAACGATCGGAGAACCCTGGAAATTGTATGGGATATCATTGTCTTCAATACTCTCACGAATGCTTGCCAGCAGTACAATTGCGACGGTAAAACCAACCGCAGTACCGAATCCGTTTGCTACACTGAAAATGAAGTTATAACCCTTCTGTACGTTGGTCAGGGCAGAACCCAGAACTGCACAGTTGGTCGTAATCAGCGGAAGGAATACACCCAGCGCGGAGTACAGGGACGGCATGCTCTTCTTTAAGAACATCTCAACGAACTGTACCAGTGCTGCAATTACCAGAATGAAGGCAATCGTCTGTAAGTACTCTAAGTGCAGCGGAACCAGCACCAGAGAGTAAACCAGGTTTGTTGCAATGCTTGCCAGCGTAATTACGAAGATAACGGCTGCACCCATACCAATGGAGGTGTCAACCTTCTTGGAAACACCAAGGAACGGACACAGGCCCTGGAACTGGCTCAGGATGATGTTGTTAACCAGAGCAGATCCGACAATAATTAAAATTAACTCTTTCATTTACCTGTCCCTCCTTATTCGTCTTTCTTTTCAGCCTCGGCTGCTGCCTTAGCTGCCTCTGCTGCCTGCTTCTTAGCGAGAGCTGCTGCAGCTGCTGCCTTCTTGGCCTCTTCTGCTTTCTTCAGCTCTTCTGCCTTTTTCTCTTCCAGGACAGAGTGGTTAGAGGAACATGCAGAACCGCTGCAGGATGCGCAGTTGCCGCCGCATGCCAGTGTGGACTGCGGTACGGAACCGTTGGTTGCACTCGGAGCTTTGAACTTGTTCTGCAGTGCGGTCAGGCAAGCCAGTACGAAGAATGCACCCGGTGCCAGGCCGATGATGGTTACGTGGAAGTCCTCCGGAATAATCTCCATGCCGAAGAAGGAACCACCGCCAATAAGCTCACGCACGATTGCGATACAGGTTAAGCCTACGGTGAAACCAAGACCCATACCGATACCATCGAATGCGGACTCGATCGGACCGTTCTTTGCTGCATATGCCTCTGCACGGCCCAGGATGATACAGTTAACAACGATCAGCGGGATGTAGATACCCAGTGCACTGTACAGGCTCGGTACATATGCCTGTAAAAGCAGCTGAACGATGGTAACCAGGGATGCTACGATTACGATGTATGCCGGAATACGTACACGATCCGGAATAATCTTCCGCAGTGCGGAAATAATAAGGTTAGAGAAAACCAGAACCGCCGTGGTGGACAGTCCCATACCGATACCGTTGATCGCGGTGGTGGTTACTGCCAGGGTCGGACACATACCAAGCATCAGGACGAAGGTCGGGTTCTCTTTAATAATACCGTTGTATAAACGTTCGATACATTTATTCATGACTTCCTACCTCCTACTGTGCCAGGCAGTTATCTACAAAATAAACTGCCGCATTCACCGCATTCGTGACTGCTCTTGATGTAATGGTAGCGCCACTGATTGCGTTGATCTGATCGTCAGAAGTTGCGCCGTCTTTGGTTACGGAGAACACTTCTGCCTTCTTGCCTGCAAACTGACCTTTCCACTCAGGCTTGTCCGCATTCATACCAAGACCTGCGGTCTCAGCCAGGGTTAAGAACTCGATACCATTTACGGTACCGTCAGACTGAATACCTACGGAAACGGTGATCGCACCGCCGAAACCGTCGTTGGAAGTAGCGGTTACAACGTAGCCTGCTGCTGCGCCGGAAGCATCGCTTGCTGCTACAGCTTCATCTACCATAACTTTGCCGTAGCCAAGTCCTGCGATCTCCTCGTTTGCTGCCGGAATCTTGTCTGCCAGGTCACCTGCGTCGAAGCTTGCTGCGTCCGGGAATACGGTACGGTAAGCTGCCTCTTTTGCTGCCAGGTTTGCTGCATCGATCGGAGCTTTTGTCATTTCATAAACGCCGCCCAGTAATGCGCCGGCTACCAGGGTAATGCCGCACAGAACGAAGGCATCTTTCATAAATCCACCTTTACTCATGCCTTTTTGCCCTCCTTTCCAAATGCTACCGGAAGGGTATAGCGCTCAATCAGCGGAACCAGCAGGTTGCTGATGATGATTGCATAGGAAACACCCTCTGCAGAACCACCAAACAGACGGAATGTTCCGGTCAGCACGCCAAGCAGAATACCGAATACGATCTGTCCCTTCGGGGTGATCGGGCTGGTTACATAGTCGGTTGCCATGAAGAATGCACCAAAGATCAGTCCGCCGCCGCAGATGTGAGCCAGAACAAAGTTCAGATCCTGTCTGCCGAAGATGAATACGAATACTGCAACCGTTGCGATATAGGTTAACGGAATGCGCAGGGAAATTACTTTCTTAAATACCAGGTAAGCAGCACCGATTAACAGGGCTACTACAGAAACCTCACCGATGGTTCCCGGGATCTTACCGATGAACATAGCCATAAGGTCTACGCCAAGGTTAGACTCGCCAGCCTTCCATGCAGTCTTCATCACGTTCAGAGGAGTAGCGGTGGTTACGCCATCCAGGGTGAAGGAAGACATCTTGCCTGCGAAGGAAATAAGCAGGAAGCATCTTGCTGCCAGTGCCGGGTTCATGAAGTTCTGACCCAGACCACCGTAAATCTGCTTCACGATCACGATCGCAAATACACCGCCGAGCATCGGGATCCATAACGGAATCTCAGACGGGCAGTTCAGTGCAAGGATCATACCGGTTACAACGGCACTGAAATCACTGATGGTTACTGGTCTCTTGGTTACTTTTTCAAATACGTACTCACTCAGTACGCATGCAAATACAGTCGCAATGATCACGAGCAGGGCATGCAGGCCGAACTGGAAGACACCGAAAGCGGTGGCCGGCAGCATGGCGATTGCCACGTCCATCATGATGCTGCGGGTAGTTTCCTCGCTCCGCACATGCGGGGATGAGGATACGTTAAATAATTTAGCCATGGTTTACTTTCCCCCCTGTGCTTTTTTTCTGCGGTTGGCTGCAACCGTTTTTCTCATTTCCTTGAAAGCCTGGGTCAGAGGACGTTTTGCCGGACATACGAAGGTACAGCTTCCGCACTCCATACACTCCATACCGTTGAGTTTCTCAAAGGTATCGCAGTCGCCCTTTAATGCTGCTTTCATCATCATAACCGGAACAATATGGCTCGGGCATGCGCTTACGCACTTACCGCAGCGGATACACGGAGTCTCCACGTTTGCTGCCACCTGGTCCTTGGTCATGCACAGGACAGAACCGTTGGTCTTGATGACCGGAACGTCTAAGTCGAACATAGCAAAGCCCATCATAGGACCACCGGAAATGACTTTCTCCGGCTCAGTCTTGAATCCGCCTGCTGCCTCGATCAGTTCCTGGGTGTTGGTTCCGATCTTAATACGGAAGTTTCTCGGATCTGCGATCGCATCGCCGGTTACGGTGAATACACGCTCGATCAGAGGAGTAGTCTTGCATACTGCATCGTAAATAGCGATCACAGTAGCAATGTTGTCCACGATGCAGCCTGCATCTGCAGGAAGCATGGAGGAGTTTACTTTTCTGCCGGTGATTGCGTAGATTAAGGAACGCTCACCACCCTGCGGGTACTTGGTCAGAAGCTCGCATACCTCGATACGCGGCTCGTCTTTTACTAACTCTTTCAGCTTTTTGATTGCTTCCGGCTTGTTGTTCTCAATGCCGATCACGCCCTTTGCCTTGTCAAACAGCTGAAGGATAACTTTCAGACCGCCGATGATCTTTTCCGGATCCTCCATCATGCAGCGATAGTCAGAAGTCAGATACGGCTCACACTCTGCACCATTGATGAGAATGTACTCGATTGCATCTTCGTTCTTCGGAGACAGCTTTACGTTGGTCGGGAAACCAGCGCCGCCCATACCTACGATACCAGCTGCTTTTACGATATCGCGGATTTCCTGCTTGGACAGGGTGGACGGGTCACGGTCTGCGCCCATGCCTTCTACTGCCTCATACAGTCCATCATTTTCCACTACAACGGAATTTACCATGCCGCCGCTGGCAACACGTCTCGGCTCTACAGCCTTAACAGTACCGGATACGGAGCAGATGACATTTGCAGAAATGAATCCGCCTGCTTCACCGATGATCTGACCAGCCAGGACTCTGTCGCCCTTCTTTACCAGCGGGTTCGCCGGTGCGCCGATTCCCTGGGACATCGGGAATACCAGATCTCCCTTCGGCATCAGGACCTGTACCGGCTTGCTCTCGGACAGTTCTTTACCCTCGTAAGGATGAACGCCGCCTTTAAATGTAGCCAATCCCATTTTCCTTTACCCTCTTTCTATACATTTTCAACTTGCTATCGACAAAATCTCTCGTTTTGCCATCATGGTCAGTATAACATAATTCGCGGTTTACGACAATCAAAAATTACATATTGTATACAATGTAACAATCGTTTTTTTCTTTGAAAACATGTCAGATTCACAGTTTTTGACCGAAATTTTTGTTAATTCGCGAACGATGTTAGCAGAGTGAAACCGCCGCTTGTTTTTGTAAAAAAACATGAAAGTTTCGACATGTTTCTCATGCCGTTTGAAATTGGGATTTTGCCGGAATTTCGTGGGATTTTGTCCGAAATTATCCGCATTTTCGATTGTTAATTTTTTATCGAAAAATGATGTGTTTTTTTCGCTTATGAGTACTTATAGTTTTTACTTATAATTGTTATTCGCATGACTTATAAGTATAAACTTATTTCTACTACAGCCCAGACATTATGATCTATCATGCTTTCCAGATTTTTCACAGTCCTTTCCATCCTTTGGCAGTCGCTTTTTCTTTTGCAAAGTTTCCGCAAAAACTTTCAAACTTTTTTCCTGACCATGCAATAAAACAACGATCTTCTGCATTAACCTTATGAACGGATGAAAAGAGTCCTGTTCTGTAAAAGAAAACAAGGCAAAACCAATCACAAATCAAACTATTTACGAAATCCTTTGATGCATTACACTCTATCACACCCGCTGCGTTTTCTTTTCCCGGACATGGCAATTTTCAAAAAACCTTAAAAATTAGGGTTGCAACCAACGAAAAACGCGTCACTGGCGCGTTTTTTGTATGCCAGGCAAAAAGGAAGCGCCCCACCGGTGTTTTGTCCACCGGTGAGGCGCTTTCTTTTATAGGAAATACAAATTTAACGTTTCATTTCCAACTGTGGTCCTGTCGATTTGTGTGCCAGAATGATCGATTCTATCTCGTCCAGATTCGAAGAAGGCAAATCTCCCGGTATGGTATTCTTCACCGCACTTGCAGCATTTCCGTATTCAAGAGCCCTCTGATAGTTTCCAGGTTCTGAGAGAAGCCCATACAGCACACCTGAAATATACGCATCCCCGCTGCCAATACGGTCTACCACCTCTATATTGCGATATGGCTCTTCTTCATAATAACGGTCAGTATCCCTGCTATAGATCACAGAGCCAAAGGTATGGACCTTCGGACTATGCACAATCCGCTGCGTGGAAGCCACCACGGAAACCGGGTATTCCTCCTTAAAGCTCTTCATCATGTTTCTCACATCTCCGGTCTTGCCGAACGTCAAGCGCGCAGTATCTTCCGAGCAAAAAAACCAGTCTACATATGGCAGAATCTTTTCAATACATGCCCCGGCCTGGGCACCGCTCCAAAGATTCACCCGGAAATTCACATCAAAAGAAATCTTTGCTCCCTGCTCTTTGAAACGCTTCATCATTTCTATGGCAGTCCTGCAGCACTGTTCTCCCAGAGCCAGTGTGATTCCGCTGGTATGAAAACACTTAGCAGACTGATAGAGAAACTGATCGAAATCTCCGGTTTTTATCTTATTCATAGAAGTGTGCATTCTGTCATACACAATTCTCGGTTTTCTCGGCTGGGCACCGTTTTCATAATAATACACACCGAGTCTTGCATCATTCGTGTCATCATAAACCAGGTAATCATCGCTGACTCCGCAAAACCGTATCCGGTTCTTGGCATATGCCCCGATATCATTATCCGGAAGCTTGGAAATGATACCCGTGCGCAGTCCTAAAAGAGCAACTCCCGATACTACATTTAGTTCAGCACCACCAACCTGCTTTTGAAAGATTTCCCCACGCATCAGCCGCTCATTGCTGGGCGGTGATAAACGCAGTAGCACTTCCCCAAGAGATAATAAATCAAATTCCTTTTCCATCGTTCCGTCTCCTTCGCTATCAGTCCCTTTGAAAGCGTACTATCTCTGGACGCGTCCTGAACCGTCTCCTCCTGCAAGCTTCTGTACTTCCTCCATGGAAACCATATTGAAGTCTCCTTCGATGGAATGCTTCAGACAGGATGCTGCAACTGCAAATTCAATCGCGCCCTGGGAATCGTAACCATTTAATAATGCGCAGATCAGGCCGCCGCCAAAGCTGTCGCCTCCGCCTACGCGGTCAACGATATGCATTTTATATTTCTTACTGAAGAAATAGTCTGTGCCATCATATAACATAGCAGACCAGTTATTATCATTTGCAGAAAGGGACTCTCTCAGTGTGATCGCAACCTTTTCAAAGCCGAAGCGCTCTGCAAGCTGTTTTGCAACATCTTTATAGCTCTCGTGATTTACTGCGCCTCTGCTGACATCTGTATCCGCCGCCTTGATGCCAAATACATCTGCAGCATCCTCCTCATTTGCAATACATACATCTACATATTTGCACAGCTGAGCCATAACCTCTCCGGCTTTTTCCCTGGACCACAGCTTCTTCCTATAGTTCAGGTCACAGGAAATCTTCACGCCTGCTGCCTTTGCTGCTTTGCAGGCTTCCAGGCAGATCGCTGCAACTTCATCGTTCAGCGCCGGTGTGATACCTGTAAAATGGAACCACTCTGCTCCTGCGAAAATTTCATTCCAGTCAAAGTCTTCCGGTGATGCTGTGGCAATGGAGGAACCTGCACGGTCATAAATCACCTTGGAAGGGCGCTGTGATGCCCCCTTTTCCAGGAAATAAATGCCCACGCGCTCACCGCCACGGGCAATGTAAGAGGTATCTACCCCATATTTCCGGAGTGCATTCACGGCTGCCTGTCCAATCTCATGAGCCGGAAGCTTTGTAACAAACTTTGCATCGAATCCATAATTTGCCAGTGATACTGCTACATTCGCCTCACCGCCACCATAGGTTGCCCCGAATGTGTCTGCCTGTACAAAACGATAATAGCCCTCCGGAGCCAGTCTCAGCATGATCTCCCCAAATGTAATTACCTTCTTCGCCATTTCTTAATTCCCCCTGATTTCTTTTACGATCTCTACTGCTTCTTTTACTAATTCCTGAATCTTATCGAACTGTCCGGTTTTTACCAGATCCCCTTTTACCATCCAGCTGCCGCCACAGGCGAAAATCTTGTCACACGCCAGATACTCCCTTACATTCTTTGCATTGATACCACCGGTCGGCATGAACTTCATGCAAACATAAGGTGCCGCGATTGCCTTGATATAGTTCAGGCCACCAGCCTGCTCAGCCGGGAAAAACTTTACAACCTCAAGTCCATTCTCAATCGCCTGCTCTACATCGCTCGGATTCGCGCAGCCTGGTGTGATGATAATGCCTTTTTCCACACAATATTTCACAACCTTCGGGTTCAGTCCCGGGCTGACGATAAATTTTGCACCTGCAGCAACCGCTCTGTCCACCTGCTCTGTGGTGAGGACCGTACCTGCACCAACTAACATATCCGGATATTTCTCCGTCATGATACGGATGGATTCTTCTGCTGCATCGGTGCGGAAGGTTACCTCCGCACATGGAAGACCACCCTGACGAAGCGCCTCCGCAAGAGGTGCTGCGTCCTTTGCATCGTCTAAAACGACTACTGGTACAATGCCGATTTTCCGGATCTGTTCTAATACTTCATTCATAGTTCCCTCTCCTTTTATTCCGTATTATGAAACTGTATTTCATATTGTGATACCTTATGTTTTGATTATACAAACTGTGTTGGAAATGTCAATCGTGATATCTGGTCAATTTTCTGCACTTTTATTGTGCACAATCCACAGTTGCAGCGTGTTTTCTCCTATGGTAAAATTAGTTTCATATCGTGGAATTGTGTTTTCAAATAATCTATGGAAAGAGGTTGTGACAACATGACGAATTCACAGGAAAGTAAAAATCCCATTCAGGTTGCAGACCGGCTGTTCCAGACTTTGGAACTTCTCGCAGCCAATGGTCCCATGGGACTTATGGAAATCAGCCTTCAGCTCTCTCTGAACAAAAGTACTGTACACCGCATTTTAAATTCTTTGATCTATATGGGATATGCCCGGCAGAACCCGGCAGATAACCGCTATGAATTAAGTTTTAAAATTGTTGGTCTTGCCAACCAGATGATGGAAAAAGTAGATATTGTGACGCTGGTTCGCCCCTATCTGCGCAAACTTATGGAGGCTACCGGAGAGACCGTTCATTTTGTGGAACGCGACAACACGGATGCTGTCTATATCGATAAAGTAGAATCCTACGCAAACTCTGTGCAGATGGTTTCCCGCATTGGCAACCGGATTCCACTTTACCGGTCCGGCGTGGGAAAAGCCATTGCAGCCTGCCTTCCGGAAGAAGAAGTGCTGCGTTTATGGCAGAACAGCCAGATTGTTGCCGTCACCCCCTACACCATCACCAATTATGAGGAATTCTGTCACTGTCTTCATGACGTCCATACGCACGGTTACGCACTGGATAACGAAGAAAATGAACTTGGGGTTCGCTGTATTGCCGCCGCGCTCCCGGATCATACAGGAACCGCCCGCTATGCGTTCAGCATCTCGGCACCGGTCGGTCGTATGGACGATCAGCGGATTCTGGAGCTGTCCCGCTTTGTACTCAACACAAAAAATGAATTAATGAAACTGTTTTTTTAACCTGTTTAAAAATGTACAACGGCAGGCTCTCAAAAAACAAAAGCGGCTATTTTACAAAGAATCCTCTATCTCTGCAAAATAGCCGCTTTTTCCGCACACACCATGCGGATTTTTATCTTATTTATTTGAAAAGTCCTTTTTTCTTGTGTTTTGTCTCAGCCGGAGCTTCCCCATGCATCACGGCATCGAAGTTCTTCAATGCCTCTCTCTGCGCTTCGTTTAAGCGCTCCGGTACCTGTACCACCAGGGTAACATAATGGTCACCGCGAAGGTTGCGGTTACGTAAGGACGGTACACCCTTGCCTTTTAAGCGGACACGGGTATCAGTCTGGGTTCCTGCCTTGACCTCATACTCTACCTCGCCGTCTACCGTCTTGATGCGGATCGGACCGCCCAGAGCTGCTGTTGCGAAGGAGATCGGTACGGTAGAGAAGATATTGACATCCTGACGCTTGAATACCGGATGCTGGGATACTACAGCCTCAACTAAGAGGTCTCCTCTCTCGCCGCCGTTTACGCCAGGCTCACCGCCACCTGCGCAGCGTACACTCTGTCCGTTGTCGATACCGGCCGGAATGGTAACCTTGAATTTCTTCTTTTTGGTGATATAACCAGTGCCATAGCAGTCAGAGCATTTCTCTTTGATGACTTTGCCCTTGCCGCCGCAGTCCGGACAGGTCTGGACATTCTGCACCTGACCGAAGAAGGACTGCTGGGTGTAGATGATTTTACCTTTACCGCCGCACTTCTTACAGGTTTCCGGTGAAGTACCAGGCTTTGCGCCGGTACCGTGACAGGTTGCACACTCTTCTTTATAGTTGATCTCAATTTCTTTTTCACAGCCAAATACTGCTTCCTCAAAGGTAATACGGATTGCGGTTCTGACATTGGCACCGCGCATCGGACCGTTGTACTGGCTGCCGCCGCGGCTTCTTCCGCCGCCGAAGATATCCCCGAAAATATCTCCGAAGATGTCTCCCATGTCAGCGCCGTTGAAATCGAAACCGCCAAATCCGCCGGCACCACCGCCAGCGCCGCCCTCGAATGCAGCGTGACCAAACTGGTCATACTTTCTTCTCTTCTCCGGGTCACTTAACACGCTGTATGCCTCAGATGCCTCCTTGAACTTACGCTCGGCCTCGGCATCGCCCGGGTTAGCGTCCGGATGATACTTTTTTGCAAGGACACGATATGCTTTCTTTAATGCAGCCTCATCGGCGTTCTTCGGAACTCCCAGGACCTCGTAATAATCTCTCTTAGTCTCTGCCATGATGCTTTTCCTTCCTCTTCACTTAAGACGCATCCGCGCCCCTCTTTTTTCTAAGCTCTTTATGCTGTCGTCCAGCTTTCGGATTCCTGCACACACGATGCAAACCACTGTTTCTGCATGCCTTAACAGGAATGACGTTCAGACACCGAAATGGCTGTCGCCTCTTGCGAAAGTCCCGGAGCAAACGCTCCTGAGATTTTCGGAAAAAGCGCCAGCCTCTCCCGGCAGTACTCCGGATTGGCGGAGAGACCTTGCGGTCTCCCCGTTGGTCCGTTATGCCTAACTATATGGATTATACCTCTTTGAAGTCACCATCGATGACATCATCGTTATTTCCAGCGCCTGCATTACCGCCTGCTGCGCCAGCTGCACCCTGTGCACCTGCTGCGCCCTGTGCGTTTGCAGCACCCTGAGCTGCCTCGTAAACCTTACTGAACAATGCCTGTGCGCTGTTCATCAGTTTCTCCTTGCCAGCCTTGATGTCCTCAACCTGGGCATCGGTCATGTTGTCGATCGGAGCACGGTTGATCGCTTCTTTCAGAGCGTTTAAGTCAGCCTCTACAGCAGCCTTGTCGTTTGCGTCGATCTTATCGCCAACTTCGCTTAATGCCTTCTCGGTCTGGAATACCATAGCATCTGCGTCGTTTCTTGCATCGATTGCTTCTTTTCTCTTCTTATCCTGAGCCTCGAACTCAGCAGCCTCTTTGACTGCCTTATCGATATCAGCCTCAGACATGTTGGAACCGGAAGTAATGGTGATGTGCTGCTCTTTGCCGGTACCAAGATCCTTCGCGGATACATTTACGATACCGTTTGCATCGATATCGAAAGTAACCTCGATCTGCGGAACACCTCTTCTTGCCGGAAGGATGCCGTCCAGACGGAACTGACCCAGAGTCTTGTTGTCACGTGCGAACTCACGCTCACCCTGTACAACGTGGATATCTACTGCTTCCTGGTTATCAGCTGCGGTAGAGAAGATCTGGCTCTTCTTGGTCGGGATCGTGGTGTTTCTCTCGATCAGTCTGGTAGCGATACCGCCCATGGTCTCGATAGACAGAGACAGCGGGGTTACATCCAGAAGAAGGATATCACCTGCGCCTGCATCGCCTGCAAGCTTACCACCCTGGATCGCAGCACCGATTGCTACGCACTCATCCGGGTTAAGGGATTTATTCGGCTCTTTGCCGGTCATCTGTTTTACTTTCTCCTGAGCTGCCAGCATACGGGTGGAACCGCCGACTAACAGAACCTTGCCAAGCTCAGCGGTGGTTACGCCGCCATCCTTTAATGCATTCTGTACCGGGATTGCGGTTCTCTCAATGAGGTCGTGGGTCAGCTCGTCGAATTTTGCTCTGGTTAAGTTCATATCCAGATGCTTCGGACCCTCTGCGGTTGCAGTGATGAACGGCAGGTTGATGTTGGTGGTGGTTGCGGTAGAAAGCTCTTTCTTTGCTTTCTCAGCAGCCTCTTTCAGTCTCTGCATCGCCATCTTATCACCAGACAGGTCTACACCCTCAGCCTTCTTGAACTCGTCAACCAGCCACTGGGTAATACGATTATCGAAATCATCGCCGCCTAAGTGGGTATCGCCGTTGGTGGAAAGGACTTCGATAACGCCGTCACCGATCTCGATGAGGGATACATCGAAGGTACCGCCGCCTAAGTCGTATACCATGATCTTCTGCTCATTCTCGTTGTCCAGACCATATGCCAGTGCAGCTGCGGTCGGCTCGTTGATGATACGCTTTACATCCAGACCTGCGATCTTACCAGCATCCTTGGTTGCCTGACGCTGTGCATCGTTGAAATATGCCGGAACGGTGATAACTGCCTCGGTTACGCTCTCACCCAGATAAGCCTCTGCATCTGCTTTTAACTTCTGCAGGATCATAGCGGAGATCTCCTGAGGAGTATAGCTCTTGCCGTCGATGGTTACTTTATAGTCAGTACCCATATGTCTCTTGATGGAAGCGATGGTTCTGTCTGCATTGGTAACAGCCTGACGCTTTGCCGGCTCACCGACCAGACGCTCACCGGTCTTGGTGAATGCTACAACAGACGGTGTGGTTCTGGAACCTTCCTGGTTCGGGATAACTACCGGTTTACCACCCTCCATAACTGCTACACAGCTGTTTGTGGTTCCTAAGTCAATACCAATAATCTTACTCATAGTGATTTCCTCCTACTCTATACTGAAACAAAATTTTGTTAATACGCTTTGTTCTTGTTACACACAGCCGGTTTAGTTTGCTACCTGAACCATGCTGTGACGTACCACGCTTCCGCGGTACTTGTAACCTTTCTGCAGTTCCATGGCGATCTCATTCTCGCCATACTTCTCGTCCTCCACATGCATCACTGCGTTGTGTAAGTTCGGATCGAACTGCTGACCTACTGCCTCGATCGTTTCCACTCCGGCATCTTCCAGGGTTTTTACGAACTGCTTGTAGATCTTTTCAATGCCTTCGGCGAAGGAAGAACCCTTCTCATCCTCCGGCACGGCTGCCAGGCCTCGTTCGAAGTTGTCGAGCACCGGAAGGATCTTCTCGATAATGTCCTTCGCTCCGATCTCATACATGGCTGCCTTTTCTTTTTCCGTACGCTTGCGGAAGTTATCGAATTCAGCCATCTGCCGTTTTAAGCGGTCCTGCAGATCCTCGATCTGGGCATCCTTCGGATCCTTCCTTGCTGCTTTGGCATCTTTCTCATCTTCTTTTGCGTCGTTGTTTTCTTTGCTCTCTGCTTCCTTTTCTGCAGCTTTGTTTTCCTCTGCTCCTGCGGAAGCTTCGCCGTTATTTGCCTCGGCGTGCTCAGCTTCGAGATTTTCGTTCTCTGCCTCTGCCGCGCCCTGCTTCATTTCTTTCTCTGTCTGACTCATGGTGATTCACCTTTCTTTATGATCATCCGCTGCCGTCCTGGCAACTCTAACTTTCTTCATTTTTAAATGTGGCATCCAGCTGCTTCATCAGATGTTTCAGCGTGCTGAGTACCTTTTCGTAATCCATCCGCTTCGGTCCGATGATACCGATGGTACCACGGATTCCTTCGCCCAGTTCATAATTGGCGGTGACCACGCTGCAGTCCTTCATGGTCTGGAGCGGTGTCTCGTCACCGATGTAAACCTGGATTCCGTTGTTGTCTTCGGATTCATTTACATCTGTGATCAGCTCCTGAAGCTTATCTTTCTGTTCCAGGGTACTGATCAGCTGGCTTGCTTTCTCGCCGTCGCTCAGTTCCGGATACTTGAAGATGTTGGTCGCGCCGCTGGTGTAGATCTGAAGGTCTTCCTCGTCGGCCCGGATGGCTCCCGCCACTTCATTCAGCACCAGATCAATGATCTGGCTATGGGCACCGGCCTGCTGTTTGAGCTTCGTGATCACATCTAAATTGATCTGCTCAATGGTGAGACCATTCAATGCGCTGTTCAGTAAAATGTTTAAGTTCAGGATCTCTTCCTGGCTGACCGGCTCCGGAATGTTCACCATGGCGTTCTTGATGAGGTTTCCTTCCACCACGATGACCACCAGCAGCTTGTTTTCTTCCATCTGGGAAAGCTGGATGAATTTCAGTTTGTTCTGATGGTACTGCGGTCCGCTGATCATGGCAGCGTAGTTGGTGTTGTTGGCAAGAAGCTGTGCCAGCTTCTTTAATACCAGTTCCACCCGGTCAACCCGCTTGATCATCAGACTCTTGACCTCGGTGACCTCCTGCTCTTTCTCCTGCATGATCTGGTCTACATAGAAGCGGTAGCCTTTGTCGGAAGGAATACGCCCTGCCGAGGTGTGCGGCTGCTGAATGTACCCCATCTCCTCCAGGTCCGACATCTCGTTCCGGATGGTTGCGGAACTTAATTTCAAATCCGTGTATTTGGAAATGGTTCTGGAACCTACCGGCTCACCTGTTTCCAGATAAGTTTTGATGATGGCTTTTAATATCGTGACTTTACGATCATCCAGTTCCATTCTGCCGCCTCCTTCTTCTCTCTGTTAGCACTCGTCACTAAGGAGTGCTAACATTCTGTGATTAATATACTTTACCCCATGTAGTTTGTCAAGAGGTTTGCTAAAAAAATCTGTGTTTTTTCTGTGATTTTTTTCCAGTTTCCATGCTCTGTTTCACTACTTTTTTCTGGTGTTCCAAATGCCGCATCACAGGATCCGGCAAACGTCTTTCATGGAGGTCTTTTCGTTTTTTCCTTGACAAATCAAAAAAATCATGTAAAATAGGGACTTATCGTTCATATATTACAAATTTGTTACATATATTTATTTTGTGTGAACCAAATATTTCTTTTTTACGTATGGCTTCACATGCAGCAAATTTGGAAAAAGGAAGGATGGATTTTATGTCAAAGAACCGAAAATTTTTTGTAACTCTGCTGACCACCGCACTGTTTCTCATCGGAGGCGCTTTCACCTCTCTGGCATCCGACTTGGATGGTTCTTTCGATGAGTTTGAAGGAAATACCATTGTCGGCTGGGGCTGGGACTCCACACAGCCAAATACCGCGGTTCCAGTTACGGTTACCATCACCAATAAAGAAACCGGCGAACAGGTAAAAAGTATTCACCAGACTGCAGCAACCTATCGCTTAGACCTGAAAGAAAACGGAGTCGGAAACGGTTATCACGGTTTCCGTATTACCATGAACTGGGACACGCTCCCGGACGGAACTTATACAATCGAAGGAAACGTAGATGGCAAAGCACTCTCCAACCCGAAAACCTATACCAAGGGAGAGGCTGCTAAGAATAATGAAGAAAACAATACCTCTGACGATAGCCACGAACATGCCTCAACCGGGCTGAAATCCCTTGGTTTCTTCCACACCACCGGCTATTGCCCGTGCAAACAGTGTTCCGAAGGCTGGGGACGCCGCACCTGTACCGGTTCCATCGCAAAGTCCAGCCACACCATTGCCGTAGACCCGCGCGTTATTCCTTATGGAAGTAAGGTCATGATCGGCGGAGTTGTCTACACCGCAGAAGACCGCGGAGGCGGTGTCAAAGGAAATCATGTGGACATCTTCTTCGACACCCACGCCCAGACACGGCAGCACGGAAAGCAGACGCAGGAAGTGTTCCTGGTGCTGGGGTAAAATAACCATTTGATTCACTTTAATAGGGCCGTGTGAGTTGCCTTTCGGCAACTCACACGGCCCTTGTCATATACTTATATTGTTATTTACATCACCAGTCTTTTACAGATCCATCGAATGCCCGGTGCGCTGCATTGCTGCCGCGCTCTTTTGCCGGATACAGTTCTTCTGCATCGTCGGCAAGTTCGATTCCGATTCCCGGTGCTTCCGGAATCATCATACAGCCATTCTCAAAATGGAATGGTTCTTTCACCATCTTGTCTTCCGCTCCATTTAAGCAGAAGCCCGGGAGTTCCTGGATCCCAAGGTTCGGAATGGATGCGCAGATCTGCAGGCAGGCTGCCGTGGATACCGGTCCAAGCGGGTTATGCGGAATCACCAGTACATCGTGTGCTTCTGCAAGCGCACAGATCTTCTTGCTGGTGGTAATGCCGCCAACTGCGCAGACATCCGGACGGATATACTGGCATGCATGGCGTGCCATCAGCACTTCAAATTCGCGCAGATCGATGGCTCTCTCACCGGTTGCGATCGGAACCCCGATCTTGGATGCCACCTCTGCCATCGTATCCACATTGTCCGGCGGAACCGGATCTTCCAGGATCATCGGGCGGTATGGCTCTACCGCACGGCCAAATGCGACAGCCTCTGGCAAGGTCATGCCGCGATGCACTTCCAAAACGAAATCAAAATCATTTCCGACTGCTTCCCGGCAGACACGGACTTTTTCTACTTCCCGCTCTATACGACTGGCGAAGAACTCTCCCTTTCCATCCGCGCTGCTCTTCGGTCCGTTGCAGAAAATCTTGGCAGCGGTGAAGCCCATCTGCTGTAGTTCCTGATACTGCTTTGCGAGTTCTTCCTTATCATCGGTTATATGCATGACGGAAGCGTAAACGCGCACCTTATCGCGGGTTTTTCCGCCCAATAATTCATAAACCGGAACGCCGAGTGCCTTTCCTTTAATGTCCCAAAGCGCAATGTCAATAGCGGAAATCGCACTCATAATGACAGAACCGCGGAAATACACGGATCGCAGAAAGTTCTGGTTAAAATCTTCAATACGGAACGGATCTTTTCCAATTAAGTAATCCGCAAACTTTTCAATGGCTGCTGCCGTTGCCTGCAGATATCCCCAGTTTCCGGCTTCTCCAAGACCGGTAATGCCGGCATCGGTGTAAACCTGTACGAAGAGATAATGTTTGGCAAAGCGCAGCTTTACGTCTGTAATCTTCATAGTTTCACTCCTTTAATGTTCTACATTCTTTCATTTTATCGGTTTATATGTTCCAAAAAGAAACGATCATGCAGTTCTAATGCTCGTTCCCATCCAGGTGTCCGGTTGCTTGTAAATCCGTGCATAGCTTCTGGAATCCTCTGCATGGTTACACAAACTCCCGCCTTTACCAATCGCATTCCAAAGTTTTCCGTATCATCTCTCAGGCTGTCTTCTCCTGCAGATAAAATCAAACAGTCCGGAAATGCAGCCAGGACCTGCTCCGTTGCAAAAGCAGGGGAACAGCATGGATCAGATGCATCTGCATCTCCCACATAAAAATCTGTATACAGTTTCTCCGTTTCCGCGCGTTTCACCCAGAATGGATCCTGTTTTAATTCCTCTGACAGCCTTTCTACCGGATTCGCGGTATTGTCTGTTGGGAAATACTCCATCAAGGCGCAACATGGATGAAATGCTTTCGTTTCCGCATTTTTCACCAGAGCCGATGCCACAAGATTGCCTCCGGCACTATGTCCGGCAAGCATGATTTTTTCCGGATCGATACACAGTTCTTCTGCATGTTCAAACACATACTGTATGATTCCATAGCTTTCTTCTGCAGCATAAGGGAACGGTTTTTCCGGTGCAAGACTATAATCAACATCCCATACCAGAGCATTCGTTGCTTCCATGACTGCACAGCAATATCTGCGGTCACGATCCGTGCGTCCTTTTAAAAATCCACCACCATGAAAGTTTAATAAAATTGGGGCCCGATCCGGCAAAGCTTCCGGCCGTTCTTCAAAGACATGCACACAATAACCGTTTTTTGTCTGAATCCAAAGTTCTGTTTCTTTTCCCGGCAGTGCCGCTAACTCTTCCTGACTCACAGGACCAAAACGATCTCTGTGCCGCACAGTCTCTGCAATAGCAATTTTTTCTTCCTGTGTCATATCCACGTCACTCCCTTTCTTTTAAAATGCAGGGAATACTGTCATGGTATAAACGATATAGATAAATGGCAAAATCAATGTAATCAGTGCGCCGCTCTTAAAGATGGCCTTCAAATCATAACCGCCATCAGCCATGCACATCGGAACCGCCGGTGTCGCCATCGGAGTGAGGAATGCCGTCAGGGAACCTGCATTGACTAACAGAACCAGTCCTGTCGGATTTGCACCCAGTGCGGAACAGGTCAGCAGACAAATCGGAACAAACACCGCAGATACAGAACGGTTCAGCATAAACTGAGTCAGTGCAAACGGGATCAGGAAGAATAACGCACCAAGCACATAGTTATTGTGAGTACCACCAACGGCTGTTGCCAAAGCATTTCCAATCATATCGCCTGCTCCGGTGTTCGTCAGGGCGGTTCCAAGTGCCAGTGCACCTACAAACAGCATTAACATATCCCACGGGATATCACGCAGTGCAGATTTCTGATCTACCACACCAAATAAAACCATCAGAAGGCTTCCGGTCAATGCCACAGACCAGGTGGTAAGATGAAGCTGGCTGGAAAAGATCAGGCATAAAATGGTTCCAAAAAATACGGCAATTCCAATCTTATCTACAACCGGGCTGAGTTTCTGTGCCTGCTTTCCAGAATTGCGGTTTTCCAGTGCTTCAATCGGGACAATCGGAGCCTTTGGTGTAAATTTCGGTCCGATAAACAGTGCCCAAAGCGGAACAATGATCAAAATCGGCCAGGTACCAATGGTAAAGTCAATCGCACGGATGCTCATACCGGTAAATCCATAGGTTTCCATAAATCCGGTAAACTGTCCGGCCTGCTGGATCGCAGTTGAAAGCGGCAGAATCCCGCAGCATGCCACACACACGACCATAACCGGGAACATATACTGGGAACGGCTATGGTTCGTATTGTCACAGAGTGCTGCCAGAAGCGGGCTTACGATCGCATAAACTACCATCGGGCTCGCAATAAAGTTTGTCAGAAGCACTGCCAGCAGAATATAACCAAAATATGCGGTTACAAAACTGCCTCTTGTGAGCTTCATGATTGCTCCGCACATACCGTCTACCAAAGATGTGCGCCGAAATCCTGCTGCCACAATAAACATGGTTGCCATCAAAAGCGTATTTACATTTGAAAAACCAGACAAAGCACCTGCCGCATCAATACAGCCGGTAAAATATAACGCTGTCAGAGAGATCATTGCCGTAAGCCACATTGGAATCTTGTTCAGCATGTAACTAACCAGCGTTGCCGCAAAGATTACCATGCAGATCATCATTTGAGTATTCATAGTTTCCCCTTCCATTATAACATCATTTTTCGAAACTCCATAAGCACTTGGCTGCCCGGGCACAGGCTTGTTGTCGTTGTGCTTATCCTAACAGAGGAAAACTCGTTTGTCGCTGCAAATATTCGCAGGTTTCCGTTACGCTTTTCTTTTCCTTTAACCTCATTTTCTTTTTATGCAGGCATATCTGACAATACGAAATCCAAATATTTTCCCTGTGCAATCTGTCGTTTTCTGCATTTTTTCTTTGTGCGTTTTGCCAGTTCTTCCTTTTCCGGGCTTGTACAAATTCCGAAACAATAATTGACTTTTCTGGTTTTGTCAGGTATCCTAAAAGCAATTTAATCAGATTCCATGTTTCATTTCCGAATTTTATGACAGGGAAAATATTTGGATTTTTAAGGAGAGAAAAAATGGATCAGACCAACTATGAGCTGGATCTTCCCCGGGAAAATATCCATCTGCGCTGTTTTGCACACAACATTATGAATTACCGCTATCACTGGCATACAGACGAATATGAGCTGAGCATTGTTCTTCAGGGAAACCAACAGTACTGCCGCGGCACCGATACGCACACGCTTCTCGAAGATGATCTGATTCTCACTGCCCCGGGCAATGGCCATGCGTCTACGCGCCAGCAGCCGGATACCCGGGCACTCGTTCTCCATTTTCCGGCAAATGCATTGAAGTTTCTGAACAAGAAGGGGTACATCTACCAGTTTCCATCCTGTCTTTCCAACGAAGGGAACCGTTACGAACCCAGATTTTGCCAGCTTCGTTTTTACGCAGCCCAGATCTGGAATGCCGTCGAGCAGGGTGGTGCTTATGCACAGTTAAGCGCAAAAGCCAATCTGGAACTGCTGCTGATCAGCCTTTTCACCAGGTTCGACCCGCAGCAGCTTAACCTCATCTCGGAAGATGACAAGCGCCGTTCTACCATGCGCCTTCTGCTGACTTATGTGGAAGAACATTATGCAGAAAAAATGGCACTGGAGGATCTGGCAGACTATGCCCAGTATAACCGCACTTACATTTCTACTTTATTTAAACAGATGGTGGGAATTAATTTTCATGAATATCTCACGCGTGTCCGATTCCAGCATGCACTAAATGACCTGACCTACACCAAAGATAATCTTACCGACATTGCATTAAGAAATGGATTTCCAGATTTAAAAACGCTGACGGCACGCTTCCGTTCCACGTTGCTTCGCACGCCTGCCGAATACCGCGCAGCCTTAAAGCCAGGAGATGTGCTTTATGAAAACCAGCGTCAGTTTCTGGATCCTGCAGACAGCGTGCTGCGGCAAAAATTAAAAGAATACACTAAAATCGGACTGTAATAAACAAACCCCGGAAGATGTAACGTTGCCGATCGCCAAATTTGAAATCTGGCTTTTCGCAATGATACATGTTCCGGGGTTTTCCGTTATAGGACTATTCCATTATTTTAACTGCTCTTTATAAATTGCAATCACATTCTTCATGGCTTCCTGTCCAGGAGCACCGATGGTGGTTCTCTTCTCGACACAGGTCTTCATGCTGATTGCTTCGTAAACATCTTCCTCAAATACCGGGCTGATCGCCTTGAATTCCTCTAACGTCATGTCATCCAGTGCAATGCCCTTATCGATGCAGAACAGCACCAGCTGGCCTACAATCCCGTGCGCATCGCGGAACGGAACACCGTGATTTACCAGATAGTCAGCCGCATCGGTTGCATTGGTGAAACCATTCTTTGCGCTTGCTTCCATGACTTCTTTGTTAAAGGTCATGGTAGAGATCATGCCGGTAAACAGTGCCAGACATCCTTTTACGGTATCAATGGCATCGAAAGTCAGCTCTTTGTCTTCCTGCATGTCCTTATCGTATGCTAACGGAATGCCTTTCATCGTAGTCAGAATCGACATCAGTGCGCCATACACACGACCGGTCTTGCCGCGTACCAGCTCCGCAATATCCGGGTTTTTCTTCTGCGGCATAATGCTGCTGCCGGTGCTGTACGCATCGTCGATCTCCACAAAGCGGTACTCGTTGCTGTTCCAGATGATGATTTCCTCAGAGAAGCGGCTTAAATGCATGGCAATCGTGGACAGGGCCGATAACAGCTCGATCACATAATCGCGGTCAGATACGGAGTCCATGCTGTTTAAGGTCGGTCCGTCAAAGCCAAGAAGCTCTGCCGTATACGCACGATCCAGCGGATAAGTGGTTCCTGCCAGCGCGCCGGAGCCCAGCGGGCAGTAGTTCATGCGCTTACGGATATCATGCAGACGGCTTCTGTCACGGGAGAACATCTCAAAATAAGCGCCCATATGATGAGCCAGAGTAACCGGCTGTGCTTTCTGTAAATGCGTGAAGCCCGGCATATAGGTATCCAGATTTTCTTCCATAATCTTTAACAGTTCTTCCAGCAGATTCTTAACCAGCACATCGATCTCATCGATCTCATCGCGGCAGTAAAGCTTCATGTCGAGTGCGACCTGGTCATTTCTGCTTCGTCCGGTATGAAGACGCTTGCCGGCGTCGCCAATGCGTTCGATCAGATTTGCCTCTACAAAAGAGTGGATATCCTCATGTTCTTTGGTAAATACCAGCTTGCCGGACTCAATATCGGTGAGAATGCTGTTTAATCCGTCGATGATTGCCTTGCGATCTTTCTCCGATACAATGCCCTGCTTTGCCAGCATGGTGACATGCGCAATGCTGCCCTGAATGTCCTGATGATAGAACTTCTGGTCAAAGGATAAGGATTCATTAAAGTTGTGTACCAGCTGGTTTTCTTCCTTGGTGAAGCGTCCACCCCATAATTTCATAATATTCGTCTCCTCTTTTTCGTATTTTTTATCATGATCACTGTTCATACTCCTGCTCTTCCCGGTACCGGCGAAGGAAATATCCGCCAAGTGCAATCAATGCCAGCAGCACCACACTGACTCCTGAGATGATTGCTCCCGAAATCAGTCCCTTCGGTGTGTATTCCATCGTCACGGTATGGGTTCCGGCACTCAGCCAGATTCCCACAAATGCATCCAGAATCTTTTCCGGCTTCTGTTCTTTTCCATCGACCAGAACGTTCCAGCCTTCATCGTAAGGAATCGACGTGAACATCCAGCCATCCTGGTCGCAGCTGATCGTTCCTTTTAATGAGGTGTCGGTCCAGCTCGTCAGCGTCCATGGATGGGCAGAAAGCTTCGCTGCGACAGAGCCGAGTCCGTTTTCCGAGAAGCGGTATACATCGGCCCACATTTCTTCCTTGCTGTCCACGGCTGTCAGGGTAACTGCTTCCCCGGCAACGCAATAGCCAAGTTCCAGAAGATAGCCGCGGTCTACATTGGTAAAGGTTTTCGTACCCTTCCAGGTCGTGGCTGTCACTTTTTCAATCTTTTTATTTCCGACATAAGCGTAATACTCCCCGCTTGTTTCCGGATAAAAGATCAGGTCACTGCCCTCTGTACTTGTATCCAGGACCAGATTCATGATCTGCTCAGCCCCAAGCGCATCAGCCAGGCTGTTCTGGACATCCGCCGGATTTCCTGTTTCCCGGTTCCATTTGGATTCAAAGTCCGGTTCCACATAAAAACCAACCGGAAGCGTGTAGTTATTCTGATACAGCCAGACACCATCCTGCTCCCCGATCACCGTGCGAAGGGAAGTGTCTTCCGGCTTTTCCGAATAAATTCCATACTTCACGGAAAACAGCGCATCGATAAGCGGTGTACTTCCGGTAATGCTGTAAGCATTCGTCGAACTTTCGCAGCCCAGCTTCTTAAACAATGCAGAAAGATCTGCATTCGCAGTAGAAGAAAACAGGGAAACCGATGGGAAATGCATCCAGGCTCCATCATTTTTGGTTTTCCGTGTTACTTTTTCCATGCGGAAAAATGTATCGTTCGGCTGGATAGAATCCACCAGCTGCTCCACAGCCGCATTATCGTCCGTGTAGGCCGTCCGGCTGGTTGTCGTCACACTGGTTACTGCCGTATTCACCGCGGCTTCAATTGAAACCACTGCCAGTGCATAAAACAATGCCGGGAAATAATAACGCCTGCCCTTCTGGTATAGCGCAATCGCCCCCAGATACAGCGCCAGGAACAAAATCGCCACATAATATACAATAAAATGGAAGTGATCTTCCGTAACCAGCTTCTGTGCCATCAGCACAAAGACCACCGATCCGGCAAACGCTGCCGTCACATGCTTCCACGGTGTTTCCCTCAGATACATATAAGCCCGGTAGCACGCAAACAGCACAAGGAAAATATAAATATAGGACTGTCTGCACGGCAGACTGTTTGGGTAATGGAAGCCATGCCAGATAAAGTTCAGGACATTAAACGAAAAGCTTGCAAAGAAGAACAGCAGCATGATACAGTATACCGCCTTTTCCTTTGCAGATATCTTTTTGCAGAGCAGGTAAAGAATGAAAAACATCAGCACCGCTACTCCGCAATAAACATTCGGCCAGTGATCCAGTCCGATTTCCGTCTCCACGTTGCCGATATGACGCGCGATCATATCGAAAATCGGAAAATACTGGGAAAATGTCTTTGGAAAGCTCACATCTCCGGAAGCAGTCATCTGCAGGGCAAAGACCTCCGGAAGCAGAACTATCGCCGACAGACCACCCGCCAGCAGGGAATACACTGCAAACTGGAATCCGCGCCCAATAAATTTTTCCCAGTGCATGTCCTCATCCAAAACCAGCAAGGCGATAAAATACAGCACCATAAAAATGCAGGTCATGATGGAGATATAATAATTGGAAAGAATGGACATGCCAAGCGTCAGGCAGTAGAGCATTCCTTTTCCGTCTTTCACAAGCCGTTCCAGTCCCAAAACGATCAGTGGAAACAGGATAATGCAGTCCAGCCACATGATATTCCAGCTGTAAGCCGCCATATATCCCGATAAGGCATAAAAAATACCGAAAAACGCCACACCAAAATCATTGGTTCTGCAATGCTTCCTTAAATAATACGCCATCGTCAGACCGCACAGACCCGTTTTCAGCACAATCTGGTACGTCATAAACTCGATGACCAGCCCCTTTGGGCAAAGGATCAAAAGCCAGTTGAACGGGCTTGCCAGATAGTAGGCATACAGTGCTGAAAAATTCACGCCCATGCCGACGTCCCAGCTGTAAAGCAGGCTGCCGCCGTTTTTCAGTTTAGACTGAAATTCCGAAAAGAACGGCGCATACTGATGGTACATGTCAGTTCGCAGGAAGGTTTCCTCCCCAAATGGAAAAATCCCCCGCTGCACAAAAATGATCAGCATGATCACCACCGGAATCAAAAATGCTGCGATCAGGGCATCGCCGGAGCGGATCAGACCTTCCTCTTCCATAGCCTGCCTGCGCAGACGCTTTTTCGCACGTTTTTCCTGACGGGTGAGATGCCTGGGTGGGTCGTTTCCGACCTGCACCGATGATGCACCTTCTCGTTCCGGTATTTTTGCACTTTCCGATCTTTCTGCTGATTCCGACATTCGTGCATTCACCGGTGTTTCTGGATTTTTCGGCATTTGTGTTTTCTCCAATGTTTCTGGATTTTTCGGCATTTGTGTTTTCTCCGATGTCTTTTCACGTTTTGGCATTCCTGCATTCTCAGATGTTTCCGGAGTCTTCTCCACGAACTGCTCAGTCTGACTGCTTTTGGCTTCCACACTGGCGACCGCACGTTCCATCTCTGCCAGCAGATCCGCCACACTTCCCTTGTTTTCCCGAAGTGTGCCTCTTTTTTCTTCAACCATAAGTAAATCCTCTAGTTCTCTCGTAACACAGGCGATTTTTTCGCTTTGCATGCTGCATCTCCCTACTTACGATGATTATGATTCCTTGTTTTCAAGAAAGAATCCTGCTTTGCAGGATTCTTCGCCTGCGGCGGATCGCAATGGCGACATGATTCCTTTCTGCCGCAGTGCGATCCTCGCGGAGCGTTTTTCATTTCATAGGATGCACTTTCCTATGAAATAAAAATAAACCACTTGCTGAAGACGTAGTTCAGGACCAGGGAAATGGCTGATACCACAATCTTACAGATAAAATCCTGTTTGATTCCAAGTCCACTCACCATAACGATCATTGCCACCATGGTAAATGCGCCGGTTGCTGCCCGGCACGCCACAAACGGGACAAATTCTGACCAGACTTTTTTCGGATGAAGGTCAAAACTACAAAACACAAACAGTTTATTCGTCACAAAAGCAAACATCACTGCCGCCGCCCAGGATCCCGCCGTAGCAACCCGATAATCGATTCCAATATGGCGCATGTACCAGTAGCTGATCCAGTCCACCAGGGTCGTCAGTACCCCGAAAATCAGGTAGGAAATGGTCTCCCGGTTTACGAGTTTCTTCCATAATTTAGTTATCATCATATTCTCCAATTTTCACTGCTTTACACCTGGCATCTTTGCCATCCTCCGCACCTTTCCGGTACAGCGTGTCAGCGATTATTACATATGCCCCATTATATGGCACAGAGCCTGAATTGTAAAGCGCTCCCTCCCCAGTCCGAAAAATTTTATAAGTTTTTTTAATAAAAGACTTGCTATTTATTCGTTTTGCGTATATCCTATTAGCAGAAGCTGCTTTCTTTCGTGGCAGCTCCCCCTACAATCGTAACTTTACAGTTTTTGCAGCTGCCTGTATTACACAGCCGCAAACCATAAAAAACACTCAGCGAGGTATGAAGATGAAACCAGTTAAAGAAGGAAAGGTACGCGAAATCTATGACAACGGTGACAGCCTGATCATGGTAGCCACTGACCGCATCAGCTGTTTTGATGTGATCCTCCACAATACGGTGACAAACAAAGGTAAAGTTCTGACCCAGATGTCCAAATTCTGGTTTGATTTAACCAAAGACATTCTGCCAAACCACATGATCACCACCGACGTAAAAGAAATGCCGGAGTTTTTCCAGACTCCGGAATTTGAAGGTAAGACCATGATGTGCCGGAAGCTCACCATGCTCCCGTTAGAGTGCATTGTCCGCGGCTATATCACTGGAAGCGGCTGGGCAAGCTATAAAGAAAACGGAACCGCATGCGGCGTAAAGCTGCCGGAAGGCTTACAGGAATGCCAGAAACTGCCTGAGCCGATCTACACCCCTTCCACCAAGGCAGAGATCGGTGATCACGACGAAAACATCACCTATGAGCAGAGCATCGATCACCTCGAGAAATACTTCCCGGGCAAAGGTGCCGAGTATGCTGAAAAACTGCGTGACTGCACCATCGCACTCTACAAGAAATGCGCTGACTACGCATACAGCCACGGCATCATCATCGCAGATACCAAGTTTGAGTTTGGTCTGGACGAAAACGGCAACATCGTCATCGGCGACGAGATGCTGACTCCGGACAGTTCCCGTTTCTGGCCGGTAGAAGGCTACGAAGTTGGTCACAGCCAACCGTCCTTCGACAAGCAGTTTGCACGCGACTGGCTCAAGGCAAATCCGGGAAATGACTGGACTCTGCCGGAAGATGTTGTTCAGAAAACCATTGAGAAATATCTCCAGAGTTATGAGATGCTGACTGGGGAGAAGCTGAAATAACAATTTCAGCCAAAAACGACGGACCGTGGAAGTTGCCGAAGGCAGCTTCCACGGTCCTATTACGTTCACTCTATTATTACTTTAAATCAACCGTACTATTCAGTTCTTTCGCCATTTCCTGCCAATGATCCATTCTGCGCTTTAATTCTGCTTTGCTTTCCTCATCTTCCCGGAATGCGATGGCCGTCCACGGCATTTCATCCAATGCCTGCACAACCTCATCGATCTTCTGGAACGGGATGGAAATCATGCGTAAACCTGCAGGATATGCTTTGCGGCGTTTCAAACCATGATAAAAACCGGTGGTAATGTGGTTTACTTTTCCTGTTATAACCGGATATGCATACATCCAGGAACAGCTGATTACCGGGGAGGATTTGGATTCCCAGAAATCTCCGGAAATGTAACTGGTCGCCCGCATCAGAATATCCGCTTTTTCCACATCAGCAATGCACATGATCATATCCGGGTCAAACTGACAGTCTTTGACCGGTGAAAATACGACGTAATTTACTGTACCTGGTTCAATAACCGGAAGCTCCTGATACAATTTTCTGCACCCGGCAGGGCTGCGGTACATCTCAAAATCTGCGCCAGCCTGACCACTGGCTGTAACCGGCGGTTTTGGAATCATGCCAAGAGCCATTTTTCCATAACATGCATCATCTTCTTTTGTAATATAAAACGTCTTGCCGGTTTTCTGGACTTCGCGCACATATTCGCAGAATGCATATTTTTTGTCGCCCTCAAAATGCGGTACTCCCTCCGGTTTCGTCGGTAAATAGTGAAGCGCAACCGGTTCATATTCCAATTCCAGTTTTGCGAACATTTCTTTCGCTTTCTGACTCAACATCCTTTTTTCCTCCTGCTGTAAAGCATTTATTTTATATGCCGTTTCTTACCTTATTTAAAAGAATTTAAGATTCCAAGCAGTCCTGTTGATAATCCTGGAATAAATGCTACCAGAATCAGGGCAAGAATCAATACCGCAATAAATGGGATTGCCGGTTTAACAATCTTATCCATCGGCATACCCGTCATACTCTGTGCAACAAAGACATTTGCACACACAGGCGGTGTACAGAAGCCAATTGCAAGAGCAAGTGTCATAACGATACCAAACTGCAGAGAGCTTACGCCAACAGCCTTGGCAACATTTAAAAGAACCGGGCTGAAAATAACGATAGCCGGAGTCGTCTGCATGAACATACCAATAAAGAACAGAATTACCGTCACGAGCAGCATTACAACATATGTATTGGTGGTAATACCCAGGAAGAATGCAGCAATTGCTTTATTGATTCCCATATACGCAAAAATCAAACCAATCGCAGTAGCCGGTGCAACCGTCCACATCATACCGCCAGAGAATGTTGCGGTAGATTTGAACTGTCCCCAAAGTTCCTTAAAGGTAACCTCTTTATATACAAAGCAGCCAATGATAATGCCGTAAACCGTTGCTACAACTGATGCCTCTGTTGCCGTGAAGATACCGGCATAGATACCGCCCAGGATAATGACCGGCATGAACAATGCCCACTTTGCATCCCAGAAACCTTTCAATGCTACCTTAAGTTCGAAATGGTTTTCGCCTTTGATTCCATGTTTTCTGCAGTAGATATAGTTTACAATCATTAAAAGACCGCCAACCAGCAGTGCCGGAACAATTCCTGCAATAAACAGATCACCAATGGATTCATTGTTGGTTACACCATAAATAACCATCGGATAACTCGGCGGAACGATGATTCCAAGACCGCCTGCTACCGCAACCAGACCGGTTGCATAGTATTTGTCATATCCGTTTCTTACCATCTCTGGAAGCATGATCGCACCAATTGCCGCTACCGTAGCAACCGCAGAACCGGATACTGCACCAAACAGCATGCAGGCCAGAATCGTAACCATACCCAGGGAACCGGTAATACCGCCAATACAGTTATTTGCTGCATTTACAAGGCGTTTGGAAATACCGCCCTTATCCATGATGTTACCGCAAATCATAAAGAACGGAAGTGCAATCATCGAAGAACTTGCAACACCCGTGTAAAAGCTCTGTGCCAGGAATGATGCAGAAGTTACCTGGTTAAAAAACAGTAAAATGAAGCACGGAAAGATCAGACAAATTCCGATCGGAACACCGATTGCAAAGAACACAACCATACTGCCAAATAAAATTAACAAATCCATACTTATGCTCTTCCTCCTTTGTTCGCAATTCTTTCCTGATACTCACGCTCACAGGAATCCAGATCCAGAGACGGCTTGGATGCACCAAGGCGTTTTTCGTCTTCGTGTAAAAGTTTTACGATATCTCCAAGCAGTTTCACTACACTTACAACCAGAATAAACGGAATCAGCCAGTAACTGATTGCTTTCGGAATTCCAAGAATGGGGGTTTTGGAAGAACCAATGCTCTGAATCAGTTCCATAAATGGGAAAATCAGATAAATGTTAAACACAATGAAGATCACATCTCCTAAAATCAGCAATGCTTTTTTCACTTTGAACGG
The DNA here is from genome assembly GCF_003477935.1 of Clostridium sp. AF32-12BH. Taxonomy (NCBI): domain Bacteria; kingdom Bacillati; phylum Bacillota; class Clostridia; order Eubacteriales; family Clostridiaceae; genus Clostridium; species Clostridium sp. AF32-12BH. The sequence continues at coordinate 218,900 of NZ_QUEH01000004.1, read as the reverse complement.
AAGTACGTTCAGCAATGCATCGATTCGCAGATTCTTACGGTAAGTAATCGCACTGGAAACGCCAAGATAAGTCATCCATACAAAAAGAATGATGGAAAGTTCCTCAGTCCAGGTGAAGGAATGATGAAACACATAGCGGCTTACTACCTGCAAAAACAGCAGACACATAATCACAATAAATAACACTGCACTAATATACTGATCGATATTTACAATGAAATTCTTTAAGTCGAACTTTTTCTTGTCCATATCTGTTCCTTTCTGTTTTGAAAGACTGCCAGAGCACAATGTCTCCGGCAGTCTTTTATTTTCCTTCGTATTCAGGTTTTACCGGAAATTAAACACCTACTGCTTCCATCAGGGCATTGTAACGCTCTTCGCCCATAACTTCTTTTGCTTTCTCCCATGTAGTGCTTGCTGCATCTTTGAAGCCCTGAAGTTCTTCATCCGTCGGCTGATAAATGGTCATGCCTTCATCCTCAAGAAGTTTCTTGTATTCATCGTCTGCCTTAATCGCTGCTTCCTTGGATGCTTTTACAGCTGCCTCATTTGCTTTGTCGATCGCTGCTTTCTGGTTATCAGAAAGGCTGTTGTACTTATCCGCATTCATGAATACAAACGTAGAAGTATAGGAATGGGAAGTCAGGCATGCATATGGGTTAACCTCATAAAACTTCTGGGAATAGATTGTAGATAACGGGTTTTCCTGAGCATCTACCATCTTGGTCTGCAGTGCGCTGTACAGTTCACTGATCGGCACGGAAGTTACTGCACATCCCATAGCTTCGAGTGCTGCAATCTGCAGGGTATCGTTCATAGTACGGATTTTTAAGCCTTTCATATCTGCTACCGTGTGAATTGGTTTGGAAGCTGTCATCTGACGGAAACCGATAGAAATATAAGCAAGCGGTTTTACACCAGGTACATCCTGCTCCAGCTGGTCTTTCATCTTCTGACCAATCTCGCCTTCCAGAATCTTATGTGCATCATCGTAACTTGAGAATAAATAAGGAACATTCAGCTCTGCAAATGCATTGCTATACTCTGCCCAGCTTCCGGTATTGAAATGGGATACTTCAAATGCGCCAGTCTGGATACCATTTACAATTGCGTCGGTTCCGGAGGCAAGCTGTCCATCCGGGAAAACATCTACGGTAATGCTTCCGCCAGATTCTTTTTCCACGGTATCTACCCAGGTCATCAAGCCTGCAGACATACCTGTGTTGCGATCTTCCAGTTCTTTTGCCGAAACGCTGGATGCCAGTCTTAACGTTACTGGCTTGTCATCACTGGAATCTGCCGGTGCATCGCCCTTGTTTTCCCCGGTCTTCGCATCTGCAGCCTGTGTATCCGCTGCTTTTGTGTCTGCAGTCTTGCTTCCTCCACATGCCGCAAGAGAACCTGCTACCGCTACAGATAACCCGAATGCAACCGCTTTTTTCATCATGTTCTTTCTCATTTTGTACTCTCCCTTTTTATATTGTTTTTGCTTTGTTCAATGCTGTTTCCAGATCCAATGTTTTGAATCCGTCTTCAAAAATGAAACATGGCAATCCAACGCGACCACTTTCCATGTAATCTTCTTTTCCAGATATTTCTCGAAGACTTTCATAAACTTCATCATGTTCGTGTAATGCCAGAAAGCGTTTTAAATCTGCAAGACTGGATGAAATATCCATAAACGAAAATGTCACACCAGCTTCCTTACACTTTATGATTGCATAAAGCGTATTGGGGCACATATGACTTCCGACTAATTGAAATCTCATAGTCTGTACCTTTCCTCTAGTTTTTCTTGTATTTCTGTCATCCTGTTATACAGGTATACTATCATACTTCTTTTTATTTTGCAATAGTGAATTTCATTTTATTTAACACATTCGCATACTAGTTTAATAGGTTATAAGATGCTGCCTATTATCAAAACACCACTTCTACTTGTCAAGCATTTTTGACGTTTTTTGAAATATTTCATGCAATGTTTTCAATATCCTACATGATTTTCTTTTTCTAATTGGCATGAATATTGCTTCGTAAATCAACTGCGGTAAATAAATTTTACTTGCTTTCCTCAGTCAATCCTGTTATGCTGTTCATAAATATACTTGTATAACAGCTAGACTTGAGGAGAATATCATGAAAAAATTTGTTAAATCCAGCCTTGTGGATCAGATTTTTGATTACATTCAGGGCGAAATCATCCATGGAACCTGGAAACCAGGCGAAAAGCTTCCTTCTGAAACCGAACTTGCTGCATCCCTGGAAGTCAGCCGTATGTCTCTGCGCAGTGCAATCCAGCGCTGCTGTGCTATGGGTCTCACGGAAACCCGCACCGGAGAAGGTACCTTTGTCCGCAACTTCAGCCTGCGCTCTTATTTTTCTGAATTATATAGAATGAAACTGCTTGGTCAGCAGCCAAATGAAATTAATGACTTATGTGCCATTCTCCAGTTAGGAAGCGCGCGCCTCGCTTTTGCATCAAACGTTACTCCAGAAAAGATACAGGAACTGGAGCAGCTGGACCAGACTATGGAAAGCGCTGCAAATGCCAACGATCAGAATGCATTTCATGAGGCAGACATCCAATTTCACCGTGCTATCTGCGGATTGGGTGACAACCATCTTCTGTTTATGATCTACGATGCTGTTGAATCATTGATTGACGACACCATACAGCACAACGTAGAGTTATCCGTAAAACATGCGGGCGGATATTCTCTGGTTCTGGAACATCACCGGGAGCTCTTAGAAAGTATCCGTGCCAATGATATGGATCGATTTACCAAAGCAATCATGGCATCACGCAGCCGTTCCATCCACTATTATCCAACCCTGGAATCATAATATTTTTCGATTCACGCTTGACTTTTCATCTTCTTCGTGTTAGCATGCCTGTATAATAAGTAACTTGTAATACATCTTATACTTCTGTCATACCTGTTAAAATTATCTAAATCAGGAGTGTATTTGTATGAAAATTACCAGTGTTAATGTCATTGAATGTAAACCAAATGTAATGGGAAAAGTTGTCTGCGTAAGAATCAACACAGACACCGAGATTTACGGATATGGTGAAGTTGGATTATCCTACGGTGTCGCTCATTATGCAGCAGTCGGAATCGCACGCGACTATGGGCAGCTTATTATCGGTATGGATCCGTTAAAACCGGAGCTGATCTGGGAGACCATCTTCCGTTCCACCTTCTGGGGCATGGGCGGTGGTACCGTAATCAATGCTGGTATGAGTGCCATTGATACCGCTCTGTGGGATATTACCGGCAAAGCATACAACATGCCTGTATATCAGCTGTTAGGTGGCAAGACCACTTCCAAAATCCGCGCTTACGCTAGCCAGCTGCAGTTCGGCTGGGGGCCGGAACATTTATTTTTAACTGATCCGGATGATTATGCAAAAGCGACCGAGGATGCTCTGGCAGATGGCTACGATGCAATCAAGGTGGATCCAATGGGTGTTACTTCTGATGGTAAATGGGCTCGTGAAGCTATGAACCCGAACTGGAAGATGCGCGGTAAACTCAGTGAGAAGATGTTAGACACCTGCTACAAGCGTACCGAAGCCATGAGAAAAGTTGGCGGCAAGGATCTTGATATTATCATCGAAACTCACTCCTACCCGGATATGAACACCGGCATCCAGTTAGGTGAGCGACTTGAACCTCTTGGCATCTACTACTACGAGGAACCATGTAACCCATTAAACGTTGATAATATGCTGGAAATCCACAAAGCACTTCCGCGTATTGCTCTTGCCAGCGGCGAGCGTATCTACACCAGATGGGGCTTCCGTCAGTTTCTTGAGAAACATGTCCTTCAGGTTATCCAGCCTGACCTTACCATCTGCGGCGGTATCTCCGAAACAAAAAAGATCTGTGATATGGCCAACATTTATGATGCAGCCGTACAGCTCCATATCTGCGGTGGCCCGATTGCTACTGCTGCCAGCCTGCAGGTTGAAGCTGTTATCCCGAACTTCTTAATCCATGAAGTTCACGAGGGTGCAATCAAGAAAGATATGCGTGACCTTGGTATGTACGAAGATATCAAACCGGTTAATGGTGCTTACGAGGTTCCAGATCGTCCTGGTATCGGACAGGAGCTTTCCCAGAAAGCACTGGATGAGGCAGTTAACGTTTACACCTGTCAGTAATCCATTTATTTCGTAACCCATTAACATAGGAAGGAGTTCATGTAATATGTTAAGCCAACGCGCAAAAGGGTTGTACAGGCATTAGATGAGATGCCATGGACTGCGATTGCATTCCGTGAGGATGAAGAAAGTAAGGCTGAATTAAAGCGCAGAATGGACCATTGGCAGGAAATGGCACAAGAACTCAATAGTACGGTAGATTTGCACTAAGAAATCAAAGGGGCTGTCACAAAATCATCTCATATGGATGATTTTGTGGCAGCCCCTTTTCAACTCTCTCTGTTAAGCACTAATAACCTGACGCTTCTTTTTTGATTTTTCTTTTACAAACACCTTATAATCCTCTGTCATTGGTTTATAATCGAATCCTCCCGCTTTTAACAGCAGATACATCTCGCTGTTGCGTTCAATAATATCGGATGCAATTACTGCATCTTTCATGGAAATCCCTACTCCTAACGCTCCATGATTTGCCATCAGAAGCCCGGCAGTGGTTCCAATTCCATCCTTTACATATTCAGCCAGTTCTTTGGATCCGGGAAATGCAAACGGAACAATATTAATATCTCCACCCAGATACAGAGACTGTTCGGTGTCAATTGCCGGCATGATATCCAGTCCCTTAATCAAACTAACCGTCGTTGCATATTTTGAATGGGTATGTACCAGGGCCCGAAGTTCCGGACGTGCCCAATATACCCCCAAATGCATGGAACACTCAATAGATGGCTGGTGCTTTCCTGAGACTATCTCTCCATTCAGATTTACCACAACCAGATCATCTTCTGTCATCGTATCATATGGCAGACTTGTCGGTGTGATAACGACCAGATCTGTCCCATCCGCTCTGGCACTCAGATTTCCCACTGTTCCTAACAGATAACCTCTTTCCACCATCAGACGGCAGCCCCATAAGACTTCCTCTTTTGCTTTTTGTAATGCATCTGACATATCCACAATTCCTCCATCCTATATTTTCAGACTGCTTTCCCATTCAATCAGCTGTACCAGTTTTTCTGGGTTTTCAGCCATCCGGATCTTATTTAAGTTAACTTCATTTTCCAGAAGATGAATCAGCTGATACAACGCTGTTAAATGGATCGTTTTATCCGGAGTAGCCAAAACCATAATGATATCTGCGTCCATATATCCATTTATTGATATTCTCTCTGGCATTCGGTAAAGTGACATTGCGGGCCTGGCTACTCCGTCATCTACACCTGCATGCGCAACAATCACACCATCCGCCAGCATGATATATGGCTGATTTTCCTGAATCAGCCGGATCATCTTATTAATATAGCGCAGCTCAATGCTTCCGTTTTCCCATAAAACATTGGACGCATTTCGAATTGCCTCATCCCATGGATAAACCTCCGCCGCAAATTCTATATTTTCCGGCTTCAGCAGATCCCGCAGGCAAAGTCCTTCATTCCGCAATTCCGGATATGCTTTCCCGGAAAATGATGACAAATACTGGTGCAGGCTTTTTTCCAGTTTATCCCGTTCCTGAACGACTGCGTAACGCTCTATCAAAGCCATAATCCCTTCTGTCGTTACATTTTCATAGCTGACTCCCTCCAGCTCCCGAAGTACTTTTTGACGAAAAATCTTTCCTGTGTACTCATTAAATGAAGGGGTTACCACAAACTGAATCTTGTCTGTGTTTAATCTTGTCGTTGTAAAAACAATCTGGAAATCTTTCTGATATTCTTCGAATCCACGGATGGAAAGGCAAGCTGTAAATTCAATTTCCGGAAACATTTCTTCCAATGTAATGTGTAAAAAATGCGACACTGTAATTCCATTGCTGCATACAACAACTGCTTTTTTTCTTGGCTGCATGGTTCCTAGAAGACCTTCCTTTCGCAGCCATGCTCCAATCAATGCGGTTATATAAATCGTTTCACGATCCGGCATTGTTTCTCCAAGCAGCGTTTCCAATGGAAATACAGACAGCTTTACAATTTCGTGCAAATACTGATATTTCGGAAGAATCATATCTGAGATATCAGGCTGCACATGATAATGATACCGGATCCGGTATACCGCCGGCTGTAAATGCTGTAACAATGCCTCCAAAAGACCTTCCTTATCAGAAATCTGTACACAACTGATCCGTTCAAAGCACTTGATCGCATCCTGTGCTGCTGCTTTCAGCTGTGCCTGATTTTCCCCTGCTTCATTCCGGCTGGAATACTTGGAAATCTGGAGCTGCATTGTAAAAAAGATTTTTTCTTTTTCACTGTCAATTCCATGTTTTATGCTAAAAGAGGACATAACCATATATTCTTTGGTGCCGGTTACATGCCTGCAGGATTCCGGCAAGTTCTGCAGCAGGCATCCGTTCCGAATCTGCCGTAAAAGGAATGCCAGAATATATGGAAATTCTTTCATCCGTTCATCTGCATAACAGACAGACAGCTTCTCTTCTATTTCTTTTATATCTGATCTCAGCTGTTCCAGCTCTGTCTGTTTTATGTGGTAAACCACAGCGAGACGTTCCTCGCCTCCAGGAATATTCAAATTCTCCCTTAATGCCTGGATAATCAATCCACGCTTGTCATATTCCTCTCCATAAACCACATATCCACGCTTTCTGTCGTAATTCAGCTCCAGGCCATAAGATTTCATAATCTCCTGAACCCGTTTCAGATCACTCATCAACGTATTTTTACTGATTTTCAATTCATCTGTAAAATGATATGTAGACAATTCTTCTGTGTGACATAACAGACGTAAGGTCAGCCAGCTGTATCGTTCTTCATCTGAGAGAACATAGGTGTACTCGGCTGTTTTCGAATCTTCTGACTGATACTCCCTGATTACCGCAAGTGAAACCAGAAATCTCCCCGTTTTCAGCCATTTGATTTCCTCGAAACCATTCTTTTTCAGGTGATCGTTAATTTTTCCAAGACTGTAGCTGATCTGTTTCCTGCTCAGCCCCAAGGACTGTTCCAGTTCTTTTCCTGAAACTGACGGATCATTCACGATCATCTTTAATATCTTAACTCCCCTTTGATCCAGGTACACCTTCAATCTCTCCTTTCAGAACTAATTTTCCCCTTCCCGGGCCAGATCTTCGGCTTCTTCCTTTCTCAGTGCTTTATAATAAGAAATAAAGCATACAAACCAAACCACTAAAATGATCAGCGGAATAAAATTGCCCTGCAGGAACTGGAACACGTGTGAAATAGAATATGTAAATACCGGTCCATTGATCAGGCTGTTACTGATCAGTTCTCCTGCATTGAGTGATACACTTCCGGTAACCGTTGCAAGCTCTGTCATAAACGGAGCAAATGCAGTTCCCACCCATAAAAAGATGGGACAGCTGATTGCCGCAAGAATAAACATCTGAATCAGATTTCCCTGTGTTACAAGAAATGCTGGAACTGCCAGGGATGAGCCCATCAGGCCGGCAAACGGAAGAATTCCGTTTCCAGGTAAAATCGCGGAAAACAACAGCATAAATGGAATGCTCCAGAGAATCGTAAGCCAGATTTCGTTGCATCCTCCCATAATCGGCCAGTCAAGACCAACGTTGAGCTCTTTTCCTTCGAATTTCTTATTCATAAATTCGCTCATTGCCTCAGAAATAGGTGATAATGCCTGCATAAAATACTTAGCTACTACCGGGAAAAGTGTCATGGCAGTCGCCGACTTTACACCCAGGATCAGCACATCAGCAAAAGCATATCTTGCCACCGCACCAAATAAACATCCTAAAATAAATCCCAGCACATGATTCTCAGCAAAAATACCAAACTTGTTTCTCAGAGTTTCCGTATCGAACTTGCGATCCATACCCGGAATTTTCTTCAGCAGACAGGCAATCGGATACATAACTGCACAAAAGGTTAATGTTGTATGCGTACAGGTCACTCCCGGGATTCCTGTTAATTTTTCGATTCTATGCTGGTTGGCATCTGCCGATTTCAATTCTACCACAACCTGCACTGCTGCCACCACAAATGCCAGAATAACACTCTTTGTAATGGATGCCACTGCAACTGCTGTGAAGATTTTCAGCCATACATTCCACAGATCTGCATTGATCGTATTCGTTTTATTTAACAGGATCATTAACACATTGATTCCGATCAGCAGCGGAAACATTAAAAATGCGTACGGCCAGGACCAGGAAATAGTTGCCATAGTAGTCCATCCACCGTCAACAACCGGAAATGACATGCCCGTTGCTGACATAATTGCCTGTGCCGCCGGATTCAGGGAATCCTTCATGAAGCTGATAATCAGGTTCATTCCAGTAAAGGCTACGGCCAATGTAATACCAGATGAAATCGCATCTTTAACTTTCATTCTCACGATCAATCCGGCAATGATCATAATAAACGGAACAAATACTGACGCCCCAAGGCCCAGAAAAAAGTTTACTATCTGAGTAAGTATCTCCATAATTTCCTCCTGCTATTTGCAAAGTTCAATCAGTTTATTCAATTCATCTGCCTGTTTTACTCCGGTTAAAAATGCAATTCCATTAATTACCGGAACCGGATATTCCTTTGTCGTTTTTGTAATGGAAATATATGCCACACTGTCTCTTAATTCCGTATCCAGAGAACGAATGTTTACTGCTTTCACTGCTGCATCCACATGATTTTCTTTCAGAAGACGGTTTACCTTACTTGCTACTGCCTGGGAAGTTGCTACTCCACTCGCACATGCTACTACAATCTTTTTCATTATGAATCCTCCAATCCATCCATTGATATAATCAGTTTCCAATACTCCTCAACCGTGTTTGCATGGTCCAGTTTTTCCATCAGTTCTACCTTTTGCAGGTTATTGACCAGAATCTGTAAAAGTTCTATATGGCTTTCTCCTGCATCTGCTTCCTGGAAACCAAGCATAAATGCAAATTTCACCTGATGGATAATCTCATTTGCTGCCATTTCTCTCCATGGAATAGGATGTTTTAACCGAACACATGCAACAAAAGGCTTTACAATACATTTAGGATCTGTATGCGGAATTGCCACCGGATAAGGTTCAATCGGCAATGCCGTAGGATAATTTTTTTCCCGTTCCTTGATTGCTTCTAAAAATCCTGCACGAATATATCCAGCTTTTTCCAGCTTCTCTGCCAGGATAGAAAACACCTCATCTGTACTTTCTGCTTCCAGATCCAGTTGAACAAGTTCCTTATAAATAATGTCTCTATTCAATGTTCCAGCTCCTTATTCTCTATTTCAGAAACAGACTCTTGCGCGCTTACTGACCATTTCTTATACTTCCATTATACGTCTGCCTTTCTTTTTTTCAATGATACCTTGGGACATTCTTTGCACATGGCTGTGCTCATTCCTGTGAATGACAATCCGTTTGCACAACAGAGTTCTGTATTTCAGAAAAAAAATCCATGCTGCTTGCGTTCACACGCAAACGGCATGGATTTTTTCTTTTTTCTTTTCTATTTTTTAGAACACGTTATGCCTGCTCCGGTACTTTCTGCGCCTCTTCCCGGTCTTTCAGGATCTTATCAATACTTACGATCTTCGTACACAGCGCGAACAGGTCCATTGCCAGGATCAGATCACTCAGCGGTGGATAGGACGGTGCAATACGGATATTGGTGTCATGAGGATCCTTTCCATATGGATAGGTTGCTCCGGCACCGGTCATAACCAGACCGGCTTTCTTACAGCGCGCTACGATAGCCTTTGCACAACCATCCAGGGAATCGAAGGCGATAAAGTAGCCTCCCTTGGGCTTGGTCCATGTTCCGATACCAAGACCGCCAAGCTCACGCTCCAGGGTATCAATGACTGCCTCAAACTTCGGACGCAGGATATCCGCATGCTTGCGCATATGCTCTACCATGCCATGGATATCACCAAAGTAACGGACATGACGCAGCTGGTTTACCTTATCATGGCTGATGGTCTGGAATTTCAACTGCTTCTCAATATCCTCCAGGTTGTTGCGGGAGGTTGCGATGGCTGCAATACCGGAACCTGGGAAGCTGATTTTTGAGGTGGAAGCGAATTTGTAAACCATATCCGGGTTGCCGGCACGCTTACACTCTGCCAGGATCTCAATCAGGTGGTCCTGATCGTGATCGTATAAATGATGTACGCCATAAGCATTATCCCAGTAAATACGGAAATCCGGAGCGGCCGGTTTCAGTCTTGCAAAGCGGCGGACAGTCTCATCAGAATAACTGGTTCCGGTCGGATTGGAATACTTCGGCACGCACCAGATACCCTTAATGCTGTCATCCTCTGCCACAAGTTTTTCCACCATATCCATGTCCGGGCCATCCGGAGTCATCGGAACATTGATCATCTCAATGCCGAAATACTGGGTAATGGCAAAATGACGGTCATAACCCGGTACCGGGCAAAGGAACTTCACTTTATCTAATTTGCACCACGGAGTACATCCCATTACGCCGTGAGTCATGGAGCGGGATACGGTATCGAACATAACATTCAAGCTGGAATTGCCGTAAATGATGATGTAATCCGGAGCTACCTCCATCATGTCTCCGATCAGCTCTTTGGCTTCCTTGATTCCTGTCAGTCCACCGTAGTTACGGCAGTCGGTTCCGTCTTCACAGGTTAAGTCATCGCTGCTGCTTAATACATCCATCATTCCCATGGAAAGATCCAGCTGTTCTACACTTGGCTTACCTCTGGACATGTCCAGTCTTAAATCCTTTCCCTGAAACTCTTTGTACTGGACAGAAAGCTGCTTTCTGAGCTCCTGCAGTTCCTCTGTGCTCATCTCTGCATATGGCTGCATCTTCTTTTTCCTCCTCATCAGCTGTGTACTCCCTTTCTTCACCCAGGCGCTGACACCCGGTGTTCTTGGTTTGCATTCCATTCTACACGAAATATATCGGTATTACAATCGCATTTTTCACAAATTTAATAGAATATATATTCGATTTCTGTCTCTGATTTTCCTGCAAAGACATCTGAGTGAAAACTGTCTTTTTTACCGGGACATCCGTTCACGCACCAGCTGATTCACCACAGCCGGGTCTGCCTTGCCCTTCATGGCACGCATGGTCTGACCTACGATAAAGCCCATGGCTTTCTCTTTTCCTGCCTTAAAATCTGCAACGGACTGCGGGTTCTTCTCTAACAGCTCCTCGATGGTCTTTGTCAATGCACCGGTATCATTTACCACCTTTAAGCCGTGTTCCTCGACATAGCGCTCCGGATCCACATCTTCCTTAAACACAGCCTCGAACACATCCTTCGCAACCGTACGGTTAATAACGTTCTTCTCTATCAGGCTGATGAGCTTTGCCAGATTCTTCGGAGAGAACTTCATGTCTTCCGGCTCCTGCTCCTGCTCTTTTAACAGGCGCATAGCCTCTGTCATCAGCCAGTTGGAAACCTCCTTCGGCTTGCCGCACAGTGCTACCGTCTGTTCGAATACATCGGCCAGATGCTTGGATCCGGTCAGGATTTCCGCATCGTACTGTGGCAGTCCGTACTCACTCTCGTAGCGTGCCAGCTTCTCGGTGCGAAGCTCCGGCTGTGCAGCCTTCACACGCTCGATCCACTCATCCGAAATCCATACCGGAACCAGATCCGGGTCTGGGAAGTAACGGTAATCCTGCGCATCTTCCTTGGAACGCATCGCATGGGAGGATTCCTTGTTGTCATCCCAGCGGCGGGTTTCCTGAATGACCTTCTTGCCATCCTCGATCAACTCGATCTGGCGGGTACGCTCGCCCTCGATTGCACGGGCAATGGCCTTGAAGGAGTTTAAGTTTTTCATCTCAGTTCTGGTACCGAACTCCGGTGCGCCCACTTCGCGGACAGAGAGGTTGACATCCGCACGCATGGAGCCCTCCTGCAGCTTACAGTCGGAAGCGCCAAGGTACTGGATGATCAGGCGAAGTTTTTCCAGATAGGCAATGACCTCGTCAGCGCTGCGCATATCCGGCTCGGACACGATCTCAATTAACGGAACACCGCTTCGATTGTAATCAACCAGAGAGCAGTCTTCCCACTCATCATGGACCAGCTTTCCGGCATCCTCCTCCATGTGGATTTCGTGGATACCGATCTTTTTCTTACCTGCAGCGGTATCGATCTCGACCCAGCCGTCATGGCAGATTGGCAGATACAGCTGGGAGATCTGATAGTTCTGCGGGTTATCCGGGTAGAAATAGTTTTTCCGGTCGAATTTGCAGTACTGGTTGATGCCGCAGTTCGTAGCCAGTCCGACTGCCAGTGCGTACTCTACAACCTGCTTGTTTAAAACCGGAAGGGAACCCGGCATACCGGTGCAGACCGGGCAGGTATGGGTGTTTGGCGCACCGCCGAATGCGGTGGAACAGCCGCAGAAAATTTTGGTTTTGGTCGCCAGTTCTACGTGAACCTCCAGGCCAATGACGGTCTCATACTGTTTGCTCATGTTACTGCGCCTCCTTTTCTGCTGCTTTTGCTTCTGCCTGTTTTGATACGGCCGGCTCTCTGTCCAGCTTCGCTTCTGCCGCTTTCGCCATAACTGGCTCTCCATCCAGCTTTGCTTCTGCCTCTTTCGCCAGTTCCGGTGTTTCGTAGCTTCTGCTGCACTCATACGCATAACCGGCGCGGATGATGTTCTTTTCCTTGAAGCAGTCTCCGATCAGCTGCAGACCGATCGGCAGTCCCTTGGAATCTTTTCCGCAGGGAACGGTCATGCCAGGAAGTCCTGCCAGGTTTACGGAAATGGTATAGATATCACCCAGATACATCTGAAGCGGATCACTTAAGGACTCGCCTAACTTCGGTGCGGTGGTCGGTGCCGCCGGTCCTAAAATGACATCGTATTTTTCAAAGGCCTGGTCAAAGGCTTTCTTGATGAGCGCCTTCGTGCGGAGTGCCTTTAAATAGTAAGCATCGTAATAGCCGCTGCTTAAAACGAAGGAACCAAGCATGATACGGCGTTTTACCTCCGGGCCAAAGCCCTCGGAACGGCTCTTTTTGTACATGTTGTGAAGACCCTCGTATTCCTTTGCACGGTGTCCGTATTTTACACCATCGAAACGGGATAAGTTGGAACTTGCCTCTGCGGAAGCGATGACATAATAAGCCGGAATGGCGTATTCTACCAGGCTTAAGTCAAACTCTTCGACAATAGCGCCCTTCTCTTCCAGAACCTTTGCTGCCTTTAAGATGGCATCCTTCACTTCCGGATCCAGGCCCTCGCCAAAGTAATCACGCGGGATGCCGATGCGCATGCCCTTTACATCGTCCACCAGGGCAGAGGTAAAATCGCAGTCCTCTCTTTTCATGGAAGTGCTGTCCTTCTTATCATAGGAAGAAATTGCTTCCAGGATCGTAGCACAGTCCGTCACATCCTTTGCGACCGGTCCGATCTGGTCCAGGGAAGAACCATAGGCAATCAGGCCATAACGGGAAACGGTTCCGTAGGTTGGCTTGATGCCGGTGACACCGCAGAAAGAACTCGGCTGGCGGATGGAACCACCGGTATCGGAGCCCAATGCGAAGAAGCACTCATTTGCTGCCACTGCCGCACAGGAACCACCGGAGGAACCGCCCGGCACATGTTCCGGGTTCCACGGGTTTTTCGTCTCGCCGTAAGCAGAAGTCTCGGTGGTGCTTCCCATGGCAAACTCATCCATGTTTGTCTTACCAAGAATGATAGCACCTGCTGCCTCCAGGTTTTTTACTGCCTCGGCCGTGTAAGTCGGCTTGAAGTTATCCAGAATTTTGGAACTGCAGGTTGTCAGCAGGCCCTCTGTACACATATTATCCTTAATAGCAATCGGAACACCGGCAAGCGGGCCGGTCAATGTTCCGTCTTCCATCTGCTTCTGCACTTCTCCGGCACGCTTTAACGCACCTTCCTCATCTACGGTCACATAACAATTTAATACCGGCTCCAGTGCCCTGATCTGCGCAAGGGCTGCCTTTGTGGCTTCCACTGCCGTGATCTCGCCGGATTTGATCTTTTTTCCAAGTTCTACCGCTGTTAAATCTAAGATACTCACGTCGTTTCCTCCCTTTATTCCACCGTCTTCGGAACCTTAAATGCTCCATCCTTCTGCTCCGGCGCATTCAGCAGGATCTTATCCCGCTCATCTCCATTGGTTACCACATCTTCCCGGAACACATTTGTCACCGGAAATACATGGGACATCGGCTCGACTCCGGTCGTATCCAGTTCGTTTAACTTGTCGATATAGTCTAACATCCGGCCCATATCCTGTTTTGCAGCCTCTTTTTCTTCGTCCGAGAGTTCCAGTTTTGCCAGAATTCCTACATATTCGATGGTTTCATCGCTGATGATATTTGCCATATTTTCAATCCTTTCCTGCCGGTTTCCAGGTTGCTCCGGCACTCTGTCTGTTCCTCCAACTGCCATGGCATTTTTCGTTTGCACCGGCACTGTCACAGAAACTTCCATTTCCATAGTGTTTTCGCAGTCTCACCGCTTCCTTTTTCCAAACTGATTACGGTTCCAGTCTGGTCACGTCACGCGGGAACAGTGAGGTTTCGCGCACGTTCTGCTCATCTAACAAACGCATGGTCAGACGCTCTAAGCCGATGCCAAGACCACCGTGCGGCGGCATGCCATATTTGAAGATCATCAGGTAATCCTTGATGTCTTCCGGGTCCATTCCGCGCTTTGCCATCTTCTCCAGGATCATCTGGTAATCGTGGATACGCTGACCTCCGGTGGTGATTTCCAGACCCTTATACAACAGGTCAAAGCTTAAGGTGAAACGCTCATCTGCCGGGTCATCCATGGCGTAAAACGGACGTTTTTTCGATGGATAATGGGTGACAAACACGAAATCGCTGTCGAACTCTTCCTTGAAATAACGGCCGATCAGCACTTCCTCCTCTGGCTCTAAGTCGAATGGGTTGCGGATCTTCCGGTTGTACTTTTCCGATACCAGCTGCTTTGCCTCGTCGAAACGTACCTGAGGGATCTGAGTGATGGATGGAAGGTCTACGCCAAGCATATCCAGCTCTTTTTTGTAATCTTTTTTCAACAACTCCATGGTGTATTTTAAGAATCCGGTCTCCATCGCCATGACATCTTCAAAGCTGTCGATGTAACCCATCTCAAAATCCAGTCCGATGTATTCGTTTAAATGACGGGTGGTGTTGTGCTTCTCGGCACGGAACACCGGAGCCACCTCAAATACGCGGTCAAACACGCCGACCATCATCTGTTTGTAGAACTGCGGGCTCTGTCCAAGCTCTGCTTTTTTGTTAAAATAGTTTAATTTAAAGACGTTTGCGCCGCCTTCCGCACCGCGGGATACGATCTTCGGGGTATGCACTTCGGTGAATCCCTGACTGGACAAAAACTCACGGAAACCGCGCACAATACCTTCCTGAACTTTGAATTTTGCACGTTCGCGGACATTTCTTAAGGATACCGGACGGAGACTTAAACGTGTCTCTAAGGAGGTATTCATCTTCCATTTGTTGATGGCGATCGGCATAACCTCGGACGGCTGGGACAATACCCGGATACCGGTAAGACGGAGTTCAAATCCCTGTGGGGCACGCTCTTCCAAAGCAACCACACCGGTCACTTCCACAGCGGATTCTTCCTTCAGTTCTTTTAGATCGAAGTCGGTTTTTCCTTCCTCATACACACACTGCACCAGACCTTCTGCCTTGCGCAAAATGACAAATGCAAACTCACCCATATCACGGATGTTGTGGACTGCACCGTTCATTTTTACGACCTTTCCGACATAATCTCCGCTTAAGATTTCGCTGATTCCGATGGTTTCCTTTTCCTTTACACCTGTTAAAAATTCCATGCTGTTCTCTCCTTACCTGAATGTGGTGGTTCTGTATTCCGGAAGGAATTTGGGGAAACTATCAGGAAATACACGTTGGTGAATTTCTGATATGTAACACAAAAAATCCCGTCGCGGAATACTGTTACATATTCCGGGACGGGACACTATGATTTTGTTATGTTCCGCGGTACCACCCGCATTGAGACCTGACTTTCTTTCCCCTTTGAACGAAAGCGGCTCCACTCTTTTAAGACACGTAACGTGTGTCCTACGGATACCCCTACGCACATGACTGGCAACTTGAACCGTTTAACAGTCTATGTCTTTCGAAATACCGGCTCCGGAGTGTTCCCTGTGAGCCAGAGTCCAACCTGACGGCGCTCTCAGTCGGTGACGCCCTCTTCCTGTCGAAGTCCTGCTGGCAAGAGTCTCCTTCACTGCCATTTGTTTGGTTTTCTTTCAGAAATGTTTCTCTGAAAATTGACATCATAATATCACAAGTTTTTCCGCTTGACAAGGCAGAAAAATATTTTTTTAATCGAATTATTTTTCAGTTTTGTAATTTCTATACAGCAACTGCTGCTTTCCTGAACTTATGAACAGATCCGCAGCATTTCCATTTTCTTTTCCACAAATTCGTCAAAAACATGCTGTTTCAGGCATATTTTCCGAATCTTTTTTCGAAGTCTCACGACCCGCATGGCAATGGCACTTTCCTTCACACGGTCTCTTTTTGCTATTTCCCGATAGGGAAGTTCCTGCAAAAAGACAAGACGGATCAGTTCCATTTCCCGGCTGTTAAAAAGACATAAAACAGCAGGTGCACAATTCTCCAGATCCATTTTTTCGATGACCGCAGTTTCCATTCGGCATACATGTATTTCCCGGTTAAGTACTGTCATTTCTGTCTTTTCCAGTTCTTCCAGCTGTTCCTGCCTCCGTTTTTCCTGCCGTATGGTATCGATCAGCCGGTTGACCAGACACGTTTTAAAATATTGTTTTGCCTGTTTTTCTGTCAGATTTTCAAAGATTTCCAGATGTTTTTCATTCGCGATAATGGCTACAACTGCATCATGAATGATGTCTTCCGCATGATATGGCAGCCCTGTATTTTTCAATTTCCGATATAAAAACCAATAGTAAAACTGCTTGTGTTTCTCATAAAATGTTCCAAGATCCATAAGTAAATATCCCCTCTGGCTCTATGCCATTTTCTGTTGAAAACACTATAACACGCAATATTTTCCAGAACCACAAAGGTGGCATATTCCGCTGTGTTTTTGACGAAATATGCCACCTTGTTACTGTTCAAGCGTGCTCAAAGCCTTCTTAAACTGCCGTCTGAATAAGAGTATCGTAAACGATACTGCCAGGAAATCTGCCACTGGTTCTGCTGTATAAACCGCCATAGTCTGATCGCTTACCAGTACATGCGGAAGAATGTAGATCAGCGGAAGTAAGAGAATAAACTTTCTGGTTACTGCCACAATGATGGATTCCTTAGCAAAACCAATGGAGGTAAAGGTCATCTGGCAGGCGATCTGAATGCCAAACATAAAGATGCAGCCCATATAAATACGAAGTGCGCGGGACGTAAAAGCAAGAAGCTCTGCATCCGCAGTAAACATCCCTGCAAAAGCCTGCGGAACCAGCTCCACAAACAGCCAGATCAGGACAGAATAGGTCAGGCTTACCTTTAACAGAAGCTTAAATGCGCCCTTTACACGGTCTGCATTCCGTGCACCGTAATTGTAGCTGATGATCGGCTGGGCACCCTGACCAAGTCCCTGCAGCGGAAGCATCGCAAACTGCATGGCACTGGTTAAGATCGTCATGGCACCTACTGCAATATCGCCGCCGTATTTTAACAAAGACGAGTTGAAGCAGACCGAGATCACACTCTCACTGGACTGCATAACGAAGGTCGCTGCACCCAGAGCCACACATGGCAGAATGATGGATGGATTCAGCCCCATTGTACTGAAACGGATCTTCAATCGTGTCTTTTTTCCGGTCAGAAATGCCAGAACCCAGATGGTAGAAACTGCCTGGGAAATGACAGTCGCGAGCGCGGCTCCGCGGACTCCCATGTGCATTCCAAAGATAAATACCGGGTCCAGAACAATGTTCGTAACCGCGCCGATGAGCACGGAAAGCATCCCGGTTTTTGCAAATCCCTGGGCCGTGATAAACATATTCATGCCGAGTGTCAGCTGCACAAAAATCGTTCCAAGGGAATACAGATTCATGTAACTGACTGCATAGTCAATCGTGTTTTCGCTGGCACCAAAAGCCAGAAGTAGCTTCCGGTTAAACAAAAACAGAATGGCGGTCAGGATCGCGGAAATTACCACCTGCAGCGTAAAACAGTTTCCAAGGATCTTCTCTGCCTGATCGTAATCCTGCTTTCCCATGTGGATGGAAGCACGCGGAGCGCCTCCGCTTCCCACCAATGCCGCAAATGCCGAAACGATCATGATCAGCGGCATGCAGACTCCGACTCCGGTCAGCGCCAGTGCGCCGGATTCTGGAATGTGACCGATGTAAATACGGTCTACAATGTTGTACAGCATGTTAATCAACTGTGCCGTAATGGTCGGAACCGCCAGAGAACGCAGCAGTTTTCCGATGGGCTCTGTCCCCAAAAAATCTTTTTCGTTGTTCATATGTTTTCCTCTTTCATGTAAGGGCCTAAATGCCCTGGAACCTCTATTATACACATTTCTTATAAGTATCTGCAAGCAGTACTTTATAAAATTGTATTTTTTCAAAGACTTTTCCTGTTTTTTGAAAATACACTTGCATTTCTAAAGCAAATCGTCTATGCTTCTTTGCAAGAAGCAAACTCTGGAGAGTCTCATGTATGGAGCGCCGAAGGTGTACAGCACGAAACGTGCCAATCTCTCAGGCAAAAGGACAGAGCACATGATGCAGCAATGCATCCGTCTTTCCACACTCTTTAGAGGGAGTTTTTCATCTGCAGTCACGCAGTTGGAATACTTCCTTTTTTGTTTACCAAAAACTGGTTTTCTTCCGGTTTTCTTCCCCCAGAGCTTCTATCAAACAAAACCCCTATGGGAGAAAGAGTGAGTATTATGTTAACTAATGTAAGTGCGTTTCTGAACTGGCTGGATGGCTTTGTGTGGGGCGTTCCCCTGATCGTCCTGATTCTGACAACCGGAATCTTCTTAACGATCCGCCTGCGCGGCATCCAGTTCCACAAGCTGGGCATGGCCTGTAAGTACATGTTCCAGAATGAAGGCGAAGGCCACGGTGAGGTCAGCAGCTTTGCAGCCCTGTGCACCGCCCTGTCCGCCACCATCGGTACCGGCAACATCGTCGGTGTCGCAACTGCCCTGGTCGCAGGCGGCGCAGGTGCCCTGTTCTGGATGTGGATCGCAGCCTTATTCGGTATGGCAACCAAATATTCCGAAGGTGTTCTCGCCATCAAATACCGTGTTGTTGATGAAAGCAGTCATGTACTCGGCGGACCATTCTACTATATCGAAAACGGAATGGGCAAAAACTGGCGCTGGCTCGGTAAGGTTTTCGCATTCTTCGGTGCCGGTGTCGGTCTCCTCGGAATCGGTACTTTCACCCAGGTAAACGGCATTACCGCTGCTGCCGGAGACTTTTTCGATAAAAACAATGTGCATGTGATCAACCTCTTCGGACATGATTACAGCATCGCTGTTGTCGTAACCGGCATCCTCTTAACCATCTGCGTGGCTCTGGTCGTGCTTGGCGGTATTCAGCGTATCGCAAGTGTTTCTTCTATTGTAGTACCGTTTATGGCAGTCTTCTACATTGCATCCTGCGTCGTTATTCTGGTTCTGAATGCTTCCCGCATTCCGGCTGCATTTGCCGAGATCATCCAGAGTGCATTCGGGCTCCGGGCAGCTGCTGGCGGTGCACTTGGTGCAGTTCTTGTTGCCATGCAAAAGGGAATCGCCCGCGGTATCTTTTCCAATGAAGCTGGACTCGGAAGCGCTCCGATCGCTGCCGCTGCCGCACAGACCAAAGAACCGGCCCGTCAGGGTCTGGTTACCATGACCGGAACCTTCATCGATACCATTATCGTGTGTACCATGACTGGTCTTTGCATCGTCCTGACCGGTTCCCACACCGTCGGACTGGAAGGTGTTGCCGTAACCACCCGCGCATTCCAGCAGGGACTTCCGATCCCGCCGCAGTTTTCCGCATTTCTCCTGATGATGTGCCTGATCTTCTTCGCATTTACCACCATCATCGGATGGAACTACTACGGGGAACGCTGTCTGGAATATTTGTCAAACGGAAGCCAGAAAGCAGTCATGGCTTACCGGTTCCTGTACATACTCGCGATCTTTATCGGACCGTTTATGACCGTAGAAGCCGTGTGGACCATCGCCGATATCTTCAATGCGCTGATGGCACTGCCGAACCTGATCGCACTGCTGGCACTCAGCGGTGTTGTTGTCGCTGAGACACGCGACTACTGGACGCGAATCCTTGGGGATAAAATCAAATAAACAATATTAACATATGACAAGGGTCGTGCGAGTTGCCGAAAGGCAACTCACACGACCCTATTAAAGTTAATCAAATTGTTATTGTTTATAATCGGGCAATATTTCTATTTCATCTTGCTATATCATAGTTTCGTTGTATAATAAAAACAGGCAAGCTCAAGACTTTGTTAATGCAGTCCTGCCTTGCCTGTTGATATATTCTTTCAACACCATATTGATATACTGACTAAACGACCGGTTATCCTCCTCTGCGTAATCTCTGATAATCTGAATAACGTCACTATCCAGTGTGATACTGACTTTTCCCTTTAACGGCCTCATTCCGTTATCCTCCTTCTTCTTTTGTATTGTTTACAGATTCTGTAAGCTTTTTTGACTATAGCATGTTGGAGGATTCGATATTGCTAAGTAGTATAAAGTATGATAAAGTAGGATAAATCCAGGAAGAAGGAAGAGACCATGAAACGAGATCCATCTGTAACCAATCATAAAAATTCAGAAAAATACAGTGACAAATTCCTGTCATGGGAGGAGCTTTTTGAAAAAGGAACGCTGCTGCGTAACACAATAAAACAGCTTTCCCTGACTCCCGGTGCTTTCTATTCTGTTACAAAATCCTGTACCGATGGAACTTTTCAGGCAGGCGATGTCATCACGCTAGAAGTAAACCATGACCTTTTCTGCCCCAAAACCGGGAAACGGATCACACCAGGACAGTGTACGAAAGAAAATATGGATTTTTTATGTGTGCCGGCCGGTGACGACATACATTAATACGTTTCTATTTACGTTTCTATTTCAAGGTCGTCTCCAGAAATCTCTGCACTGCTTCTTCCACTCCAGCCGAGTCTGTTCCACCGCCATAATCCAAAATTACCAGGCGGTTCTTATCGCTCAGGATGACTTCATCCAACGCAATATAATTCTCTGCGGCAGCCGCTTCTTCAGTCTTTATTGCGTCCTGTTCCTTCTGTAATTCCTGTGCAGTCCGCTCATCTGCCGCTATGACTTCTCCGCTTTTTGTGTCTGCACTTCTTGCATCTTCGCTTTCTGCCGCTAGATTCTTGACATTTTGATTCTCAGCACTTTGGTTTTCCGCATTCCCGTTTTCTGTCTCATTCCGTATATAATAACGATACCAGGAAACCTGCACCCCATCCGGCAACGTGCTCAATACCTCTGGCACCTCCAGTTCCCTGCAGTCCCAGAACTTTGTCAGATTTTTGGGATAATTCTGTCTGGTCTTTTGTATGATCCACGGAATCCGGCTTTTATAAACATTCACAACTACCGGATTTCCGGCTTTGTCTGCCTGAACCGTATTGCTCTGCCAGCTGGCAAATACCGTCTGCTTTACGTTTGTATTTTCTTCTTCATCCCCGATCAAATGCCCGGTCAGGGCTCCGGACAGCGGGACCAGGATCATGCAAAGCGCAGTCACTCCGACCAGATATCCGATCCAGTTTTCTCTCTGATCTCCGCTTCCATGTTTCCGGATCCAGCTTAATACCAAACATGCACTTCCGCACAGAATCAGGCTGGAGGTTAATACCGTCACAAGCAAGTGGACTGAAGTTGAAAAAGCCAGAATAAGGAAAAGGAGGATTATGCCAAACAGCAGAGCTGCCATACGCCTCTTGGACTTCATCCTGCGTTTCAGATCCATGACCGGAAGTTTTCCGCGTTCTCTTAACGCATGTTCACTGCTTCTTACCCAGCGAATCAGCTGCAGATAGGGAATGCCATAAGAAAGGATCAACAGCAGGCACACTGCACCGGAAAACAGGCTCCAAGGATCCGCCATCGTTTCTGCGGGATATCGCAGACCCTGATACAATAACCACCCCTGCAGCACTACGATCAGCGGATATAAGATCCGGGTCGACCAGCCAAATGCCAGCGTTTTCTGAATCAAAAACTGATTTGCATCGCTCATCTCTTCGGTTCGTTCCAATGTCTCATCCGTGGTATAAAAGATCTGCCAGTTGATGCCGCTGCACTGGAACTTCCATCCGGCAGCTTCGCAGCGCTCCCGGAATTTTCCGGCATCCCAGGAATCTGCACCGGTAAGCACAGAAGTCTTCGGTGCCAAAACCGCGGCATAACGACGTTTTTCCGGGTCTGCACAGTAACATTTCATGCCGCTCCCGCCAATGCTCTCCGGATACCATCCTTCCAGCGCCAGTTGTTCCAGATACTGCCGGAGCGCATCCGCTTCCCATACGGAAAATGTCCACCAGATATGTTTTGTCTGCTTCATCGTGCCGCCTCCTTTCCAATTTCCAATTACTTTCTTCTAATTTCATTATACAAAACATGCCCCCTTGCGCAAGAACGGCACACTTACTACTTCCTTACGCTTTCATTACACAAATGTCTTAATTTCCATTGTTTTTATTTTCTTGATAACGTTTTATTCGTAGATATGGAAAACTCGAACCAGACGCATTTTCAAAAGCAGAGAATTGTGTTATAATTGTATATAATACTGTACAATGAGATGGGGGATGTGGGGTTATGTTTCAGTCACTACTTAACTGCGAGTGGGTGTTCATTTCTCAAATGATATATCGAATCAATCAATGCAATTCTTACGATGAATTCAGCACTACCGTTCTTTCTAATCTGAAAGGACTTATTCACTTCTCGAAAGGCATTTCCTTTCAGGCTGTCCGTGAAAGCGGAAAAAACGTCCTGAAAAGTCCCAAAGGGCTGAATATCCTGAATGAGCCTACGAATGAAGATTTCTACCTGGAACGCAAATATAATCCGAAATGGACAGATTATTTTTCCGCACCATGGAGTAATGTATTCCGCTACTCCGAGATCAGTACTGCAGACGAATGGGAGAATTCCCTGATCTATCGTGAAGTCCTAAAACCACAGAACTTATATTACGGCCTTTATACTACTCTGGTTTACAACGACAATGCGCTTGGAGCTTTCGTACTCTGGCGTTCCAAAGAAGAGGGCGATTACAGCCAGCGTGATCTTTATATCATGGACTCTTTAAAAAATCATCTCGCCTTAAAGATGGCTATGCTAGCTTCGGATCCGCATTCCTGCACAGACTATCAAAAGTCTCAGGATCAACTTACTGCGTTTTCCAACCATTTTCACCTTACGAAACGAGAAACCGAAATTCTTCATTATATTGTTTCCGGAAAAAGCAATGAGGAAATCTGCCAGCTGGCATTCATCAGCCTTTCTACACTCAAAAAACATGTCTGCAACATTTACAAAAAGACCAATGTCCATAATACGACAAAGCTAATCAAGCTGTTTCATGAAGCTTAACATTGTCTTTTTCAAAAAACGGAGTAGCTTTTCCAGAAAGCTGCTCCATTTTTGTGAAAGCGTATTCTAGTTCAATTCGTTCATATTTTGTTAATTATTAGACGTATTTTTCTTCTCTTTTTTCATCTTTTTCTTCCTTTTTACTTCTTTTTCTTTCATTTTTCTACTCTTTTTTCTTTTTTTCAACAATAGCTCTTAGAAAATCACGCAAACAGCCCATATCATTTTGTTTATTATATTGCTAAAATATTATCAATAAGAAAATTCATTATTTACAAAAGGAGGATTTTTATGTTAAGTGCAAAAGCAAAAGAATTATTCGCTAAACTTGAATTGGACTATGAACCCATTGCTTTAAAGTATATGGCAGTCCGTCCAGAAGGAATTGAGCAGTCAAAAGATCATTTTGCATTCTGCGAGTATGTACGAGAAGCGCAAAAAGGAAAAACATTCTATATTTCAAAAGAGAACGATGCCTGCTACGGAAAGCTTGCACTCGGCATGATCGATCCGCCACCAGTTACTGCCAGTGGTCAGGCTGGTCAGGATTTCGAAATGTACCGCACAGCTTCCGGATGCCGGAAACTGTATCAGGAAATGCCTCGAATCATTCGCGGTACCGTTAATTATGTGGTCTTTTCTCCTGTAAAAGACTGTAATTTTGATCCGGATCTGATTATGTGCATCGCAGATGTGGAAAAAGCTGACATCATCATGCGTGCTACCAGCTATATTTCCGGTGATTTCTGGGAATCCAAATCCACTCCGGTAATCAGCTGTTCCTGGATGTATGCTTATCCAGTCATTTCAGGAAAAGTGAACCACATCACAACCGGTTTTTACCATGGATTAAAGAGAAGAAAAGCTTATCCGGCCGGTCTGCGTATGATTTCCATTCCTTTCCAGAAAATCGATGAGGTTGTTCAAGCACTCGATGAAATGCCGTGGACTGCCATTGCATTCCGGGAAGATGAAGAAAGTAAGGCAGAACTCAAACGCAGAATGGAACACTGGCAGGAAATGGCTCATGAATTAAACAGCACAGTGGATCTTAAGTAAAATATCAGCAAAATGTAAGCCATAACATAATTTGCACCTATATTTACATATGAGGGGGATTTCGTATGGAGGATAAGAAAAAAGCAGGGATTGATCCCAACAGCAGAGATTACAATTTCTCAGATATTGAGCCAGACGAGCGTTTTACACAAACCAGAAAAGAATTCTGGGTAACGCTTGGAACTTATCTTGGTTTTATGGTACTCATGATTGGTAATCTGTATCTGGTTGGAGATACTGACCCTGCAAATTATACCTATGTTCTTGGATTTCCGCTCTGGATATTCCTGGAAATCTGTATCCTGATTGGAATGGTTATTGCAGTACTCCTGGTTGTTACATTTGTATACCGGGATATGGAGGTTACTCCGCGGGGCAGCTTAAAACCACGTCAGAAAAAATAGGGGGAAAGAAGTATGGAGATATCAAGTTCAACTCGTATGGTCATTATTTTCGTTTTTGCTCTTTATACCATCCTGCTGTTAGGGTATAGTTTATACACCAGAAAAGCTATGAACGAAGGCAAAGGCGACTATATCAGCAAATTCTATACTGGTGGTCGTAACGGCGGTGTGCTGATGACTGCGATGATGGTATCCGCTGGTGTTGCCGGTGCCGGTGTTTTCATGGGCGTTCCCGGTTATACTTACACTTTTGGCGCTATCTGGATGGTCTGCTGTTTCTGGTCCATGTGTACCAACTTCATGGTACTCGGACTGATCGGCAAGCGTGTCGGTATTGTTGCACGCCGTACAAACTCTCAGACTTTCGTGGAATTACTGATGAATCGCTACAATAAAAACAAACTTGTCGGTGCGCTCTGTGGTCTCGTTGTTTTATTTTTCCTTGGAGCTTTTGCCGTATCTACCATTACTGGCGGTGGACGTATCTTCCAGATTCTGACTGGTCAGGACTATCGTATCGGTCTTGCAATCTTTACCGTCCTGGTAATCATTGCAGCAATCACCGGCGGTATTAAAGGTGTCGCATCTGCTATCGTAATCCAGGGTATTGTCATGACAATCTCTGTTATCGTCCTGTTCTTTATGGGCATTACCAGCACCGGCTTAAGTTATACCGGAACCATCCACGCACTACTCGATACCAACCCGGATTGGTTTGTTCCTACCAGTATCAAAACCGTAATTTCCTTCGCATTCTTATGGGGAATTACAACCTTTACCATGCCGCATGTTACCATGACTACCCTGACCTACAAAGATACCAACACACTGCATCGCGCAATTAAGATTGGTACCATTGTCGTAGCAATCTGGCTGATTGGTCTGAATGGTCTGTGTTTCACAGTTAAATACTTATTCCCGGAAGGAAGCCTTGCAACTCCGGATCTTGGTATCCCGACTCTTGCTGTAACCGTTATGCCTCCGTGGGCAGCCGGTCTGGTACTTGCAGGTGTCTGCGGTGCTGTTCAGTCTTCTGTCGGCGGTATGGTTGTATCTCTGGCCGGAACCCTGATCAGTGACCTGTATAAGAACCTGATCAATCCATCTGTAAAACCGGAAACTATCAAAAAACTGAACACCATTGGTATCGTTGTTATTTCCCTTGTTATTTTCATCTTTGCATGTGATCCACCGGAACTGCTTGCTTCCCTGATCACCTACGCAACCGGCGGCATGACCGTTGCGTTCTTCCATACAGTTCTTCTTGGACTCTTCTGGAAGCCGGCAAATGAATACGGTGCACTCGCAGGAATCATCAGTGGTATTGCACTTTACCTGCTGATCAACTCTGGTATCATTCCGATTTCTCTTGGATTTAACCCATGCCTGATGGCTACTTTCTTATCTACTGTCATCATGGTGATTGTTTCTCTGGTTACTCCAAAAACACCGTATGGAATCATTGCTACCTGGTTTGGCAAAGATTATCCAGAACAGTAATCTGCTAATGTAAATAAAATTTTCTGAAATCCAAAAAACAGTCAGAAGGAATCCTATTGCAGCCACTCGCAGCATATGTTTTTCTTCTGGCTGTTTTTCCTTGTCTTGCCATTTCCATTTTCCTGTGGTACAATCCTAATCGGTTAACGGAATGCAGTGTGAGGGGGAGCGCCCTGACACTACGATCAGAAAAATTACTGCGATGACGAAAACCAGATTGCGAGGGAGTCCGTGTTCCGGGCTGAGAGGATCCCAGAAAGGATCGACCGTCCCCCAGCTTGTACTCTGCCCAGATACAGGCTGTCAGCATTCTGTCTGAAAGTCATGTTCAGGCATGCTGCGGCATGCTTTTTTTGTACCTTTTCGAACCCTTTCAGCAGAATCCCGTAACTGCTGCAAACAGCAACCACATTTTTCACGGCAGCTACACGAAAATTTATTCTGCCCGAAACGGGCCATGGAGGTAGTATTATGAGAAAATTTGTTGTACCAGCTCTTTCCCTGGCGCTCTGCCTGGGTCTTATCACCGGTTGTTCTTCCAAGACGGATGCACCGGCTGCTTCTGAAGCAGCAGCTTCCGCAGATTCCTCTGCTGAAACTTCTTCCGATTCTTCTGCCGAAGCTTCCTCTGAGACAGAATCTGCCACAGAACCGAAGGCAGTAGATTCTTTAAAAATTGCCTTTTCTCCTTATGCCGATGCAGATACCATCACCACTGCCACCGAGCCGCTGGAGAATCTGTTAAAAGAAACGCTTCTGACCAAAGGCTACGATGTTGCTAACATTGACATGACTGTCGGTACCAGCTACACTGCGGTCGGCGAAGCATTGAGTGCAGGAAGTGCCGATATCGGTTTCATCTCCGGCGGCAACTATGTGCTGTTCTCCGATGACTGCGATGTACTTCTGACCGCACTGCGCTACGCCATCAACAAGGATTCCGAAGATCCGAAGGACTGGAATGACGGCACGATTGAGGAAAATACCGATAAAATGAGCACCTATTACCGATCCATTCTTCTGGCCGGACCAAGCGAAAAAGGTCAGGAGCTGCTTGCAAAAGTAAACAACGGCGAGGAACTGACCTGGGACGATTTAAACAGCGCAACCTGGGCTGTTATGGGACCGACCTCCGCATCCGGTTACATTTATCCGGCACTTTGGCTGCAGGAGCGTTACGGCAAGACCATTGCCGATCTTGACAATGCCGTTCAGTCTGACTCCTACACCACCTCCCTGTCACGTCTCGCTTCCGGCCAGGCTGATATCATGGTTTCCTATGGACACATCCGTACCAAATACGCAGCAGACTGGAAAGAAAAATTCGGCGGCACCGATGACATGGTGAACCAGACCGGCGTGATCGGTGTTACCGAGGGCATCTACAACGATATGATCGCCTACAGCAAAAACTCTGACCTGATGCAGGATGAAGATTTCCGCAAGGCACTTGGCGACTCCTTCATCGAAATTGCAAACACCGACGAAGGCAAGGACATCATCAGCGTATTCAGCCAGGTTGGTTATGAATGGGGCGACGATGCAAACTACGACGGCGAACGCGCTGCACAGGACCTCTTGAAATCCTTAAACTAAATGTTTCACGATATGCAAAGTCCGCACGGCACAGGCAGCTGCCCTGCCTGCGGATTTTTGCATTTGCCCCAAAATAATTTCGCACGAAACCACAGGCAGGTATTTTATGGAAATCGCACTCAAACACTTAGAAAAACAATTTCCAAACGGGACCACGGCCCTGAACAATGTAACTTTTACAGTTTTCCAGGGTGAATTTGTCTCTGTCATTGGCGCTTCCGGCGCCGGAAAAACCACGCTTTTCCGCATTTTAAACGGGATGGATACGGTAACATCCGGAACTCTTTTGTTCGACGGAAACGATGTTTCCACCATAACTAAGCGGGAGCAAAAGCAGATCCGGCGCTCCATTGGCACCATCTATCAGGATTTCTGTCTTGTAGAAAACTCCACCTGTCTGGCGAATGTCCTTACCGCCTGTCTTCCTGACATGAACCTTCTTTCTGCAGTGATCGGACTTTATTCCAGAGAGCAACAGAACGAAGCGCTCTCGCTTTTAAAGCGGGTCGGTCTTGAAGAAAAAGCAGAAGAACCTGTAAAAAACCTGTCCGGCGGACAGAAACAGCGGGTTGCCATTGCCCGTGCGCTGATGCGCCACCCGCTGCTACTTCTTGCCGATGAACCTGCCGCTTCCCTCGATCCGGTCACCGGCAGACAGATCCTGGAACTTTTAAAGGAAATCCAGCAGACAGAGGGTGTCACCGTTTTGATGAACAGCCACAACCTGGAATTTTCCCTGGAGTTTTCAGGTCGCATCATCGGCCTGAAAGACGGGACTGTTGCTTTCGACGGCCGGCCCGATGCGCTGGACAAAGAGATGCTGCAGCAAATCTATCAGGAACAAGAATAACATTCCTGTAAAAACGAGACATGAAAGAATCAGCAATTTCCTGCCGACGTTTTCCCGGTATGCAACACTGAAAAATACAGCCAAACTATATAGAAAGGGAAACGAACCGTTACCAGACACGTCCACGTGAACCATGAGAACAAACCGTTTCAGAGGAGAGCACCCATGACACTAAATCTTCATTACAAAAGAAAAACCATCTTCCGTATTCTGGGCTGGTCTCTCTTTCTTTTTGTCTTTTTTGCCGCCGCAGCCTTCACCGGCTGCGATCCGGCTTATTTTTTTGCACGCCGGAGTCACTTGGCTGATCTGGCTGCCGATATGATCCGTCCGGACCTTTCCTATCTTCCGAACATTGTTGTCCCGCTTTTTTACACGCTGCAGATGTCTGTGACCGGCACGATTCTCGGATCCGTTCTGGCACTGTTTGCAGCTCCGGCCGGTGCTGTATCCTTGCGTTTCCCGGCATTGTTCCGCCGTTTCACCCGCTTTGTGATCCAGGTTCTGCGTTCTTTCCCGGCACTTGTACTGGCACTGATTGCCACCTTTTTATTTGGACTCGGGACCTTTGCCGGAACCGCTGCGATCACGCTCTACACCTTTGCCATTATGACAAAACTCACTTACGAGGACGCAGACAGCACCAACTTAAGCGCTTACCTGGCACTCCGCTCCATGGGATGCAGCGCATTTCCGGCATTTTTTCACACAGTACTGCCGGAAATTCTCCCTTCTTACTTAACCAATGCCCTGTATCTTCTGGAAACCAACGTGCGGCACAGTTCCATTCTCGGCTATGTAGGCGCCGGAGGCATTGGTCTGATCTTAAATGAAAAGATTTCCTGGCGAGAATTTCATAAGGTCGGAGCCATTCTTCTGCTGCTTTTTCTCGCTGTATGTGTGATCGAAGCCATTAGCCGCGCGCTCTCCGGCCTGATCCGCAGAGAATTCCTGCTGCAGACCTCGTCCGGGCTGCATCGAAAACACCTGCTCCGCCTGTTTTCGCTTGCGCTCGTTGTGCTGTTTGTCTGCTGTCTGCTCACCCAGAACCCACCGGATTTTTCCCACACCAGTCCCGGAAGTCTGCAGCATATGCTGTCCGGTTTCCTTCATCCTGACTGGAGTTTCTTTTTTTCCACAAAAAAAGACGGTCTCTTCTATCTTTTGATCGAGACCGTCTGTATTTCCATTGTCGGAACCGGGATTGGCGCACTGATTGCAGCGCCGCTCGCATTTTTCGGCACACGGCGCTTTGCAACCGTGCCGGTAAGCGCGTTCTTTCAGGTTTTGGTGATCGCCATCCGATCGATTCCATTTCTGATCTATGGTTTGATTTTTATCCGCGTATCCGGTCCTGGCGCTTTCACCGGAGTCCTGACTCTGGCCATGTGCAGCATCGGTTTACTTACCAAACGCTTCACGGAATGTCTGGACGCACTGGACCTCGGTCCATACCGTGCACTCCTTGCCATGGGAAGCACACCGCTTGCAGCAATCCGTCATGCCATTCTTCCGCAGATTGCTCCGGTATTTGCTTCCGCGATCCTCTACCGGTTTGATGTGAACATCCGGGAAGCCTCTGTGCTGGGTCTGGTCGGCGCAGGCGGGATCGGTGCGCCGCTGATCTTCGCCATGAACAAATACAACTGGAGCCGGGCAGGCGCCATTCTCCTGGGACTCATTGTGCTTGTCTGGATCGTGGATAACGCATCTGGGAAGCTGGCACGGAAATAAGCATCGTCACTGTTTCTACATGCAGGAGATATAAACTACACAACCACAGAAACCAGTTCTGTCCTTCACAAGCTGTCATAGAAGCTGCTGCAATCATTGCTGCCAGTATCAGACCATATCTGTTTTTCTGCTCTTTTCTCATCATCATTCATATCCTTCTTTCTGGTATTTTTCAGGCTGTTTTTGCCGTTCTGCCTAATATACAGATGAAGAATCTAAAATGTTGCCGCGTAGGAAAGAAAATTTTCTCTAATAGCTGATATAATGATGTACCATCTCCCTGGCTCTCTTATACTCCTCCAGATTCATGGTAATTTTCCCTTTTTCCACAGAAATGACGCGGTCCTCTTCCAGCTTTTTGATCGTGCGGTTTAAGGTTTTCACGGTGATTCCGCACTCTTCATACAGCTGCTGACGGGTCTTCCTGATGACAATGTGACCTTTTTTCTCAATCTGCTCCATGGCTGCGGCACGCAGGACATAGTCCAGTAAGATAAACTGGGGCGGATAAAAGAGGCGTGCTCCCCGGTTGTACGAAGAACGGTAGAGTTTGTAGGCAATCTTGTGTGCCACCAGGCGCAAAAAATGGATATCTTTCGCAATCCAGTCTTCAAAGTCCTTCCGGCTGATGTAGAAGACGGTGGTCTCTGTCAGAGTTTCGATCGTCACGGAGGTTTTCGGCATTCCGGCCAGGATCGTTACTTCACCCACAAAATCGATCGGCTCGTTTTTCTCGATCATGAATACATTGCCATTCTGGAATTCGTTGATGACCCGGTGTTCCCCTTTTGCGATAATTCCGAAATATTCCAGCTCATAGTCCTTCTGATGGATGATCACGCCCGGCGCGTAGGTTTTGATCCAGTAACGGTGTTCCAGTTCTTTTGGCATGTATTTCAAATAGTTTTCCAGCTCTGGTACTTCTTTTCTCAGTTCTTCCAGTGTCATACTCTCCGCTCCCGTCCCTATGTTTTTGCACGCCCTGCCATTCACACGAACCCTGCAATTGTATTTTTTATTATAATTTGAAATTTCTTCCATGAAAAGTCCCATTTGTCCTTTTTTGAAAAAGCATCTTACGATAGAATGCTCCTGTCGAAACAAAAACAGCTGTTTTCTTCACACAGCTGCAAACCGGTTACCGTTCGCACACACGTGCACGGTAACACAATACTTACAAAAAGGAGTATCCCCATGGACAAGTACATGTATCCTTCCCTCAAGGCCCGCATTCAGGCGGAGTACAAGATCTACCTGCTGGCGTTTCTCTTTATCGCCATTGCAGATAAGATCGGCCAGATCAAAATCCCTTTCGGTCTCGGCACTTTTATTCTTTTCCCGATCTTTTATTCCCTGATCCTTGGTATCCTTTCCGGCCCGCAGGTCGCTAAGATCATCAAATCCAAGGAAGTCAAAGCTGCATCAAAGCTGGTTATCGTCGCTATCTGTCCCTTTATCGCAAAGCTTGGCATCAATGCCGGAGCAAGTATTGAAACTGTTATTTCTGCAGGTCCGGCCCTTCTCTTACAGGAGTTCGGCAACCTGGGCACCATCTTTTTAGCAATGCCTCTGGCTCTCATGCTCGGCTTAAAGCGTGAAGCGATCGGCGCTACCCATTCCATTAACCGTGAAACCAACCTGGCTCTCATTACCGATCTGTATGGACCAGATTCACCGGAAACCCGCGGCAGCCTTTCCATCTACGTGGTTGGCGGCATGATCGGTACCATCTATTTTGGCTTCATGGTTTCCATTATCGCATCCCTTGGTATTTTCCATCCTTACGCACTTGGCATGTCCTCCGGTGTCGGAGCCGGTATCATGATGGCAAGCGCCACCGCTGTCCTGACCGAGATCTACCCGGCTATGGCTGACCAGATTTCCGCTCTTGCAAGCGCCAGTGAGACCATTTCCGGTATCGACGGCATCTACATGGCGATCTTTATCGGCATCCCGCTGTGCAACTGGCTGTATGACCGCCTGGAACCGGTGCTTGGTCACCTGGGTCACAAGAAACAGTAAGGAAAATTTCTTTTACGGAGGATAATTCGATCATGAGATATATTGAATGGGCATTTTTATTTCTGCTGTCCGGCCTTGGCATTGGCCTGGCAAACTTTGTTGGCTTCCATGTAGCCTTTACCGATTCCCTTCCGGGCATCTGTGTCCTGCTGGTCATCGCAATCGTTGGTGTCGCAGTCAGCAAAGTCGTTCCGCTGAAGCTTCCGATCGTTGCTTATGTTTCAATTCTGGGACTGCTTGCCGCATCCCCGATCTCGCCGTGCCGCGAGTTTGTCATTGCTTCTGCCGGAAAGATCAACTTCACTGCACCGCTGACCATGGTTGGCGCTTATGCCGGTATTTCCATCAGCGACCAGATCCATACCTTCATAAAGCAGGGCTGGAAGATGATCCTGATCGGTATCTTTGTTATGACTGGTACCTTTGTGTTCTCCGCGATCATCGCCCAGATCGGACTGACTGTAACCGGAGCAATCTAGGAGGCATTGTCTATGGCTGATTTGCGTATTACCCATGTGTCCGTTCTTTTAGAGGACGGAACCATTTTAAAAGACCAGAATGTGGATGTCACAGACGGACGGTTTTCCGGCATTGCACCGGCAGAGAAAGATTTCTCAGAAAGCGCAGCCTGTGCTGCTGCAAGTCTGGCAACCAACGAAAACGGCTCTGGCCAGGCCGGTTACAGCCCCGCCAGCTCCAGACAGGCAAGCAGTTCTCAAAACCTGGCGGTCTCCGACACCCCCGCGAACCTTCTAAACGGCCGCGGCAAGCTTCTCATGCCCGGCCTGGCCGACTGCCACATGCACACCGGTCAGCAGCTTTTAAAGGGACGCGTACTGGATGAGCTCCCCATGATCTGGACCCGCATCATGCTTCCCTTTGAAAGTACCCTGACTCCGGAAACCATGCGCTTAAGCGCTGAGCTTGCCGCCCTGGAGATGATCCGCTCTGGCACCACAGCGTTCATTGACGCCGGAAGTTACTATATGAAAGAAGCCGTAAAGGTCTATCGTGCATCCGGTCTGCGCGGTGTCCTTTCCCTGTCTACCATGGATGAGAAAGGACTTCCCGCTTCTATCGCCACTACAGCGGAGGAGGCGGTACGCCTGGCCGATGATTTCTATGAATTCTGCAAAGATGACCCACGGCTGAAGCCCGCCTATGCCCTGCGCTCCTTAATCTCCTGTTCCGAACCGCTGATCCAACAGACTTCGGAGCATGCGAATGAACGCCAGGCTCTTTTACAGGCCCATATGAACGAATATGCCGGAGAAGTCAATTTCTTTTTGCAGCGCGTCCAGATGCGCCCATACGAGTATCTGGATTCACTCGGTGTCTTAAATGATCGTTTTATCGGCGCGCACAGCCTGATGCTTTCTGAACACGAAAAGGCACTGCTTAGCGACCGGGATGTCAAAGTCTGCCACTGTCCGTTCAGCAACTGCGGCAAAGGTGTCCCGGATACACCGGCTCTTCTGGAGCAGGGAATCTGCGTTGGCCTCGGCACCGACGGTGCCGCACACGGCGGCCTGAGTCTCTGGAATGAGATGAAAATTTTCCGCTCGGTTATGAACGCAAAACATGGTGTCGCCCAGGGCAATCCGTCCATTATGCCTGCAAAGCAGATTCTCTCCATGGCCACAAAAGACGGCTATCGCCTGATGCAGGAAGACAGCGGTGTGATCGCAGTCGGAAAGAAAGCTGACTTTATCACGATCAACCTTCGTCAGCCACACCTCTATCCGACTGGAAATCTGGTCAATACTCTGCTAGAATGTGTAACAGCGGCCGATGTCTGCGATATGGCTGTAGACGGACAGCTCCTGATGAAAAACCGCGAGGTTCTGACACTGGATGAGGAACGGATTCTGGATGACGCAGAGCGATATTTAAAAGAAAGGTAATTTCACTATGATCATGACTTCCCTGTTTCTGATGATCCTGTTAAACATCGTTGTCGGTGCCTGCGTGGGTCTGACCGGCATTGCCGGATTCCTGCTTCCCATGTTTTACACTGGATTTTTAAACATGCCCTCTTCTGAGGCCCTGGCTTTGAGCTTTTCTGCGTTTCTGGTATCCGGCATCATCGGCTCCATAAACTTTTACCGCGCAGGGAATCTGGAAATCCGCCCGGCCCTGGTGCTTTCCCTTGGAAGTCTGATCGGTGCGATCTTTGGGGTGAAGATCAACCTTCTGATCCCGGAATCCACCATAAAAGTGCTCTTGTATCTGGTCGTACTCTTCTCCGGAATCTCCATTCTTCTCCGGAAAGATCCGCCAGCCGGTGATAAAAGCCGCCGCTTAGCAAAAGCCGACCTCAAAAAAAATCTGCTCTACGTGCTGCTTGGCATCGTGACCGGCGCAATCTGTGCCGCCTCCGGCGCAGGCGGCCCGGTTCTGGTTATGCCGCTGTTAACTGTCATCGGCTTTCCAGTGCATACCGCAGTCGGCGTGGCACTCTTTGACTCGATCGCCATTGCCCTGGTAGCTGCCTCCGGTTACCTGATGCACGCCGCAGGCAATAAAGAAATGTGGATGCTGCTTCCAATCCTTCTGATTGCACATGGCATCGGTGTCTTTTTCGGAAGCCGCAACGCCGCCCGCATCAATCAGAAGCTCTTAAAGCGGATCGTTGCTGTGGCATCCGTTCTAATCGCACTGTGGAAGTTATTCTTATAAAAACAGATGATTTGTTACTGTTCACAGGATTTTGATTACATATTGACAATTTAAGAAAAATAGAATATGCTGTAGACAGCTAAGGAAAGTGAGAAGATTCCATAAGGCAAGCGAAAAACCCAGAGGATTAGACCCCTCTGGGTTTTTCTTGTTCGTCGCGGTGAACTATTCCGTTTATGCTGTTGCTACCCTATTTATCTCTATCCAGCCATTTGCATATGTAGTAGCTAACCACACCTGCTGCGACAGAGACAAGAAGTAGGAAATGAAAGAGACCGTTTTCCGGTATTTTCAACATATCAGGTTGTTTGCCTCTTGAACACACGCGTCCGAATGCAGCGGATGAAATCCGATGCAGGCGAACACGTGTTGTGAAAGCAAGCAAACAACGATATGTGAAAATATAGGAAAACGGTCTCTTTTATTTCCGGACCTTACTTGTTTTATTCTAAAATTCCTACCCCTGAATAAACCGGCTCAAGAACTCCTGTGTCTTTGCCTTCTGCGGATTGCCGAAGATATCTGCCGGCTTTCCTTCCTCTTCGATGACTCCGTCCGCCATGAATACCACATGGTTGGAGACATCACGTGCGAAGGCCATCTCATGAGTTACGATGATCATGGTGATACCTTCCTTTGCGAGGGTACGCATAACCGCCAGTACCTCGCCTACCATCTGTGGGTCGAGTGCGGACGTCGGTTCATCGAACAACAGCACCTCCGGCTCCATTGCCAGAGCGCGGGCGATTGCCACACGCTGCTTCTGTCCGCCGGAAATCTGCTTCGGCTTTGCGTTGATGTATGGTGCCATGCCTACCTTTTCCAGGTATTTCATGGCCATGGCCTTTGCGTCTTCCTTCGAACGCTTTAACACCTTGGTCTGACCGATCATGCAGTTTTCCAGAACGGTCAGGTTGTTAAACAGGTTAAAGCTCTGGAAGACCATGCCTACCTTGGAGCGGTATGCCGGAACATTCACACCCTTGTCGGTGATGTCCTTCTCATGATAGAGGATTTCTCCGGTGGTCGGAGTCTCCAGCATGTTGATGCAGCGAAGCAGCGTGGATTTACCGGAACCGGATGCCCCGATGATACAGGTTACATCGCCAGTGTCTACGGTAAAGTCAATGTCACGCAGGACTACATGCTTGCCGAAGGATTTGCTCAAATGACGAATTTCCAATACATGATTCTCTGCCATCGTTAGTCTTCCTCCTTCTTTTTCTCTTCATAACGGTACATGCCGCTGGTGTGTGCCAGGGTATCCGTGGTTGCCAGATCGTAGTTGTCGGAACCGTCCATGCGGTTCTCCAGCCACCGCAGGATGCGGGAGCAGGTAAAGGTCATGATAAAGTACACGATCATGGTGATGGTGTAGGTCTCAAAGTTCATGTACAGCGCACCTGCAGCAGATTTCGTCTTGTACAGAAGCTCTGCCACACCGATGACGGAAAGCACGCAGCTGTCCTTGATGTTGATGATCAGGTTGTTGCCGATCTGCGGCATGATGTTTCTGAGTGCCTGCGGCAGAATGACATACAGCATGGTCTGTACATGGGTCATGCCGATGGCCTTTGCGCCCTCAGTCTGGCCCGGGTCAATGGAAAGGATACCGCCGCGGACGGTCTCAGCCATGTACGCACCGGTGTTGATGGACAGGATAAAGTAGGCTGCCTGCCACATGCTTAAGTTTAAGCCTAAAAGCGGAAGCATACCATAATAGATAAACATGGCCTGCGCCATCATCGGGGTTCCGCGGAAGAATTCCACGTAGGCATTCATGATCAGCTTAATGATCCACAAAACTACCTTTTTTACCGGGTTGTCTTTTGCTTCAACCGGAATGGTCTGCACAATACCCACTGCGAAACCAATGATGCAGCCCACCAGGGTACCCACCAGCGCAATGCGGATGCTGACTCCTGCACCCTGCAGCATAGACATTCCGTATCTCTGGAATACGACCATTACACGGCCGAAAAAGTCTGTTGGCATAATACTTTCTCCTCTGAATATTCAATAACTGTAACTACACAGACGCGCCAAATGACGCGTCTGCAGCCCTGCATCATTGCAGGAATGATATAACTTCGTTCTCCAGATTCGCTTTATTTGAAGCGCAATCCTAGTTAGCTAACGGCTGAACGGAAATTGCCTCGTCCATCATGGCAGAGAAATCGTCTTTGGTCATCTTGGTGAGGACGCTGTCGATGGCTTCTTTTAACTCGGTGTTGCCCTTCTTCATGGAGATACCGATGTTGATATCCTCATCGCTTACCTGGAAGTCGTTGTCGCCGCCGCCAAACTCAAGCATCTTGAAGTTCGGATAAGCAACCAAAGCGCCTTTACCAGTCGGCTGGTCGGTTACAACCAGGTCACACTTGTCTGCATTTAAGGACATAAGCATATCCGGTGCACTTGCGGTTGCAGCC
Source organism: Clostridium sp. AF32-12BH (assembly GCF_003477935.1). Taxonomy (NCBI): domain Bacteria; kingdom Bacillati; phylum Bacillota; class Clostridia; order Eubacteriales; family Clostridiaceae; genus Clostridium; species Clostridium sp. AF32-12BH. Next base: position 180,890 of record NZ_QUEH01000004.1, on the reverse strand, counting down.
AGGATGTTGGCGTCCGGGATCTGCGGCAGGCAGTTCTGATACCAGATCGTGCTCTGCTGGGAAGTACAGGTTGCGCCAGCTAAGTCTGCCACGCTGGTTGCATTTGCGTACTTGCCATCCTGTTTTACCAGGGTAACGATCGTTGCATAGTAGTACGGCTCTGAGAAGTCAACGGCCTGCAGACGCTCCTCAGTGATGGACTGACCTGCGATCACACAGTCAACCTGACCGGACTGGATCGCCGGGATCAGGGAATCCCAGTCAAGACGGACGATCTGAAGATCATAGCCTAATTCTTCACAGATCTTCTTTGCCATCATGACATCGTAACCGTAAGCGTACTCGTTGCTGTCTGCGATCGGAACGGCACCGTTGGAATCATCCGGCTGGGTCCAGTTGTATGGTGCGTAAGCACACTCCATCGCTACCTTTAATACTTTTTTCTCGCCGTCTTTTGCTGCCTCGGTCTCACCAGCTGCGGTGGTCTCTGCTGCATCTGCCTTGCTCTCAGCTGCTGCGGTGTCTGCTGCTGCAGTGGTCTCGGTCTTGCTGCCGCCGCATGCAGTCATGGATGCTGCCATCAGGGCTGCCATAGCAGCTGCCATTAATTTTTTTGCACTTTTTTTCATAATGTTTCCTCCTCGTGCATCAAGAAAGCAAAGAAATCCCTTGTTTGAAGGCTTCTTTGCTTTCTTTTTTGCGTATCTTATGATTTTTTTGCTTTTTTTATCATACAACCCGCCTGTGGCTTTGTCAATTGCTTTCTTTTTCCATGATAATTCCGTCACAATAAAACTTCCGTTACTGTCCACCAGGCCCCGGAATCTGTGCCGGAGACGGAGATGCTCCCGTACCAGTCCCCGGTGTGCTTCCAGGTCCTGCCGGAGTATTTCCCGACGCCCCCGGCGTACGCTGTGTTCCACCAGAACTGCTCCCAGGTCCGGACTGGGAATTTCCGGATGGAGTGTTCTGGGACGCGCCGTTCTGCCCCGGATATGCCTGGGCTCCACCGGAGCCAGCTGCATTGTTTGACGGCTGCTGCTGCGGTGCAGCCGTGGTCGGCGGCGCGGCTCCTCCCGGCTGTGCCTGCGCGGCTGTCGTCGGCTGGGCTGCTGCAGATGTTGACTGTGGCTGCGATGCCGTACCCGGCTGGGTCTGTGCAGCGCTCGTCGGCTGGGTGCTGCTCTCATGCGGTGACGACTGGCCATTTCCTCCACTTTGTGACTGTGGTTTTGTCTCTGCCGCCTTCCCACCTTCTGTCTGCTGCGGCTTCGTTTCTGCCGGAGTCTGGGCTGCCGTAGTCGGCTGGGTACTTCCTTCCGTTCCGTTCTGTGCTGCCGTACTGGTCTTTCCATCGCCGGTTCCGTCTAAGTGATAACAGATCACCGGCATCCCAGCTGAAATATTTTCATAAACCGTCTTGGCCACTGCCGGAGGCAGGTTGATACAGCCATGGGAGCCGTTTGTCTTGTAGATTTTTCCTCCGAAGCTGGAACGCCAGTAGGCATCGTGCATACCGATCCCACCATTGAACGGCATCCAGTAAGATACCGGAGTGGAATAGTTTTCCCCTTTTAATGTGGCATTTCTCTGCTTATAGGTCAGCGGATATACGCCCGCCGGGGTACTCCATCCACGGGATTCATTTCCCGACACGAAATCAGACTGTACGACCAGCTTTCCTTCCTTATAGAAAAACATATGCTGCGCCGTCAGATTGATTTCCGCGTAGGTTGTTCCGTAATCGTTTCCGTCGTGGGATGCCGCCGTCTGGCTGTAAACTGGTTCCCGCTCCTGACTCTCACAGGAAAGAAGGAGCTGCTTTAATGCAGCTGTTTCCTCGCTCTGATTGATCTTCCAGCCGTATACACTCTTGCTTATGGTCACACTCTGACCGTAAGAAGTCTGAAAGGTTTTCGGTTTATACGCAGTATTATAATTCTGTGCCAGCCAGGACACATACTCAGCGATCTTTGTCTCATCCAGGGAAACACCACCCTGTCCATCGCTCACGAGCCAGGTGTGGATCTTTTCCCCGTCCAAGATCTCGCTCTTGCTGCCAAACCGGTACGTTATGCTGGTCTGCACATACTTGTTCCAGGCTGCAAGCTCCGCATTCAATGCCTCATCTTCCGCCGTAATCTGCGGTTTTTTATAGACGCCCGCATCCTCCAGCGAAAGTGTTTCCTGGAAATTCAGAATCGCCTCATGCACAGCAGATGAGAGCAGCTCCATATCTGGACTTGCCCCCTCCTCTTCCGGTACAATCTCATATCCGGTTCCAGAGATATAATCCGATATGTAGGCATTTTGCGGCTCAACAACCTGTTCCGGACTTAGACACGCAAGTCCGGATACCACTTCAAAAAGTTTTGTTTCATCAAACACCGCCATGGTATCGATGGTGTAATCCACATATCTTCCGATATGAAATCCCCATGCCAGAACACTCTGGTCTTCCAAGATCTGCTCTAGGGTTCCATCGAATTCCGGATGAAACCCGATATCACTTCCGTTTATGACCTCGTTTTTTTCTCCGCGTTCCTGTAATGTCAGGGTATAACCGCTGGTTTCTGCCGTGATGCGGTCTTTGGTTTCCTCCGGAGTAAGACCGGAGACATCCAGACCATTGATCGTCGTATTTGGAAAATAAACCCGCTTATATTTTTGTCCTAAAACTGCATAAACGGCTCCGGCTACAATCACCACAGCCAGAATCGCCGTACCCGCTATAACGGCAACGGTTTTTCCATTGTTTTTTTGTTCCGGGTTCTGTCCTTGCGGCCCTCCCAGAGCGCTCTGCTGCTTTGACAAATTCTCCGGTTTCCGGCTTTCCTTCTGAGCCAGTCTTTCCTTTTGCTTCTTTCTGTTCCACTTTCCGCGGCTGCGGCCGTAGCCCGCCTGCTGATTCTCTGTTTCCATAAATCAAATTCTAATCTTTCTATATAATAATGATAATCCTGTCGGGTGCAGCGATATTTGCCCCATGATACCGGTCGTTTTCACACCATGTGATCTTACAATGCCATTTAATTGTAGCAGATGACCGGAATTCCCGTATAAACCAGATCATAAAGCGCCGCTGCCTTTTCCGGCGGCAGGTTCACGCATCCATGGCTTCCGCTTGTCTGGTAAATAGTCCCGCCGAATTTACTGCGCCAGTTCGCGTCATGGAAGCCAATGCCTCCGTTAAACGGCATCCAGTAAGATACCGGTGTTTCATATTCATATTTGCCGTCCGCCTGCTTTTGTCCGCGCAGTACACGATCCCGCTGCTTATACGTCAGGCTGTAAAGTCCCGGAGGTGTTGTGTAATTCTTGGAGACATTTCCCGTGACACAGGGTGCATCCCAGACAACCGCCCCCTCTTTTACCATGTAGACATGCTGGGCAGTCAGATCGGCCTCCACATAAGTCGTTCCCCATTCTGCCGCACTGCGGTCCACTGCACGAGACGCATAGACCGGCTCCCGGCTCTGGGACTGGGCCGTGCGGATGACTGCGGCAAGCGCATCTGCTTCTGCTGCCTGATCGATCTTCCATCCAAAAGATCCGCTCACGCTGACATCTCTTCCCGTCGCGGTGTGGAAGGTCCGTGCAGTCCCGGCAGTATCGTATTTATCTGCCAGGGTCTTCACATACGCACGGACTTTTTCCATATCAAGCTGGATCTGCCCCTCTGCACTTCCCGTGATCCAGGAACAGATTGAGGCGGAATCCAGTGTTTCGCTCTGCTCTCCAAAGGTATAGGTGACCGTCATCTCCCGGCACTGGTTCATGGTGTCACAGAGCGTCTTTAATGCTTCATCATCCTTGGTGACAGAAGGTGTATAGTAGCAGCCTGCTGCTTCCAGGTCCACCTCAGTCTCGCCCTTTGCTGCGGCATCGCGGATGAGCTGCGCTGTCTTTTCGCGGTCCACGTTGTTGCCACGTACTTCCGGGACGATGGTAAAAGGCTGACCCTCCTGATATCCGGATACGTATGCATCTGCCGTTGTAACAATGCTGCTGCCGCTGATGGCATTTAAGCTTCCAATCTTTGCATCAAGCGCTGCCTGGTCAAAGCTTCCTGTCATCTCAGTGCGGTGCTTATTGTCTGCGTCTGGTCCGGAAATCCGTCCGGATGCATTCTGTTCATCCAGGATCTGCTGCAGATATCCTTCCGGCAGTCCAACCGAAAAGCCAATTTCCGGTCCCGTGATCACTTCCGTCTTTCCGCCTTTTTCCCTGATCGTAAGTTTATAATCACTGGCGTAAAAATCCGCAACACGCTGCGTCGCCTGCTCTACAGTCATATTGCTGATGCCCAGACCGTTGACCGAGGTCCCAGATACAAAGGTTGTTTCATTTGCATAGGCACTGACAGGCCATAAAAGAGCGGCCCCAATCGCAAACACAGCACTCTTTGCATTTCTTTTCCAGCTTATTTTCATAATCATCCTCCTAAACGAGTCAACACACACCCGAAACAGTTTCCCGGCTGCACAGCGTACACCAGGCGCCCTTCCTTGCAGGAACGTACTGCCCCGACAGATATATGTCCCATTATAGAAGCCGTCTGAAAAACCGTCAAGCAAATGCACCTGACGGTTTTCTTACATTTTATTTGAATTTACAAAATTAACCACGCAAAATATGCAGTGTAGCACAGAAGCATCAAAATGCCAATGCCTCTGCCGAGTTTCTGTTTCCGGAACGTTCCAAGAAAAAGCAGCACAGCCGCTCCGATTGCAACCACGGTATCCATCCGGAAATTCGGCTGAAAACTTACCGGTGTAATGAGCGCTGCCGTTCCAACTACAAACAAAATATTAAAAATATTGCTTCCCACAATGTTTCCGATGGCAATATCGGCTTTTCCTTTTAATGCAGCGGACACCGAAGTAAACAGTTCCGGCAGGGACGTGCCGAGTGCAACAATGGTAAGACCGATAAAGCGCTCACTCATTCCCATCAGTTTTGCAATTTCCGTAGCCGCATTCACCGTTACGTCGCTTCCTGCCACAATCAGAAAAAGTCCAATAAGCGCACCCAGAAACATCCGCCAAAGCGGCACCATTTCCTGCTCTTTTACCGCCTCTTCCCTTCCATTCATGGCCATGTACAACAGGTAACCCAGATAGATGAGGAACAAAACCCACAGCATGGCTCCTTCCCCACGTCCTACAACATTGCCGCTCATGCCAGCCAAAAGCAGCACCACCGTGATGAAGATCATATACGGGATTTCAATCCGTACCGTTGATCTTGCCACAGCTAACGTCGTGATCGTGGCTGTAATACCCAAAATGATCAGAATATTTAAAATATTACTCCCCACAATATTTCCAATGGTGATCTCCGCATTCCCCTTCAGCGCTGCCGTAATGCTGACCGCCGCTTCCGGCGCGCTGGTTCCCATGGCAACGATCGTCAGACCGATCACCAGCTGCGGTACCCCGAAACGGTCTGCAATTCCCGAGCTTCCATCCACAAACCAGTCCGCTCCCCTCACGAGCATAAAAAATCCACCTGCAAGCAATAACAATTCCATGATCATTTTCATAGTCGTTCCTCCTCTTTTGCCGGCCGGTGGGGTCTGTAAATAGAAAACAAAAAAGAATGTGCCTTGGCACATTCTCGCGCCGAGGCGCGGTTGCTTCAGCAACCATCTACCTTTGCGCCGAGTGCGCTTCCTCGCGGAGCATTTTTATATGATAGGACGCAATTTCCTATCATATAAAAAACGAGGCTCCCACCGCACCTGTTCTGGTTATACGGTGAAAGTCTCGCTGCTTAGTCACAAACCGGGTTTCGTATCTTCGAAACCGTACTGACGGTTCTGCAAACATCTGCCATGGCTGGCAGCCTGTCAGCTACTCCCTTTCTCTTATAAAGGAAGCATAGCAGATTTTTCCAGAAACCGCTATGCTTTTTTCCAATTTTCACAAATCTTAACAAGTTGTTAATTGTTCTTCTTCTCTGCGGCCTGTCTCTGAAGCGCTGCGGAAGCTGCCTGTGCGATTGCCTGGTCCGAAGCTGCCTGTGCTGCAGCCGCCGGATCAACCGGAGCCGGAACCGGACGATTCACTGCAAGCGGAAGGTTAACACCCATAATATTTAAGACAACGCCCTTTGCCTCTTTGTCTAATACCTTCGGAAGCTGGGCAGCGCCGACGATCACCGGCTTGAACGCATTGTTGCGGTTAAAGCGGCTGAACTCTACTGCATCGGTAAATACCAGCTGGTATTTGTCCCCGGTATTCAGCTTCACAAGCGGGGTGCCCTTGCCATCCTGCTGCAGTGCAAAAATGAATTCGCTCTTCATGAAATCTGCAGCCATTTCTTCCTGGAGCTGTGCCATACGTTTCGGATCCTGAAGCTCTTTCGGTCTGCGGATCTCCTGTGCAAAATACAGAGCCGTCAGATGAAGCTGCGGATTCTCGATCCACTTCTTGCCTTCTTCCAGCTGCGGATTCTCCCTGCGCTTTGCAAATTCATCGATCTGGAGCAGTTCTTTCTGATCATCATAATAGATTTCCAGGGCATTTACCCCCATGGTATAAAGGTTCGTAAAGAATAACAGCATATGATTTGCAAGGATCTTCGCAACCCCCACTGCAATTTTGTCTGCCTTCAATTCTTCGGCTCTCGCTTTGGCTGCATCCTCTGACAGGTAAACAAACACCTTGTCGTCGTAAGTCTCTTTGTCACATTCTACATAAGGTTCTTTGGTAAATCCGGATATCAGTGCATAAACGGCTCCCTCTGCATCTTTCATCTGCGCAAGCAGTCTGTCCTTTGCTTCACTCATTTCGCTACTCTCCTGTCCGCGGCCATACTGTATATTCGTTCCTGTTCACGGATATTCAGCCATACGGATCCGCCTGTCTTTCTATTTTTCAGCCGCCTGATCGCGGCCTGAACTGCAGCAGTTCAAAATTTTTGTTTACGCATTGGCAAATAAAAATGTCTTCTGGCTGCACTGTTCCTAATTATACAGGCTTTTGGGTTCTTTTTCAACCCCAGTTCATCCTTCCGTAACGCAGCGTCATACCCCGGATCTCGTCCTTTAGGTCTTCCGTCAGGTCATTTTCCCCAAGGCGCCATCTCCAGTTCGTTCCCACGGTGGACGGCTTATTGATGCGGCTGCGGTTGTCGAGTCCCATATAGTCTTGGATCGGGATCACGCAGAGTGCCGCACGGCTTCTCAGGATCAGACTGATGAACGATTTTCCAAGCTTCGACTGCGGCGTGTACTGGTCGCAGAGATAATCCCGCGCCATCTTCTGCTCAGCCGAAGTGATGCTCTTCCACCATCCGGCAAGCGTCTCATTGTCATGGGTTCCGGTATAGGCCACGGAATTTTCCGGATAGTTGTGCGGCAGATAGTCATTGGCGCAGCCGGAATCCCGGGAATCAAATGCAAACTCCAGCACCTTCATGCCCGGAAAACCGCTCTCCTGCACCAGTCTGCGCACGGAATCAGTCACATAACCCAGATCCTCCGCAATGACTTGTTTCCAGCCAAGTGCCTGCTCCACCTTACGGAAGAGATCGATACCCGGTCCCTTTTCCCAGTGACCATGGATCGCAGAAGTTTCTCCGTAAGGAATCGAATAATATTCATCAAAGCCACGGAAGTGATCGATTCGTACTACATCATACAACCGGAAGCAGTGCGCCAGTCTGGAGATCCACCACTGATACCCCGTCTCCCGATGATACTCCCAGCGATAAAGTGGATTTCCCCAGAGCTGTCCATCGGCTGAAAAACCATCCGGCGGGCAGCCTGCCACAGCCACCGGCACATTTTCGCTATCTAGTTGGAACAGTTCCGGATGCGCCCAGGCATCGGCACTGTCCATGGAAACGTAGATCGGAATGTCGCCGATCAGTTGGATACCACGTTCATTGGCATAAGTCTTTAACTGATTCCACTGGCGGTAAAACTGGTACTGCAGATACTGCTGGAACTCAATGTCGAAATACAGTTCCCGGCGGTAATAGTCCATCGCATTGCCCCAGCGCAGGCGGATATCTTCTGCCCATTTGGTCCATTCCACGCCATCAAACCGGTCTTTCACTGCCATGAAAAGCGCATAGTCGGAAAGCCACCAGCTGTTTTCTGCCACAAATTTCTGGTAATCTGAATTTTCGTGGATGTGACTGCGCTCATACGCTTTCCGAAGCAGCGGGTAACGGCCCAGATACAGTTTTTCATAGTCAATATCCCGCTCCTTCTTTCCAAAATCGACGGCATCGCATTCCTCTTTTGTGAGAACCCCTTCCTCAATCAGGGCCTCCAGACTGATAAAATACGGATTTCCCGCAAATGTGGAAAAGGACTGATACGGCGAATCCCCGTAGCTGGTCGGTCCGAGCGGAAGGATCTGCCAGTAGCTCTGCCCGGCTTCCTTTAACCAGTCCACAAATTCATAGGCGCTTTTTGAAAAACATCCAATGCCGTACTTGGACGGCAGACTGCTAAGCGGCAGTAAAATTCCTGCTGATCTGTTCATATTTAAAATACTCCCTTATTATTTTGTCTCAATCATCACGCCGAAATGATCGGATACCACCGGATAAAACGTTCCATTGCAGATCACACGGCTCTGCACGACCATTTCCGGGCGGCTGCTGAACATATAATCCAGACGGCAGCTCTCCCCTTCTGCCATCCGTTCCCTCCAGCCATCGATCACATGATCCACGGTTGCGCCATCGTCTTTCTTCTGTGCCAGACAATAACTATCCAGCCAGCCGCTCTGCCGGATCAGGCTATAGCCCTCACCATGAACCGCGGACGGACTGTTAAAATCGCCAAGAAGCCAGACCCTTCCGGTTCCAGACAGTCTTCCCTGTTCCCGGAGTTTCCGGTTTAAGGTTTCCCACTGTCCGGCAAACGGATCTTCCTCATCTTCCCACCAGCCCATATGGACGGTGTAAAACCAGGTATCCGGATTCTCTTTCGTGCGGATGCCAAGCACCCGGCGGGTCTTCCAGTAATGGTAATCCGAAGACCGGCTGATCTGAAACTGATCGGTATCCGCGATCGCTCTTAAGCTAAACAATGCCATCCCTTCATCATAACGATCATAGCCAAGCTTTGCCGAGATCCAGGTCCAGGAATATGAAAGACCGCGCGCCGAAAGCAGCTTTGCCAGCCGCGCCGCATGGTTTCCCTGCCGAAGTGGAAGGGAAAAACCGCTGCAGCGCACAAATCCCGGGAACATCTCATCCGGCAGGATTTTTTCGCTGGCCAGCTGGTTGACCTCCTGCATGGCCAGGATATCCGGTTTTTCTTTGCAGATCAGGTCTGCGAAGGCACATAATTTTTCCTCATAGTGCTCCTCGATCAGACTGTGCGTATTGAGTGTGATCAGTTTCATGAATGTTTCCTCTTTTTCCTACAGAATTTGGTTCAAAAATCCTCTTGCATCGGATTTTTGACCTTTCGACCCTGGTATCACAGAATATCGTTGATATCCGACTTTAAGACATCGGCCTTCGGTCCGTAAACAGCCTGGATTCCCTGGTCTTTTTTGATCAGTCCCAGTGCGCCTTCTTTTTTCCACTCCGGCAGTTCGGCAACCTTGTCCAGATCATTTACCGTGACTCTCAGGCGGGTCATGCAGGCATCGACCAGAACAATGTTCTCTCTCCCACCGAGAAGTGCAATGATGCGCTCGGCCTGACTGCTGCCTGCTGCCCCGGTGCCATTTCCGCCGTTTTTGCCATTGCTGCTATCGGCACCGCTGTTACTTCCAGCTCCGTTTCCATTTTCCGGCAACATTCCGGCTGTATTTCCATTCTCCGGCTTATTTCCGCTGCCGCCCACAGACTTTGCGCCATCGTCAGCTGCACCTTCATCGGTATAATTGCCGAGGCGTCCCGGGGTTGCGAACTGGAATTTTCCGATCATAAAGTATGCCACAAAGTAGCCGATCACGAAAAATACCACAACGCAAATCACAAAGTTGATCAGGTCACCGCCCAAACCAGCCTTGATGGACATCGGGATACGGGTAAAAAATTCCAGGTTTCCAAAAGAATGGAGACGCAGGTGGATCACACCGGCCATAGCGAAAGCGCATCCCTGCAGTACTGCGTAAACCACATACAGCGGCAGTGCGCAGAACATAAACATAAATTCCAGCGGCTCGGTAACGCCAGTCAGGAATACTGCTAAAATCGTGGAAACAAACATGGAACGGTAATTCTGACGCTTATCCGCATCGACTCTGCGGTACATCGCCAGGGCGATTCCAAGAAGCAGACCGGTCGCACCGATCATCTGGCCGACCTTGAAGCGGGCCGGGGTCACGGTGGTAAGCAGGTTCTGGTACGCTGCCATATCACCGGAATTCTTGTAGTTAATCAGGTCGGTTGCCCATGCCAGCCACAGCGGATCCTGGCCAAACACCTGGGTTCCGGCATTGATACCGGTTGCAATGGTATAGGTTCCGCCAAAGGAAGTATAGTTCATCGGAATCGTCAGCATATGGTGCAGGCCAAACGGCAGCAGCAGACGCTCCAGGGTTCCGTAGATAAACGGGGCCAGGATTGGGGATGTGGAAGAAGAATTCGCGATCCACACACCAAACGCGTTAATGCCAGACTGTACCACCGGCCAGATCACGGCCAGGACCAGGGAAATGATCACAGACCAGGCAATGCAGACCATCGGAACAAACCGTTTTCCGTTAAAGAATGCCAGCGCATCCGGCAATTTGCGGAAATTGTAATAACGGTTGTAGATCACACCACCTGCAAAACCGGAAATGATTCCGACAAACACACCCATATTCAGAGCCGGTGCGCCAAGAACGGAAGTGAAATAACCATTTACCAGGATTTCCTGTCCAAACAGCGTATGGGTCACTGCATCCGGGTCATTTAACATCGCGGAGGTTACACCAAAAATGGAACCCGTGATCTGGTTGATCAAAATAAAAGTAATGATCGCCGCAAATGCACCGCCTGCACGCTCCTTCGCCCAGGAACCGCCGATTGCGATCGCAAACAAAATATGCAGATTGTTGATCACAGCCCAGCCGATATTTTCCATCGTGCTTCCGATCGTCATCAGGACGGACAGATCTGCCCCACCCATCTGAACCAGCTTACCAAGGCTGATCATGAAACCGGCTGCCGGCATCACCGCGATAACTGTCATCAAAACCTTGCCGAGCTTCTGAAGGAAATCGAAGTTAAAGCTTAAGGCCGGTTTCTTTTTCGGGTTCTGGCTGCTGCCAGCTGTGATTTCTGCCTGGTCTGCTGCTTCCTTTGCATTGTTTTCATTCGCCGCTTTTTTGTCTGTTGTTTTGTGGTCTGCTGAAGCTGTTGTCTGGTTTGCGTTCACTGCTTCTGCGCCTGCGGTTTTCCCAGTTGCTGCATCTGCATTTTCCCCGTTTCCTGCTTCCACCTGCATCAGCACAGTCTCCCCCGCTTTCACAGCACCCTCTGTCGGACAAAGTTTCTTGCCTTCCATGCCGCCGCACACCAGAACCGGCGTCACCGGGTTGATGTTGTGCTGTTTTAAATACTTCAGGTCAACTGCTGCCAGGCGATCTCCTGCTTTTACCTGGTCTCCCGGTTTCACAAACACCTGGAAGCAGGCACCGTTTAAATGAACCGTCTCAAGACCCACATGGATCAAAAGCTCCAGTCCCTCTGCCGTGCGCAGTCCAAATGCATGTCTGGTATCTGCCACGGAGATTACTTCTCCTTCTACCGGGCTTACAATATTTCCCTCAGACGGGATCACCGCCATGCCATCCCCAACGATTTTCTGGGCAAACACCGGATCCGGAACCTGTTCCAGCCCAACGGCTTCTCCCGTCATCGGAGAGAAAATCTTACTGCACTTCATAAAAAATCCCCCTCATCTTCTCTGGCTGCATTCCTGATCGCGTTTGCGTACGCCCTGGCACTTGCTGTCCGATTCTTCCTGCGCTTTTTCTGCCATGCGTTATTATTTGCGCAATCTATGCAACCGTTTGCATTAACTATATCCGGTTTGCACAAAGAATGCAATAACATTCTTTTATTTCGCGTGGATTCTCTGATTTTCACAACTTTTATGCTTTTGTTTTGTGCGGAATGTCCAGAAATTTTTGTTTCTATTTTTTATGCAACTTTTGCATGTATTTGCATAGTATCGTTGACTTTTTTTCTGCAATCCCGTAAAATAAGAAGCAGCATAACGGTTCAGCAGCTATGCCCACATACGTGAACTGCGGCAAAACAGCCGAACCCAAAACTGACATAACAAACACTTGAAAGAGAAACACATCTATATAGAAAGGAAGCAGCACCGATGTCCGTAACCATCAAAGATGTAGCTGCACTGGCCGGGGTATCCGCTTCTACGGTTTCCCGCACCTGCAAAGACAGTCCTTCCATCAGCGAAGAAACCAAGCAAAAAGTGCGCAGTGCCATGAAAGAGCTGGGCTATGAACCCAATTTTCAGGCCAGCAACCTTGCATCCCGCAACACGCGCACCATCGGAATCATCTTACCCGTCTCCGCACGTGAGGTTTACGAAAACTCCTTTTACCTGGAAGCGATCCGCGGTATCAGCCAGGTCTGCAACCAGCAGCAATATATCAACACCATTGTGACCGGTCAGGACGAGGACGAAGTGCTGGAAGCGGTCCGCTCCATGACACGCATCGGTCAGGCAGACGGCTTTATCCTGCTTTACTCCAGACAGAATGACCCGGTTATCGAATTTCTCCACCGGGAAAAGCTTCCCTACGTGCTCATCGGAAAAGCCTGCCAATATGCAAACCAGACCATTTACATCGACAACGACAATCTGCTCGCCGGAGACGAGGCAACCGAATACCTGTACCAGCTTGGACACCGTAAGATTGCCTACCTCGGTGTGGACAACAGCCTGATTTTCTCCGCTGACCGAAAAAATGGGTATCAGCTTGCCCTTGCACGCCATGGAATTTTACCAAAACCGGAATACTGTCTGGAACTGCCCTCCATCACGGCAGAAGGCTACACTCCGGTCCACGCATTATTAGAGTCAGCCGACCGTCCCACCGCGATCGTGGTCAGCGATGATATCCTTGCACTGACGCTGGAACGCATCTGTACGGAAACCGGACTGTCCATTCCAGAGGACCTTTCCATTCTTTCCTTTAATAATTCCCTGTTTGCGCGTCTCACCTCACCGCAGCTGACCTCGATCGATATCAATTCCTGTCAGCTCGGCATAGAAGCCGCCGGACAGATGATCAGCCATATCGAGCGCCCGGGGCTTCCAGCCACCAAGATTCTGGTACCGCACCAGCTGATCGAACGGGACAGCTGCGCATGCCCTTCCATAGACTAAAAAGCAGCAACACAGGTGCCCTGCACATGCTTACGCCAAAGCGCTGTTTCTTTGGCAGATATTTTTCTGTTACTGGGGGAAACATTACAAATGAGTACAACACGAAGAAGTGATATTGATATTGCCAAGGGCTTTGCGCTGTTTCTGGTGGTACTGGGTCATGTCGTGACCATGCACCACACCATATTCCGGTGGATCTACGCGTTCCACATGCCGGCCTTTTTCTTTCTCTCCGGCATGACCTTCCGTCCGGAAAAATATAACACCTGCATGGATTACATCAAAAAAAGAGGAAGGACTCTCATCCTTCCTTATTTTGCGATCACGCTGACCGCCCTGGCCATCTGCACTATCCGCCCGTATTATCATCTTGTACTCAACGAATACGGCTGGAAGCACATCCTGACCTGGATCTTCTACTATGGACAGCCCCAGCAGATCTATGTGGGACAGTTATGGTTCCTCCCGGCACTGTTTTTTGCCGGATTGTATGCCCTCATCTGGCTGAAGATTTTTGACCGGCGCTCCCTGACCGTGCGCTGTTACGCCCTGGTGGTTCTGGTTCTTGCAGGAACTTACATCCGCCTTGCTGATCCGCTCATTCCAGTCATGAACCGGCTTCCCTGGAAACTGGATTCCGCGCTCTGCGCAGCCGTATTTTTGATTGCCGGATACTACGCAAACCGCGAAAAGCTTCTCGAAAAAATGGAACCTTATGCCGGTTTTCTGATTCCGTTTTTTCTGGTCTTAAGCTTCTTTTTCGGTCCAAAGCTCAGCGACTATGTGAATCTTTGCGACTGCCGCTACACCGCTCCGCCATACTACTTTGCAGCTGCGTTTTCCGGCATTGCCGCACTGCTTCTTGCCGCCCGCATGGCTGCCCGTCCGGCTCTTTCGGGCAGTGTATTTTCCAGATTCTGGCAGTTTTGCGGCCGCCGTTCCATGTTGCTGTTTTCCATTCAGAGTTTCGCTTTATACTTCTTTGTGGAAGTCATTCTGCGCACGACCGGCGTGGAATTAAAACCGATGGAATGGATGCCGACAAGGCTTTCTACGTTTGCCCTGGCAGTCGCCACCTTTGCACTTATCTGCCTCATTGGATGGCCGTGGGACTATTGGAAAAGAAAGGTACATAACAAAACACGTTAAAAGCCCAAAAAACAGGCACCGCTAATCATGCGAATGCCTGTTTTTTGTAGGATTTTATAAAGTAATGCTTCCCAGTGTTTTCTTCAACTGCGCGAGTTCTTTCTCCAACGCAGCTTTCTTCTTCTGGTCTGCCTCAAACTCTGCCATTTCCCCGGTCTGTGTTTCTTCCCCTGCAAAGCTTAAAAAGCCCTGGGTAAACACGGACGGGTACTTGAACTTTTTATCTGCCTTCTCGAAATGAACCAGAAGCGTTCCATTGTCATTGGACTGGACAATACCCGTTCCATAAGTCTTATGGCTTACCGGCTTTCCAACTACATCCGGCAGATTCACCGGCTTTTCCTGCAGTTCCTTTAAGCGTGCTTCCTTTAATGCGATCTCCTGCTTCAACTTTTCCTGTGCCGCCTTGGCCTCCGCCGCTTTCGTGCGTTCTTTTCCCGGCACCTTGCGAATCTCCATACCGGCATAATAACGGTACAGACTTGCGCAATCCATGAGATCGTATACCAGAATATGAAGCTGGTCATCGTAACCGTCCAGCTCTTCTTCAAACAGATTGCTGTAAAGACCTGTCAGCTCCTCATTTTCACGGATTTCTTCCAGAACCTCATCGCACATCCGGTAGTAGCTCTCCAGAGAAAAATTCTTGCTGCCAAAATCCCCGTCAAACTCCGTGCATGCTGCCCATCCGGGAGCGGAGGCTGCGTCAAACATATAGTTTTCCTCCGGTTTCCAGAGATTCAGGTAATAAATAACATGATCCCGGTTCTGGAGATACTTCTTCGTGCCGCGCTCATAATAACGGATGCGCTCATTGATCTTATCTGCAAAGAAATCTGCGCGGTCCTGACGTTTCTGCAGATCCCCGCCGTCATCACTGAATAAAAAGCGGAAGCATTCCCGCACGTACTCCACTTCCGGTTCTCTGGCAAGCAGCATCCGGAGTCCCGCTACCGGCTGCATGGCTGCATCGTCCAGAAGATTTCCCGCTTCCTGCATCGCTTTTTCAAACATTCCGGCAAAATCAGCCGCATTCAAATTCCAAAACCGCTTAAAACACCCCACAGCGCGCCATTTATAAACCTGATCGCTGTCATCTGCCGCTTCAAGTCCTGCCAGACGACCCATGTACTGTTCCAATACTGTTTCAAAATTCTTTTTATTCATATCCCTCACCTGTCTGTAAAATTTGATATTACGGTTCACGCGCTGCGCAAACCGTAATATTTTGTTTTCTATGGATTCCCATTATATAGCAGGGAATATTCTCATTCAAGACTTGACATCTGTTTCACAATGTGCTTTCGAAACATTCGTTACTGTACATGGGTAGGAATTTTCTGAACTGAAAATTCCGTACGATACCGCTATGGCAGCAGATTTTGCCGATTCGGAATGCGAAGCATCGGCAAAATCCGTTGCTGTTTGCGCAACGCGTGAACAGCAACAAACATTCCTGTTTGCAAATACATTCCATCATTGCTATAATAGACGAAGCAGATTTACAAAAATTCAATTTACAGTTCAGGAGGGATTCCTATGAAACAACCAGTTACCGTCGGAACCATCCAGCTTGGCGATGGTATTCCGAAAATTTGTGTTCCCATTGTAGAACATACCTATGATTCCATTCTTGCTGCAGCCAAAAATGCCCTGGCGTCCTACCCGGACATTATAGAATGGCGCTGCGACCATTTTGACCAGGCAGAAGACCCGGAAGCTGCAAAGCACGTTCTTCAGGGACTTCATGAAGTCCTTGGCAGCATCCCGGTACTCTTTACGTTCCGCTCCAAAAAAGAAGGCGGCGAAAAAGAGATCTCCCCGGCATCCTACCAGCATTTGAACTGCCAGGTAGCCCAAAGCGGTCTTGCAGATCTGGTCGATGTTGAGATTTTTACCGGCGATGATGTGGTCCGCACCATCCTGGACACCGCCCACAGCGCTGGAGTCCCGGTTGTCGCTTCCAGCCACAACTTCCAGTCCACCCCGGCACAGGAAGAAATTCTCTCGATTCTTGGTAAAATGGACCAGATGGGGGCAGATGTTTTAAAGATTGCTGTTATGCCGCAGTCCCGGAAAGATGTACTGACCCTTCTTTCCGCTACCGAAGAAATGGACCGCCGTACCACACGCCCGCTCATCACCATGTCCATGGGACCAGTCGGCATGATCAGCCGCCTTTGCGGAGAAGTCTTCGGCTCTGCCCTGACCTTCGGCTCCGTTGGAAAAGCTTCCGCACCAGGACAGGTAAATGCCAACGATCTGGCCGGTGTCCTGAAACTGATCCACGAAAGTATGGGAAACTGATACAGCCTTTCTTTCATCCTTTCGCGCCAGGATCAGCAGATATGCCGCTGGTGCTTTCCTGGCAGGAATGCGAAAAGCCGCAGTTCGTTCCGTCACCCGGAACAAACTGCGGCTTTTTATGTGGCACTTTCCCGGTAATAACAGTTTCCGCTGCAGCCATGAGGAAATAATTCCGTTTTCATGTTTGTTTTGCAGGCAGAACCAGCCGATTCCTGCAAAATATCCAGCACTCTCTTCAGATTCCGGATATCCCGCTCCATAAAATCCACATAATTCCCCCGTCCGACCAGTTTCAGATGCGTGATTCCGGCTTTTTGAAGCTGATCTAATGCACAAAGACCGCAGCCAGTAGCACCACAGAGATAACCATCTTCTCCGTATGCTTCTTCGCTGTCGCAACGCTCCATTCCATCCCGCTTTTCTGTTTCCACGGTATTTATGGACATGTTTCCCGGCCGAATCGGTCCCAGACGGTACGGAACCCGGCACAGATAGCCCATCTCATCACAGTGCAAAGAATTGCAGAATGCCCCGCTGAACTGGCACAGTTCATTTAACACAAACGCCTCATATTCCAGTGTTTTTCCATCCTGTTTTCCATGCTGAATTACGGATTCCATATCCGAAAAACTGTTCTTTCTATGAAAAATCAACCGCTGTATCTGATATTCCTGAAAGGCAGAAAGCATACGGCTGTTTACTTCCCCGGTCTCGCCGCTTAAATGAATCTGACAATCGATCTGATGCTCCCGCAGATACAGGATCAATGCCGGATCTGCCACAATAAACGTCCGGTATCCGAGTCTCATACAGTTCTTTATGATCCGCGCAATCTCCGGATATTGTTCCGGCAGATAATACAGCGCATTAAAGGTCAGATGAACGGGTCTTTTGTATTTCTGGACCATGGCTGCCAAAATTTCCAGTTCCGAAAAGGCGCCAAGCTGCACATTGCTGCAGAACACTTCCCTGCGGTTTAACGACATCAGCGTTCCATACTTCCGGTTCCATTCATACGGCACATAACCGGCAAAAAACTCATCGGCACCCGCCTCACAAAACCGGATATATTCTTCGATCGAGCCAAGTCCCGCTACGATTTTCATTCTGTTTTCTGTCTCCTGATTTTCTTTTCTATGATCCTTCATTTCGCCACTGCTTTGTTCTCTTTCCGCCTCTTGCAAGCAGGCTTTCATCGGATTCCAGCCATCCATCTCTGATGCCATAAAATCCGTTTTCCATATCCGGCTGCCTTACCACCAGCAGGCCACCACCAGGCGGCTGATCCGATGACTCCTGCAATATGCCACCGTCTGCTCCCAGTCCTGGTCTGCAATGCCGGTTTGTTTCAAAATATCCGTATCCATTCCAAACAACGAGTTTCCACGCCCCACCATATGCAAATGTTCCGGATACAGATAGCCTGCTGTCTCACAAAGTCCGCCGCACGCTGTCACCAGCTGCTGTTTTCCCCTGTCCCGCTGCCGGACTCCGGCATACAGCGTACAATACTGTGACGTATTGGTCTGGTAAAAGGGCAGATGCAGATGATTCCGGGTATTTGGAAGCTTTTGGTCATAGCCACAGCTTTCCCATTCAAAACGTGTGATTCCAAAACGCTGTTCCAGACTATCCCGGTAGAACTCTGCATTCAGGCTGTTTTCTTCCAACAGCCTGTGATCTCCCATTTTGTATGCCATACGCGGATCTTTTTTCCGCTTATTCAGCAGCGTGCCAAGGCATGGTTTTAAGTATCTGGTCCGCTCTTTTAACATGTCAGCCATGGCCCAGTCATTCACTGCAATTTCCAATTCTGTCCTCTGTGAAGCACACCATGTTTCCAGTTTCTGCAAGAGCAGTTCCGTAGATTCCAGCTGTTCTTCTCTTACATACGAGAACGTAAGCGTAACTGCAAGCTTCTGTTCTTCTGCCCTTTTTAACATCGCAAACAGAACCGTTTCCTCCGGAAATAACAACGGACAAAATGCATTTCCGATGTAAATGCGGTCTGGATTTTTATGAGAAAAGCAGCGTTTTATGATCGGATTTTTCGTTTTGTAATGACGCAAAAATTCAGCAAAGTCCTGCTCCAGAAATGCCGTATACTGCGCTGGATGGTCCAGTTCCAGGGCAAGTTCCGGCTCATTTTCCGGGCTGCTTTTTCGCTTCTGCTCCTGTTCCAAGTTTCGTTGGCATTCCTGTTCCGGCTTCGTTTTTGCCTTTTCCTCCACCCCGGAGCACTCCATCACATCTCCTGTTTCCGCACATTTCTTGTTCGTTTCTGCTTCCCATTCTTTGTTTAACCCGGTCGCTTCATACCAGTTCTGCATCTGCTCCGCAAAAGAATCTGCAAACTCTTCATCTTTTTTTGCCGGATACCCCGTCAGTGTTTCCGCCAGAAGTCCATCGTCCTCCTCCAGCTTCAGCCGGATATAGCGATCATACTGCCCAAACAGCTTCCGCACTGCCTGGCGATAATCCTCCTGCGTTACAGTCACCGCATAAATATAGAAGAACTCCGTCTGGCATTCCAGCTTCCAACACGTTGCCCGGACTGTTCTCTCCTCGTACTGGTTCCATTCCATATCATAAAAAGAAAGCAAAAAATCTGTATCGATTTTTTCAATCTTTTGTACAGTCCGAAAACAAAATCCTTCCTCCGAGAGCTTTGTAATGCGGATTTCTTTTTCTTTATAAAAACCAGCCAGCAGCGCAAACGGGATCATTTCCACCGCTGATTCTGTCCAATTCCAGAGTTCCTGCTCCATTGTAATCCGTTCCTTTTCCTCTTCCGGTTTTCACTTCCGTTTTTCACTCCCGCTTACCATTTTCAATACTGTTCACGCGCATCCCATTCCCCATCGCAAACGCTCCGGGATCACAGAAGCAAAAGCCCTTTGATCACAGCATCATTATATCAAATTTTGTATGCGCCGCATATCTATTTTCTATTTGCTATTTACTTCCAAATGCGTTATCGTATTGTAAGAATCAAAATAGCGTCGACTGGCGTCTCCCGACATGAAGTGAAAAACATTCCCGGGCACGCTTGTGCGAACCACAACCAAAACAGGAGAAGATACAATGGCAAAACTCGATCATGCAGCAATCCGCACCACTTCTTATGAAGAAACACAGAAATTTTTTGAAGATGTATTTGACATGCACATGTGGCGGGAAATTGGAGAAAAACCAGCCAGAAAATGCTGGTATCAGGAAGGCATTCAGCTCTGTGAGACAAAAGAAATCTGCGCCGACGGCCAGAATGGTTACGATCACATTTCCATCGCCGTCGATTCCATCCCGGAAACCATGGAAAAGATCAAAGCTTATCCTACAACTGCCATCAACGATCACTGGTTTTCTCTTTCGAACGGAACCCGGATTGAATTAAAGCTTCTCGAAGACTGGAAACTGGGTCAATAACACATCTCAAAAAACTGACAAAGGACTGAAAATCTGCCCCACCATACATGGCGGAACCAGATTTTCGGTCCTTTCTTGTTTCATGTGCTGCTTTTTAACGCGTAGCTTTCTCTTTTTCCATCCGTGCGCGCATCAGCGGTTTGATGCCGCCAGCTTCCAGAATTTTCATAGCCTGGTCGCCAAGTTGGTCACAAGGATATACTTTTCCGGTCTTCTTCACGGTAACAGTGCCTTTCTCGATGTCCAGGGTAAGCTCCTGACCATCCGCCACTTCTTTGCTGATGCCCTTGCACACAATGAGCGGCAACCCTAAGTTAATGGAATTCCGGAAGAAAATGCGCGCGAAGGAATCTGCGATCACGGCACTTGCCCCCATATTGATCAGCGCGATCGGTGCATGCTCACGGCTGGAACCACATCCAAAATTGGTTCCGGCTACAACTATGCCGCCCTGCGGGAAATTCGCAGCAATGGTTTCATCCACGCCGCACAGACAATGACTTCCAATCTCTTTCGGATCGGTGATCGCAAGAAAACGGCCCGGATAGATCTGATCGGTATCGATGTTATTGCCTACTACAATGATATTTCCTGTAATCTGTGTTTTCATGACGGATATCCCCCTTATAAATACTTTCTCGGATCAGTAATGCAGCCATTTAAAATGCTTGCCGCAACCGTTGCCGGGCTTGCCAGATAGATTTTTGCTTCCGTGGAACCCATACGTCCCGGGAAGTTCCGGTTAGTCGTCGTAATGCAGGTCTCGCCTGCTGCCAGAATTCCCTCATGCGCACCCAGACATGCGCCGCAGCCTGGTGTCGTAATGGTCGCACCTGCTGCCATCAGACTCTGGATATAGCCTTTTTGCATGCATGTCTGCATGACTTCCGCAGAAGCCGGAACCACCACCAGTCTTGTGTACTGCGGAATGTGTTTTCCTGCCAGAATTTTCGCTGCTTCGGCAATGTCTTCTTCTCTTCCGCCGGTACAGCTCCCGATATAGCCCTGATTTAAGGTGATCGTCTCATCTTTGATCACTTCCGTAAGCGGAGCAACGTTATCGACGCTGTGCGGACATGCCAGCTGCGGCTCCAGCTCTGACACGTCAAATACATAGCTTTCTTCATACTGGAAGTCCGGATCTGTATACTGTACCTCAAACGGTCTGACTTCACGCTTGGAAACATAGTCCAGAACTGCCTGGTTCGGCTGCATGTAGGCAGTCTTTGCGCCCATCTCCACTGCCATGTTGCAGATGACCATACGGCCGGAAACGCCAAGATTCTCTACGTAGCTGCCGGTAAAATCAATTGCTTTGTATACAGCTCCGTCTGCCTTGATCTTGCCAAGAACGCTTAAAATGACATCTTTCGGATAAACGCCCTTTTTCGGCTCCCCTTCCAGACGCACTTCGATGATCTCCGGAACACGGAACCACAGCTCACCTGTCATCAGAATCGTTGCCATGTCCGTTGCACCGCAGCCAGTTCCCATGGCACCAAATGCTCCATGTGTCGTGGTGTGGCTGTCGGTTGCTACCACGATCATGCCCGGATAAATGACACCGGCTTCCGGCATTACCTGATGGCACACGCCACAGTTGGTATCAAAATGGAATTTCAGGTTGTTCTTCTTTGCAAATTCTCTCATCTCAACATGGTTTGCAGCACTCTTCATGTCCGGTGCCGGTGCGTAGTGATCGAACACAAACGCTGCGCGCTCGCTGTCCCAGACTTTCTCGCCACCCATTTCATAAAAAGAATACACGGTCTGCAGATACAGATCATTGATCTCCGCAAAATCAACCTTTGCTGTTACAATTTCCCCCGCGCTCACCTGTTCACGCCCACTGTTTTTCGCAAGAATTTTTTCAATTGCGTGCATCTTTACTCCTCCTGTGGATTGATTTATTTTCCGCAACTTCACAGATCTGCCTGATCATCACGGCTCTTGTTTTCATTTTGCATGTCGTATTTCGCATTTCATATTTTGAATATCGTATACGATATACGATTTGTAATTCAAAGATTATCACCTTCCAAATAGCTTTTCAAGCCTTTTTCCTCATTTTTCAAATCTTTGGCACTTATTCACATTTTTCAAATACCTTTTTTATGGAAAGCAACTGAATATCGTATACGATTTGTTGACACCGATTTTTCAAAATGATATCATCAAAGTAACGAATTCATTTCTGCAACCGCAAGGCAGAAAACTGTTATGGGGACCCCAAAAAGGGGCAGAAAAACAGATTTCATATAAAATAGAAAGGATCATCAGAATTATGGAAAGTATGGAACTGTTACCGGCACGTGTCCGGATCACGGCAATCTTAAAAAAAGCACTCTTTTCAGGGGAATATAAAAGCGGTGATGAACTGAGTCTCACCGATATCGCAGGAAAACTCGGTGTCAGCCGCACTCCGGTCCGGGAAGCATTTCAGGCTCTGGAAGCAGAAGGACTGATCGAACTGCGCATGAACAAGGGTGCGATCGTAAAACCGATCGATGAAAAATACATCACCGATCACTACGAGATGCGCATGCTTCTGGAATCAGAAGCCGCAGGACGTGCTGCAAAAAACGGCATGCCAGACGCTGACAAGCTGATTGAAAAGCTTGTGGATGCCCAGAAACGCATGGAATCCTTATCCGGCAGCGAATATGAAGATCTGAACTTTGAGGTACACACCGCAATCTGGACAGCTGCAGATAACCGGCGGCTTTACAAAATTCTTTCCAGTTTGTGGAACGGTCCCAGTATCGGCTTTACTTCTCCCAAACTGGATCATTACATCAAATCCACACAGGAACACATCGATATTCTGACCTATATCAAAGAGAACGATGCCAAACATGCCAGAAAGGAAATGGAACATCACATCGAGCGGAGCATGGATAATATTCTAAAAAACTTCAAATTCCGCTGAGAACGATACGACAAAAATACGGCCCCCCCATTTCCACCTTCACGATATCCACCAGGCATTCACCGCAGCACAAACGAAACGCTGCAATATAAAAAGACAGGAGTAAAAGACATATGGAACGAGACAGTGCACAGGAACAATATGACAAAATGACAAAAACGCCGGTTCACCAGCTGGTACTGCGGTTAGGACTTCCCACCACCGTCAGCATGCTGGTGACCAGCATCTACAACATGGCAGACACCTTCTTTGTCAGCCAGCTCGGAACCAGCGTCAGCGGTGCCACCGGCGTGGTATTCGCGCTGATGGCCATCATCAACGCGTTTGGATTTATGTTCGGACATGGTGCCGGAAGCAACATCAGCCGGAAGCTGGGCGGACACGACGTAGAGAGCGCACGCATATTTGCCTCCACCAGCTTCTTTTTGTCGCTGCTTGCCGGAGGCTGCATCTGTGTATTCGGCTTTCTGTTCCATGCACCGTTTATGCGGCTTTTAGGAAGCACCGATTCCATTCTTCCCCACGCCATCGAGTACAGCACCTGGATTCTCATCGCCGCCCCGGCCATGGCTTCCAGCTGTGTCATGAACAACATTCTCCGTTATGAAGGAAAAGCATTTTTCGCCATGCTCGGTCTGGCTTCCGGCGGCATTCTCAACATTTTCGGAGACATGTTTCTGATCTTCGGACTGAATCTGGGTGTGCGCGGAGCCGGTATTTCCACCGCAGTCTCCCAGTACATCAGCATGATGATCCTGATCACTCCATTCTTACGCAGAAAAGTCCAGAGCCGCATTCATATCCGGTATATCACACACAGATTCGCGGATGTGACCAATATCCTTACGACCGGTTTTCCGAGCCTGATGCGCCAGGGACTCAACAGCATTTCCGTGATGATCTTAAACTTATGCTCCGCACCATACGGCGATGCCGCGATTGCCGCGATGAGTATCGTGACAAGAATCATCATGTTCCTGTTCTGCATCGCACTCGGTATTGGCCAGGGCTTCCAGCCGGTCAGCGCATTCAACTACGGGGCAAAAAAATACAGCCGCGTACGGGAGGCATTCTGGTTCAGCATCCGAAGCAGCCTGATCGTCATGAGCATTTCTGCCCTGATCGGGATCGGCTTTTCCAGCTTTATTGTCAAATTGTTCCGTGACGACCCGTCCGTTATCTCGATCGGTACCACGGCACTGCGCATCCAGTGCCTCGCCCTCTTCTGCATGCCATTTTCCCTGTGCGGAAACATGATGTTCCAGAGTATCGGATTCAGCGGAAAAGCAACCTTCCTTTCCATGATCCGAAGCGGTCTGGTCTTTATCCCGGTTTTGTGGATCCTAAGCCACACCCTGGGACTCCTCGGCATCCAGATGGCACAGACGATCGCGGATTTCATCGCAGCCGCCATCACCATTCCTATGGTTGTGCGGTTCTTCCGGGGCATGCCGGAAGATGTGCCGGATGCACAGTAACAATTTGATTCACTTTAATAGGGCCGTGTGAGTTGCCTTTCGGCAACTCACACGGCCCTTGTTATATGTTAATATTGTTATTTAGTGTCTATGCATTGCCACCTGGTCTACACCCAGATTCTTTAAGTTTGCATGCACTTCGCGGTCGTCTGCCTGACCAATGAGAAGATCTCTTGCCTTCTTTGCCTCAAGCTCGGTCTTGTGCTTGCTCGGACCGCCGACACAGCCGCCCACGCAGACCATACCCTCTACGAAGTCTGCCGGAAGCTTGCCGACCTTCATGAGAAGCAGAGCTTTCTTACACTCTGCAGCGCCGTTGCACTTCATGACGTTCGGAGCGATATCCTCGTTCATCTCCTTGAAGCACTCTACCACTGCTGCAGTTACGCCGCCTGCGTTACCGAAGCGTTTACCGAATACGGAACCTTCCTGATAGGTGTTCTCTTCCGGCTCAAGCTCTACGCCCTTCGCACGCATCATGGCACGGATCTCACCGAAAGTCATAGCGTAGTCGGCATTGTCTTTGATATTTAAGTCCAGGGTCTCGCTCTTCTTCGCGATGCACGGTCCGATGAATACGGTGATGATCTCCGGATCTTTCTCTTTCAGCATTCTGGAAACGGCGCACATCGGGGACACGGTGGTGGACATATTG
This sequence comes from Clostridium sp. AF32-12BH, assembly GCF_003477935.1. Taxonomy (NCBI): domain Bacteria; kingdom Bacillati; phylum Bacillota; class Clostridia; order Eubacteriales; family Clostridiaceae; genus Clostridium; species Clostridium sp. AF32-12BH. Next base: position 155,616 of record NZ_QUEH01000004.1, on the reverse strand, counting down.
TCTAACAGCTGCGGGAAATGCTGCTTGATCATGTTTACGAATGCCGGGCAGCAGGAGGTGGTCATCTTCTTGCCTTCTTTGTAAGCCTCTGCCCACTCAGCAGCCTCTGCTGCAGCGGTCATATCGCCGCCTAAGGCAACCTCTACCATATCTGCAAAGCCGACTTTCTTTAATGCGGTTTTCCAGCTGGCCATGGTGATCTCCGGTCCGAACTGACCCTCAGTTGCCGGTGCTACCATGGCAACTACTTTCTTGCCTGCGTTGATCATGTTGATGACATCAACCATAAAAGTCTTGGAACCAACCGCACCGAACGGACAGCTGTGGATGCAGGCGCCGCACTGGATGCACTTGTTCTCATCGATCTCGCATACGCCGTACTCGTCGTAGGTGATGGCATCTACTGGGCAGGCTTTCTTACACGGGCGCTCCAGATGTGCGATTGCGTTGTACGGGCAGGCATTTGCGCACTTTCCGCACTCTTTACACTTGTTTGGATCGATGTGTGCGCGGGTATCTCCCATGCTGATCGCACCAAAATTACAGGAATTCTGGCATGCCTTTCCCATACATTTCCGGCAGTTATCGGTTACGGTATAAGATGCGATCGGACACTCCTCGCAGGCTGCACCGATGACCTGAACCACGTTTCTGGTATCTTTGCCGCTGGTCGGGCACTTGCCCTCTGCCAGGCGGACACGCTGACGAATGATCTCGCGCTCTTTGTAGATACAGCAGCGGAACTGTGCCTGCGGTCCCGGGATGATGGTGTACGGAACCTGCTCCTTATGTTCCTCATCCAGCTCACCAGCCCATGCCAGCTTTGCTACCTCGTACAGTACGTCGTGTTTGATGCGTAAGATTGTTGCGTCATTTGTTACCATAATTTTCCTCCTCATTTCCGGATGTCCGCTCCGCAAAATTTGGCTGTTCACCGCAGCCGCAAACCTGCGGACTGCAGCTTCTTTCGCATACCTGGCAACAGCCAAGTCTGCTCACAGCCATGTGACATCCTGCTCAACTCTCTGTTTTCTTTCATCTTGTAACTGCCAGAATTTCCGGCCGCTACCATTCATTTATTTATAAACCTGCTTCATGATGTTAGGGGTAAAAGCTTTTTGTACCCTGGTATCATTTAATAGTAGGTTACGGTTACCTGTTTTCCCATATCTTCCACAACCGTCTTCAGCTGCTCTACCAGGTTCTGGCGGATGCCTAAGTCAAACGGTAGGCCCGGATTCTGATAAGCGCTGTTGATGGCTTTTCCGACATATAAATGCAGTTCTGTGCAGTCTTCAATCAGCATCTTGGCTACCATGGACGCACCATTTGGCTTATCCAGTTCCAGGAAAAACTGCTCGGATACGGTTTCATTCTTGACATATCGTCTTAACAGCTGCACCACACGGTTCAGCGTCAGAACGCCTTCCGTTACCAGTTCAATCCCGTCCATATAGGCAATGGGCGGAATATCCGGATCGGCATATTGCATCGATACGTCCAGACGTTTCTTTAACACTCTGGACACAATGGTGGCACTGGTTCCGCCGCAGACGATCCGCTTGGTGGAATCGTCGCCGGACATAAAGCTCTTCACCATCTCTTCGTCCATGGAAGGATCCTTTGCAGGACCCGTCATCAAATGCACCGGTTTCGCGTTGATGATGCGCATGCACGCCACCGTGGTGTCATCACCCGGGCGGTACTGGTAAAGTTCGTCGCACGCCTGGCAGATGGATGACGCCAGTCGCATGGCTGATATGGTCAGCGCATACTGCTTCAGCGCATATTTGGCAATGTCTTCCCAGAGCCAGCCAAAGTTTAAGAGCTGCCCCACACCCGCATGAACGGTTCCATCGCTCATCAGGATCAGTGCGTCGCCGCGCTGGACCCGAAAACGGAATTCATTGATTTTTTTGCCCTGCACTTCCCGGATGTTCTGCGGAATCGGCACCAACTGACCATTCCGGATAAAAATACAGCTTGGATTATCAAATTCGACCAAATACGCGTCTCCGCTGTGAAAGACCTGCAAAATGCTGAACGTGGAATATGCAACCTGCCGCACCTTGCAGATGGGAAGCGTCTCCACGATCGTCTCCACACACTCTTCCAGGGTTGCTCCGTTTAAAAACATCGTTCCCAGGATCTTGGAGGTCAGCGTGGCAAGGATATTCGCCTTTACACCGCTTCCCATGCCATCTGCCAGGATCATAATATTGGAATCATCCGTTTTTAACAGCTCGACCTTATCTCCGCAGAGAACCTCTGAAAATTTATTCAGGCTTTTATAAGCAACATCTACGGTAATTGCCATTCTACTTACCTCCGTTGTCGCTTCCGTCCTCCAGAAGGGATTTGCAAAGCTTTGTCAGCGTCGTCTTGGTCTCTGCTGTTGTCTCGCCAAGAAGTCCTGCAATCTCCTGGGCTACCATCATCTGCTTGTGGATGACTTTCTGAGCTAAGTCGATGGTGTCTAACTTGCGCTCATACTCCAGTCTGGCCTGTTCTTCCTCTTTCGTAATGTCGATGAAGGTGGCAAGTACCACATTCTGTTCCGGTATGTATACAATATTCTGAAGTGTATCCAGTTTAAATTCCGGATAATGCACCTTTTTGCCATGGATATTCTGGTGGGTATCGAACACCCACTGGAAATCCGACGGGTCGATGAACTCATAAAGATACATCTGCAACGCTTCTGCACGGGTCTTTCCAAAATACTTTTCACCCACGGCAGAATATTCCATAATTTTCATGTCCGCATCAACGATTATGACCACGTTCGGTGATGTCTCCATAACCAGATTCGCAAAAGACTTGGACTTCTCATACATGAACGGAATGCACATGTCGAGCTCTGCCTTCTTCTGATACACGGCAATCGCCTTTTCACGGCAGGTCGGATACCCGCAGGCACCACAGTTTAATTCATCATCCGGGCGGATTTTTCCGGTCTTTGCAAGAATTTTACGGATTTCTTCCTCGGAAGGAACCGGATCTTTCGGTGTGCGGTCCAAAAATACCTTATGCAACGCTGCCTCTTTAAGCAGCGGCTTTGTTTCCTCTTCTGGTACCGGATCCCGGGAAATCCGCTCTTCCATATCCAGCTTCACTTTGAACCGGGAAATGGACTTATCGTTTACCGTCGGTCCCTTGATACAGCCGCCGGAACACATATTCATCTCGATAAAGCAGCCTGTGATCTCGCCCCGCATCATGCTCTGACACAGATCGATGCAGTTGCTCTCTCCATGCACATAGAACTTCCGGTATCTGTCCTGCTTCGCCTCTGTGACCATAACAGAACTGATCACCCCGTTAGTAACCGGATAGAGACGGTTCACCCGCGGATCCAGCTGCTCAAACGGCATATCCTCACAGTCTTCAATGACAATATCTTCCTCATTCAGCCAGCGGTTGATATCGTTGAAATTTAAGACGGCATCAATGCAGTCTGCATGGCGCGGATCCAGGGCTTCCTGCTTTTTCGCAATGCAGGGGCCTAAAAATACCACTTTGGTATCCGCTCCCATCTCCTGCTTGATCATGCGTCCATGCGCGATCATGGGAGAAACCACCGGGGCCAGATACGGAATCAGCTGCGGGTAATATTTCTCGATCAGCGCATTCACACTTGGACAGCAGGTACTGATAATATTTTCCATGGTACCTTCCACAAGCAGCCTTGTATACTCCGCTGTTACCAGCGCAGCGCCTTCCGCTGTCTCACGCACATCGTTAAAACCCAGACGCATGAGTGCGCAGCGCACCTGCCCAATGGTGTGATATTTTAAAAGGCCCATATAAGATGGCGCGATGGAAACAACGACCTTCTCCCCCGCCTCGATCATAGCCTTTACCATACCAAGATCACTCACCAGTGTCTTGGCCGACTGGGGGCAGATCTGCAGGCAGCGCCCACATAAGATACAGTTGTCCGGCATGATCTCCGCACGACCGTCCTTTACCATGATGGCTTTGACTTCGCAGTTTCGCACACACTTGTAACAGTGACGGCACTTTGTAGCTTTAAAGTCAATGATCGCCATGCTTACAGCCTCCCTAAAATTTCCTTTGCAAAGAAGTCATCGGTTGTTTCCGGTTTTAAGGAGAACAATTCTCCGTCTACCGTTACACAGACACCATTTACACAGTTTCCGCTGCAGAATGCTCCGTTTAAATCTACCTTATCGGAAACTCCGTGCTCTTTTACCAGCTCCTGAAGACGCTGGATGATCTCTCTGGATCCCTTTAAGTGACATGCACTTCCAATACAGATCGTAACTCTCATAACTCAATCCTCCAAATTTTGTTCATATGACCCACTGGTTCTGGTCCGCAAACCCGTTGAAACCTATAGCTGACACAAATACGCATCACATTCCTGTTTTCTGCGCATACTATAGGTTCATTTTCTCATATTGATACATTTTTATCAATTAGCAAATTGCATAAAATGGGGAAAACCGTGTTTTTTCTTCCATACATAACCTGGATTCCCCTTTTCCTCTTTTCCCCTGCCTGTTTTACGGTTTTCGACGGCAAAATCTGCTTCCAAAAAAAGGCAAAAAAGTAGCAAAAAACTTTTTTAAACTTTTTTCAAAAAGTGCTTGCATTCTTTTCCAAAAGGTGCTATATTATTGGAGTCGCTTCGAGGCGTGGCTCAGTTTGGTAGAGCGCTGCGTTCGGGACGCAGAGGTCGCAAGTTCGAATCTTGTCGCCTCGATTCTGGCCTCATGGTCAAGCGGTTAAGACGACGCCCTCTCACGGCGTAAACTCGGGTTCGATTCCCGATGAGGTCATAGAATCAAGAATCAAAGCGAAAAAACACCAGAGCATTTGCTCTGGTGTTTTTTGTTGTAAATTTTCAGGAAATCCAAATCCCTTTCTCCAAAAAATAAACAAAAAGACGAGAAAACCTTCCATGTATAGAAAAAGGTTTTCTCGTCTTTTTCAGCTGGGCCAGCGGGATTCGAACCCTCGAGTGCAGGAGTCAAAGTCCTGTGCCTTACCGCTTGGCGATGGCCCATCATTACCTCAAAAGATAAATGCCTGTCTATTATATCTGATTTTCAGCAAAAAAGCAAGACAGAGAGCAGAATTTCAAATCGAATTTCAATCCGAACTCCGGCTGAATTTCAAATCTGAATTCCGCGCGGAAATTCAAATTGCACTTTCTCAACTTGTTCTATATAATAACAAGTATACAAAGGGGGGGAGTTGCATTATGCGGGTTACTTTAATCAAAGACAGGAGCTTTTACAGAAATGTCCTGTCCATTATGCTTCCGGTTGCACTGCAGGCAGCCATCAATATGGGCGTCAATATGCTTGACACCATGATGCTTGGTTCGTTTGGCGAAGCACAGCTTTCTGCTTCCAGCCTCGCCAATCAGTTTTACAGCTTTTTTCTGATCTTCTGCTACGGGATCATCGGTGGTTCCAGTGTACTGGCTTCCCAGTACTGGGGCGCCCGTGACAAAGACCATGTACGGGAAACGTTCAGCATGGCACTGCGTATCGCACTTGGGGTGGCGCTGGTATTTGCAGCCCTGACATTGTTCTTTACACGTCCCATCATGAAAATCTATACTTCCGAAGAAGATGTGATCAATTACGGCGTAAAATACTTAAAGATCACGGTACTGATCTTTGCCATCCATGGAACCGGTCTGGTAGCTGCACAGCTGATGCGCACCGTTGGGCAGGCGAAACTTGGGCTCTACGTCTCGATTTTGTCCTTTGCCATAAACCTGGCCGCCAACTACATTTTCATCTTCGGAAAATGCGGTATGCCGCGCATGGAGATTGCCGGTGCTGCCCTGGGCACCCTGATTGCCCGCCTGACCGAATTTCTGGCAACCTTCATCTATATCCTTGTCATGGATAAAAAACTCGGATTCCGACTGAAACACCTCTTAAAAGCACCTTCCATCCAGTTTTACAAAAACTATCTGCGGCTCGGCGCACCAGTGCTTTTGAGTGATGCCCTGTTAGGTCTGGGACTGAATCTGCTTTCCGTGGTTCTCGGCCATATGGGTGCGGCCGTGGTAGCTGCAAACTCCATCTGTCAGGTGATCGACCGGCTTTGTACCGTTGTCATTCAGGGCGTTTCCAATGCCTCCGGCATCATCACCGGCAATACCATCGGCTCCGGGAACCGGGACCTAGCCATGAAACAGGGCGAAACGTTTTACCTGCTCAGCATGATCTTCGGCGCCATTGCCTCCATCATGGTATTTATCCTTGGCCCGATGACCATTTCCATGTACTCCCTGGCTCCAGAAACCGTAACCATGACCAGACAGCTCATGAATGCCTACGTTGTCATTATCTTTTTCGAGGCAATCCAGTGCGTTATGACCAAAGGGGTGCTGCGCGGCGGCGGCGATACACGTTTCCTTTTGAAAGCAGATATCCTTTTCATGTGGCTGGTCTCCATTCCGCTCGGAGCTGTGGGCGGTCTGCTGCTTCACTGGCCTGCATGGCTCACATTGTTGTGTCTCCGCATCGACTATATCATCAAATCCTTCTGGTGTGTTTCCCGCCTTTTAAGCGGCAAATGGATCCACTCCGTGGAAACGTAAGCAATAAATGTGCCGCTTACGCTCTCTGAGATTCACGAAAAAAGCAGATGTTTTCCAATCTGGAAAGCACCTGCTTTTTTCATGTATAAAAATCTTTTATTTGCTTAACGTACCATTCTCAAAGTAATCAATTTTCATGGAATGGCGTACATCTGCCAGAGTTTTTGCTGCGGTAGCTTCCGCGCGTTTGCTGCCCTCTGCAAGGATGTCGTAAACATCCGGAAGACGCTGCTCCCAGTCTTTTCTGCGCTCACGGATCGGAGCCAGCTCAGCCTGGATCACATTGTTTAAGAACTTCTTGACCTTAACGTCCCCAAGACCTCCGCGTCTGTAATGGTCTTTCAGCTCGTCCAGATTGTTGTAATCCGGCAGGAACTCTGCGAAATGTTCCGGACGGCAGAATGCATCGAGGTAGATAAATACCGGATTGCCCTCAACCTGTCCCGGATCCTCCACGCGAAGGTGGTTCGGGTCGGTGAACATGGACATGATCTTCTTGCGGATATCTTCCGGTTCATCGGATAAGTAGATACAGTTTCCAAGAGACTTACTCATTTTTGCCTTGCCATCGATACCAGGCAGACGCAGGCATGCCTGATTCTGCGGAAGGATGATCTGCGGCTCAACCAGGGTCTCACCGTATACCGAATTGAATTTGTGCACAATCTCGCGGCACTGCTCGATCATCGGCATCTGATCTTCGCCAGCCGGTACGGAGGTTGCCTTAAACGCAGTGATGTCAGCTGCCTGGCTGATCGGGTAGGTAAAGAAGCCGACCGGGATACTTGCCTCAAAGTTACGCATCTTGATCTCGGATTTTACCGTTGGGTTTCTCTGCAGACGGGAGACCGTAACCAGATTCATGTAATAGAAGCTAAGTTCGGTAAGCTGCGGAACCATGGACTGAATAAAGATGGTAGACTTTTCCGGGTCCAGACCACAGGCAAGATAATCGAGTGCAACCTGGATGATGTTGTCGCGAACCTTTTCCGGATGCTCTGCGTTGTCTGTCAAAGCCTGTGCATCGGCGATCATGATATAGATTTCATCGAATTTGCCGGAATTCTGCAGTCTGACACGTTCTTTTAATGAGCCAACATAGTGGCCAACATGAAGACGACCGGTAGGGCGGTCGCCCGTTAAAATGATCTGTTTCATAAATATTTGGACTCCTTTGTTTTGCGCGGATCTGCCGCTGATTTCTCTATTATAATTCTTTCAGTGGGGCACTGTCAACCTGACCTTTGCCATGCTGCCGGTGAAAAGCAGTGAATACATCGTTAATGTTCGATACATGATGTATAAATATAAGCCCTGGAAAAACCAGAGCTTATGCGAGTGCGGGCAACAGGACTTGAACCTGCACGTCGGTGACACCAGAACCTAAATCTGGCGCGTCTGCCAATTCCGCCATGCCCGCGCATATGAAATTATCTGCTTCAAACCGCTGCAGTCTTCCTGATATAACCCACTCTTTCAGGACTTCTTCACCGCACTTTGAGCAAGTATCAGATTGTAAAAAATCCTTACGCACAATCTCTGCATAAGGACTTAACAATCAGGGTGGATAGAGGGATTCGAACCCTCGGCCTCCAGAGCCACAATCTGGCGCGCTAACCAGCTGCGCTATACCCACCATTATGAAATTCATCTTCCACTTTCGTGAAAGAAACGAGCCTGAAGGGATTCGAACCCCCGACCCACGGCTTAGAAGGCCGTTGCTCTATCCAGCTGAGCTACAGACTCACTTTTGAAAAGACTTGCTTTTCAAAAGCGGGTGATGGGAATCGAACCCACGTATCCAGCTTGGAAGGCTGGTGTTCTACCATTGAACTACACCCGCATATTCAATTGCAATCGGGGTGACAGGATTCGAACCTGCGACCCCCTGGTCCCAAACCAGGTGCTCTAGCCAAGCTGAGCCACACCCCGGATTACTGAAAACCCGTATGTTCTCTCGCGCTCAACCGAGTGCCATCGAACAACGCGAGAGTAATTATATAATACAGGTCTTATTTTGTCAACAGTTTTTGAAAACTTTTTTTACAATTTTTTTCATAATTTTTTTCATTTCCTAATCCCCAAGAAACATCAAATGATATTTCGCGGTTCCATCGTCTTCCAGATCCATGACAATATAAGAAGGCATTCTGCCCTCCTGGCGCGGATAAGACAGGCTTCCAGGATTTAAGAGCGTGATTCCTTCCCGCTCTTCCAGATACGGACGGTGCGTGTGGCCGAACATGGCGATGTCGCAGCCCCGGTCGGATGCTTCCTCCCACAGCCGGTCCACATCCAGCGATACGTTATAGTAATGACCGTGGGTCAGAAAAGCGCGGTGTGGTCCCAGATCCAGCTCAATCTCGCGGTCCAGCTTGGAAAAGAAGTCATTGTTGCCCTGAACCATCACAAGCTCACAGCCCTCGTTCAGCCAGTCCGCAATCACGTACTCGCTTCCCTCTGCATCACCCAGATGAATGAGCATGTCGAGCGGCTTCTCCTTCTCGATCACATCGTACAAATTTCCGTCTTTTCTGTGAGTATCACTCACGATCAGTATCTTCATCAGGATTCCTCCTCAAAGTAATGCGCTAACTCCCGTTTCATTGCCTCTAACGCTTTCCCGCGGTGGCTGATCGCATTTTTCTGCTCCATGGTAAGCTCCGCAGAGGTCATGCCAAATTCCGGCAGATACAGGATCGGATCGTAACCAAAGCCGCCGCATCCGGCCGGCTTTTCAGCAATCTGTCCTTCCATCGCCGCCTCAGTATGAAGCACACGTCCGTCCGGAAGCACCGCTGCAATGTTGCAGACAAAGCGGGCACTGCGCTCGTCTCCCTTCGCATCTGCAAGACGGTCAATGATATTCTGGTTCTTGATCTCATAGGAAGTATCTTCTCCCATATAGCGGGCGGAATAAATTCCCGGCTCACCACCAATGTAATCTACCACAAGTCCAGAGTCATCGGCCAGCACAATGTCGCCGGTACAGTTCCAGACTGCACGAGCTTTGATCTCGGCATTTTCCGCAAAGGAAGTTCCATTTTCCACAATTTCCGGATTTGCTCCGGCTTCCTTCATGGATACCACTTCACAACCAAGATCTGCCATGATCTGGCGGATTTCTTTCATCTTTCCGGCATTGCCGGTCGCAAATACGATTCTGTGTTTTTTCATGATATTCTCCTTATTTCTCCAGTCATTCCCATTCACGCGTCGGGAAATGTTCCAGCTCAATGTATGCTTTCAGGATTTCTCCAACACTGCGCATGCTTTCCGATTACTCCCATGCCGTGTATGCTTTCAGACAAAGATTGCAGGCCTGCTGTGTCTCCGCAGATTCCCACAGATCCCCATCTGCGCTGATATAGCCTTCCCCATCGGTGAGATCGACCTGGCATCGCCCATCCTGCGCATCGTACTCGATCGCCATAGGATGAACTGCACCCGGTGTTTTGACTTCGATCCGTACCGCAAAACGCTCTCCCGGCGCAACCCCCACCGGCTCTGCGAGCGGGATTGTGTAATACCCCGCATAGGAAACACTTCCGTTTGTCGTTCCAAGCTTTTGCCGTTTCAGATTTTTCCAGTCCGCATCAGACGGATGCTCCGGCACATTCTTTAGAATGCTGATTTCATACTCTGTATTCTGGTCTACGGCATAAAATCCGACCGCCTGGACCTTCTGTGCTGTTCCAGTCGCCTGGTACACATTCGTCGCCCAGATTCTCTCGCTGCCATAGCCAATCTGCCCCAGCCAGCCGCAGAGATCGCTCTGATAAATCGCATCATAATTATCTGCGGATTCTACACCGGAATATACCAGACTGGTTGCTCCCAGATTGGCATCATAATAGGAGACATAGAAAAATCCGTCTTTTCCGAATCCGGTTCCCCAGCTGTTTTCACAGAGAAATGCGCCATTTTCCGGCGGCGGGGTCGTGAAATTTTCAGCCGGATAATCATCGTCCCAGCCAACGATCACGACGTCATGATTCGGCTGCTGCGTCCCGGAATAATAGTAAGCCCCTGTTTCCTTATTATAATAACGGCTGTCCTGCGTCTGCCCCTGCAGCGTTGTGTAAAGGACACTCTGCACGCCTCCGATCCGGTATACCGCGGCTTTGATGACCTCCCGGTCGTATTCCGGCAGAATCCGGATTTCCTGCACATGCAAGGCCGCCTTTAAGCCTTCCGGTGAACTACCGTCCCCGTAAGGATCCTCCTCCTCCAGGACCGGTCCACGCCAGGAAAGCAGATAAGCCATAGACATAATGTAATCTCCGCCGCTCTTCTGATCCAGAAGGAAATACGGATCGTGGGACATATGGTCCTCAGAAAAATCGTATGATTCGCCCGGCAACAGGCTGCTTTCAAGTGCCAAAAGCGATGCAAATGCCCAGCAGGTGCCCAGGTCACCCTGATTTTTTACCGGGGCCGTGCGGCCGTCAGTACGCGCATCGTAACGGGAAAGGAGATCGCCTTTTTCCACCTTATGCCCGTTTTCCAATGCACTCTGATCCGATAATTCTTTCTCCGTTTTATCTTCCGCTTTTTTCTCTGCCTTTGGTTCGATTCCCTGTTTGCCTGCCTTTGATTCGCTTTCCTGTTTACTTGTCTTTGATCCGCCTTCCTGCTTATCAGGCTTTCCCCGATTTTTCCACTGCGCCTGCCTCGACTCAAAAACACTTCCCGGTTCAGGCTTTGGCAATGCCTGGCATCCGCTTATGGAAGCAATGAATAAGAATGCGGCGAGCATCACGCAGGTTTTTCTAAAACATCGTTTCAACTTGATATTTCTCCACACTACTTGTGAAATTCGCCATCCGGCTTTCTTCTCGGCGGCTTCGGTCCCAGAAACTGGTAAAAATAGGTCTTCATCATACCATTGTAGATCTTGCGGTTTTTATCTGCCTTGCGACCCATATATTTTTCCACATCTTCATAGGAAGTGATGATGAACGCAGACCAGCTGTCCAATGCCTTGAAGCGGTCACCGATCTGGGTATACAGCGCCGGAAGATTTTTCTTATCTTCAATTCGCTCGCCGTACGGCGGATTGGTGATCAGGAAACCATATTTTTTCGGGTGGCTCAGTTCAGCCACCGGGCGCTGCTGGAAGTGGATCATGTGTGCCACACCGGCAAGCTCCGCATTGGCTCTGGCTGCCTTGATGACCTCTGGATCCAGGTCATATCCCTGGATATCCACAGTCACAGTATCGTCCACCATCTCATGCGCCTCGTCCATAGCTTCATACCAGCACTTGCGCGGAATAATCTGCTTCCAGTTTTCCGACAGGAAAGAACGGTTCATACCAGGCGCCATATTGGCTGCCATCATAGCTGCCTCGATTGGGAAAGTTCCGCTTCCGCAGAACGGGTCGACCAGAATGCGGTCTTTGTTCCACGGAGTCAGCATAATAAGGGCTGCTGCCAGCGTCTCCTCGATCGGGGCCTTACTGGTCATCTTGCGGTAGCCGCGCTTGTGCAGGGACTCCCCGGTGGTGTCCAGTGCAACCGTCACGATATCTTTATACAAAGACACCCGGACCGGATAATCTGCCCCGGTTTCCGAGATCACGGAAACCTCATAGGCCTGCTTCATGCGGTCTACCATCGCTTTTTTCATGATAGACTGGATATCCGACGGGCTAAAGAGCTTACTCTTGATGGAATTGGCTTTCTTGACCCAGAAACGACCGTCCTGCGGGATGTACTCCTCCCACGGCAGCGCTTTCGTTCCCTGGAACAGTTCCTCAAAGGTTGTCGCCTTGAAGCTTCCCACTTTCATAAGGATGCGCTCTGTCGTGCGCAGAAAAATATTCGCACGGCAGATGGCCTCTGCATCGCCCAAAAAGGTTACTTTTCCATCCTCCACCTGGGAAATCTCGTAACCGAGATCCAGGATTTCTTTTTTCAATACTGCTTCCAGCCCAAAATGGCAAGGTGCAATCAGTTCGTATACTTTTGTCGCCATACCGTTCCTTTCCTAATTAACCCAGTTTTGCCTCTTTGACTACATTTCCATCAAAGTCAAAGATCTGAAAGTTCTGATCTTCCAGAATTGCATAAGTTGCCGGATTTCCGCCCTTTGGAATCGAAGTGGAACCCGGATTTAAAATATAATGTCCATTCACCTTTTCTGCTTTCAGCAAATGGGTATGTCCATGTACCAGAATATCGCCAGCCTTTAACGGAGGCATCTGATCCTGGTTGAACAGATGTCCATGGGTCGCAAAGAAAGTCAGACCATTCAGCACCAGAATCGCATAATCCGCCATAACCGGGAACTCTAAAACCATCTGGTCTACCTCAGCCTCGCAGTTTCCGCGCACGGCAATGATCTCGTTTTTGTACTCATTTAACATAGTGATCACCTGCTTTGGCGCATACTCCTGCGGGAGGTCATTACGCGGTCCGTGATATAAAAGGTCACCAAGCAGGATCAGGCGCTCGGCACCAGACTCGCGGTAAACCTCCAGAAGTTTTCTGCAGTAATGTGCAGAGCCATGAATATCGGATGCAAACATGTATTTCATTGGTTTTCCCTCATCTTTCCTTAATAAATATAAAGCAGCTGCGCTGCTTCGCAGTTACAGCATTAATACTGTTATTTTATTACCCACCTATAAAGTTGTCAACGAATTACCCAACGTTTCTTATTCCTGTGTTACGCAGGTTTGCCCGGCAACGCAAAATCTTACTATGCCTACTCCAGGTATTTCCCGCGGTAAGCCTGGATTCCACCATACACATCGGCTGCCTCGTATCCCAGCGAAGCCAGCCACCTTGCCGCCCGCATGCTGTTTGGTCCATGATAACAGTACAAAACGATCAGGCAGTTCACCGGCAGCTCACCGACACGCTGTTTCAATTCTTCTGCCGGAATATTTACCGCTCCCCGGATATGTCCTCTGTGATACGCATCCGGTTTCCGCATATCTACCAGAAACAATTCCATTCCCTGATCCAGATATTCATCCAGTTCTTTTCCACTGATCAGATACCACATAGAATCCCGCCTGTCCCTGCTTCTTACTGTATTTTATGCAGGCAATGCAGCTTTGGACAATCTGCATGTGCTCTATGCAGGCGAAGATAACATGCAGCGAAAAAGGAAGTCCCTTTCGAGACTTCCTTCTTATTCCTGTTCTTATTCATTTTGAAAGGACCGCAACGCATATCCGATCATCTTCTCCAGGCGCTCGGAAAGCGGAAACAAATCTTCCGGAGAACAAATACACCATTCATACAGGATTCCGCGGAACACCACAAACAGATATTCATTGATTTCTTTTGCCGGAACTTTGTTTTGCAGTTCTCCAGCCTCGATTGCCTTCTGGATCAGTTCCTGCATGCCCACATAGGGCTGATTTTCATCCCCGCTGTGTCTTCGCACCTGGAAAACCCGGTGACAGGTAAATTCCCATCCATCCATTAAGACTGCACCAGACAGATTCTGCGCAAAAAATGTCTGGATTTTCCTACAGTACATCCCGGGAGTCTGTACCATCTGACGCAGAATATCTCCCATTTCTGCATCATGTCCCTCATACAAATGGTGTATGATATCATCTTTTCCCGTAAAATAATGATAAAACGTTCCGGTTGTACAGCCAGCTTCCGATGCGATTTCCCGAACGCCGACATCGGCTATATTTTTTTCAGACAATAATTTTCCTGCTGCTTCTAAAAGTCTTTCCCTGGATCGTCTGGCTTTTTCCTGCTGCCTGTCCCTGCTCATTTACATATCTCCTGATGAAAACGAAATAAGATCGTAACCAGATCATTATAGTCCATTTTCCTAGATTTGAAAAGGAAAGAAATACAGAAAAATCAGCCAATCAGCGTAAAGCCGGATAAAGTTACCATGCCAGCAAACATGGCAGCCGGGATCACACCGACCCAGATATTGCCAAATTTACGATACAGATAAGTTACAACACCAGTGGTTCCTCCCATCATATAGCAGTAGCCAAATGCAAAATCGAGCGCTCCGCAGCTGGTATTTCTTCCAGTTCCGTATACATCAATCTGCGGAATCAGAGTCTGTCCGGTTCCAAGGAGCATGCTTCCACCGTACTGGATCAGAAGAAGCAGGAACAATGCCAGTGCAGTCAGCACCGTATTCACGGCAACCGCAATCCACATATCTTTTTTTGCATTTCCGGTAGACGGCAGCACCCGATGACTCATATTTCCGGTAAACATAACAAAGAAAATAATCAGCACATATGGAATTGCACGAAGAATTCTCATCGGACAGATTTTTAAATAGGTAGAAAGCTTCCATACCTGATAGTTAATGCCGAGAAATCCCTCCAACAGTCCCAACCATACAAACACAAAGGTTACGCAGATCAGTCCCATAAGAAAACCTTTTGCCGGTTTGGTCCAGTCAATCTTGCTTTCGTCTGCACCGCCCAGAGCAAACTCAGACAGGTGCATCGGCTTTCCCTCTTTTTTCCGTTTGGAAGCAGTCAAAAGCATTCTCACAATGCCGATTGCTGCCAGTACCAGAAGCCATCCCATGATACCATTTAAGTTTGCGGATGTCAGGAACTTAGACCAGACCGTTCCGGCTCCGGTCCAAACCATGACATACGCAGATACCGGCACAAAGATGATCATTGGGATAATTACTGCAAACAAAATATCTAAAATCCAGGCTTTGGCTCCGCTTCTCGGTGCTTTTACCGGTACCGGGTTTGCTGCAGACGCAAAAAATGGATTCTGCATCAGCAGATTTACCAGCGCCGCAAGTAAAAACATCATAGTTACACAGGCAATTCCAGAAAAGATCTGCTGTGGAAACCACGCTGTATCAGTTGAAGGACGGCTGATCGGCTCTTCATTGACTGCCGACTCAAAGGACAGGATTGCCTCAATCGTCTCACCACTGATATTTCCTGTCTGATGTAACGTTCCACTAATCTCAGAATAGCGAAACAGTTTTCCATTCCGGTCATAATCTTCTCCAGAAACAACCTCTGGAAGACCAGCCGCTTTTGTCACATACTCTGTACAGGCCTGCGGATCACCAACGAAGAAATAATCGTACTGGTCTGCATCGGATTTAATCAGACAGAAATTGGTGTCAACATCATCAATACCGCCCGCCATCTGCATCATAAACGGTCCAAACACTTCACAGATACTCTTGACCCGCTCAGGCATTGCATGATAGGTCTGAAGCACGGTATGGGTTCCTGCCGAATAACCGATCAGGTTAATGGCATTCTTCTCTACATAAGGAAGACTGTTGGCATATTCTGCAACACTAATTGCCTGAATACTGCGATCCACAGGCGGGTCTGACTCACCACCGCCCTGCAGATCCGGTGATAAAACAACATAACCACGACGCGCCAATTCCATACTCCAGGTATCATTGGAATGCGCGTGATTGGAACGTCCATGGTAAATGACAGCCAATGGAGCCGGTGTGTCATTGGTTGCGTTTTTCGGTATGTAGATAAGAGAACTCACTGTAGTTCCATCCTGACTTGTGAGATTCAACCGTTTAATCCTCACATTCCCCCAACCGCTCTGAAATCCCCAGATCAAGACCGAGCATACAACCAGAATCGCCATACAGACAGCAAAAAACGAGACTGCCTTATTCTTTTTTCTTTCCATATTCTTCTCCTTGTCAGCTTTGGTAAACTCCATAAACAGAAATCAATCACTTTATTCCTGCTCAAAAAATATAACGCATTATGTTTTCACAAAATATAACACGTTATATTTTTAACGTCAATCCACTATCCCCATTTTTTCCATTGACGTTCTCACTTTCGGCATACTTGACAAGTTTTTATCAAATTTTTATGCATATTTCCTATAAAGCGAAGAAGACCGTCTTCGCGAAGAAGGCGGCCTTTTTTGCTGAGTCGTTGTTCGATCGTATTTTTGATTTTTTAGTTTCTTGTGGAATGATCCATGTTGTTTCTGCTGCTGTTCTGTGTGGTGTTTTGACTGGAATTGCGGCTGCTGTTCTGCGTAGTATTCCGGCTGCTATTCCGACTGCTGTTCTGGGTATCATTCTGGCTGGAATTGCGACTGCTGTTCTGGGTACTGTTCTGGTTCGAATTCCGGCTGCTGTTCTGAGTCTTATTCTGGTTCGAATTCCGGCTGCTGTTACGCTCAGAATCCATGGAATTGGAAGTGTGGCAGTCTCTGCTGTTGTCCATATCGCTGTAATGATTTTTCATCATGCATCCCTCCTGTTTGGCTCTGTGAATTTGTTACGGGATTAGTATGCGAATTCGAACGCAGAATATACCATAACGCAGCTGTCGTTTTTTCCCAATTTTTAGCACAACAAAACTGTTTTACCAAATTTTCAAGTCAAATACACAGGTCTGGATCTGACCGGATTGCACACAACGCGAAAAGCCAGACAGGGGAGCTGTCTGACTTTTCTTAGGGAGTATAAATAATTAATAAGGTTGAAGAAGCTAATTTAAGGGGAACAGCATTCTTCAACCTCATTATAATGGAAAACAATGGAAAAAGCAATGTCCGATTGTTTCCGGCTCTATCCTTTAGAACATGCTTATGATCTTGACCGGATTGCGGTAATTCCAGTTGGAAATCTTAATGCCGGTTGCATAGGTGGAGGCATGGACAATCTTTCCATCTCCAATATACATAGCTACATGATTGATTCCGGAACCACCGGAATAGAATAACAGATCGCCCGGCTGCATCTGGCTGGAACTGATTGCCTTTCCCTGAGTTGCCTGAGAACTGGAGGAACGGTTCATGCTGATTCCTGCACCATGCTGCATGACATAACGCACAAAACCGGAACAGTCCACACCGGTGTGAGGATCATTGCCGCCTGCGCGGTAGGAACCGCCTACAAACTGGAGTGCGTAATCCACAAGATTCTGACGGGCACTGGCTGTCTGGGCTGCTTCCTGGGCTGCAGCTTCTTCTGCTGCGGCAAGCTCTTCTTCCAGCTTCTTTGCTGCCTGGATCTCCGGAGCCGGTCCATTGTCTTCGTCGGAATCTTCTTCCGTTGCCACTTCAAGTACCGTAGAAACCGGAGCTTCCTGGATGACCTCCGGCTCTGCGTGTGCAACCATAGGTTTCTGCCACATCAAACCGCTTGATACTGCCAGCACTGCTGCTATGTATAATACCGTTTTCTTCATGAACCGCTCTCCAATCGTGAACTATTTATTTCTAAATATTACTTAATTGTTAACTATGTTACAAACTGATTATACACGTATGACACTTTCCAGTCAAGCAATCTGGGCAGAATTTACTTTTTCTTAATAATTTCCTTTCGTTTTCTGTGCTATCTGTATAATTCAACCCATAAAATGGTAAAAAGCCGAGGGAGCAGAACCATGAAATCTTCTCTCCTGTTTCAATATGCCCTTTCACGCTTTCTCCGTTTTGTAGTTACCGCAGAAATCCTGATCCTGACGGCCCTGTGCCTTTCTGTTTTCTCCCGAAAGACATCTTCCGGAGCCATCTTTTCCAATACCCCAAATGCCACTCCGTCAGACTCCGCTCAAACAAAAGAAAAAAAGTATATTAAGTGGGTCGATTTTTCTGTTCCGGATGAAGCGCTGCGTCAGGCTCTCCGTCTGGATGTAGACAGCTTTACATCTGACTGCCACCTAAGCTGGATCGAGCTTCTCGCTTACCTTGCCGCCCGCTGCGGAGGTGATTTTTCCCGCTTCCGCACTACCGACATGGATGCACTGGCAGAACGTATAAAAGGTGGCGAATCCATGCAGTCCCTGACAGAAAATATGAAATACTATGCCTATTATCTGGAGGCCTACACTGCAGTTCTTGGCGGCATGGTCGGCACTTATGAAATTCAGGAGCCGGCAGAAGACGGCAGCGTGTCCTGGGTTACCAAATACGGATTAAAAGCCTTCTCTCCCATTGCCAAGCATTTTCCCTATCAGGATTATGACGATTTTGGTGTTTCCCGCAGCTATGGCTTCAAGCGCCGGCATCTCGGACATGATATGATGGGCCAGGTAGGAACCCCTGTCATTGCCGTGGAATCCGGCTATGTGGAGGCTATCGGCTGGAACCAATACGGCGGCTGGCGGCTTGGGATCCGCAGCTTTGACAAAAAACGCTACTATTACTATGCACATCTGCGAAAAAACTATCCCTATCACAAAGCCTTAAAGGAGGGCAGCATCGTCCAGGCCGGGGATGTGATCGGTTATCTGGGCCGCACCGGCTACAGCCGAACGGAAAACACGAATAATATCGATGAGCCGCATCTGCATTTTGGGCTTCAGCTCATCTTTGATGAATCCCAGAAGGATGGAAATAACGAAATCTGGATCGACTGTTACCAGCTTGTCCGGTTTCTGCAGCTGAACCGCTCCGAGACAAAAAAAGACCCGGAAACAAAAGAATATTCCCGGGTTCTTGAAATGCGTGACCCTGCAATTCCTTAGCAGAGTGCAGACTGCATTTTTATTCAGATATCTCAGCCTCGCGGACCGCGAACCAGCCACATGACCAGGATCACAATGCCGATCACCGGCAGCAGCGGAATAACCAGTGTCAGAATTCCGCCTATAATGGTCAGCATCAGTGTAAAAAACAAGATCACGACCACAACAGCCAGAAGCTTCCAGTACCACTTGTTCAGGTTGTAGTAGTGGATATTTCCGGTTCCGCCGTAATTCCCATACTGGGCCTGCTGCGGCTCCTCCTGCTGACTGGTTCTGCCGCTGTTTCCGGCAAAACTGCCGAACGGATGATACTCCTCATACTCACCCTCTGCCGCTCCCGGCGTTGTATCCAGAATGGTACGGGCAATCAGACGCGGATCTCCCAGTTCATCCATAATGTCAGATTCCGAACGTCCCTTCTGACGCTCAGAACGAATATAATCATCGTAATAACGGAGATTGTCCCGCACCACAGACGGCGGAACATTGCCGGAAAGCGCATTCTCCAGTCCCCGCAGAAATTCTTCTTTGTTCAACTCGGTATGCCTCCTCTCAGGTTGCTTTTTTTCTAGAAGTATAGTACCATAAATACGACAAATTGCAAAGATATTGTTGCTGTTTAAAATCCCTTTGTTACTGTATTATACGGCATTTTCAGTTCAGAAAATACCTGCCCGTGTACAGTAACCATTTACCACAAACAAGGAGTGTACCTGCTATGGAAGAGCTTTACGTATTCGGCACCGGCAACGCCAATGCCACTCATTATTACAATACCTGCTTTGCCCTGCGTGACGGTGACCAGTATTTCATGGTCGATGCCGGAGGCGGCAACGGCATTCTGCGGATTCTGGAGGATATGAAGATCGAATATCCGCAGATCCATCATCTGTTCGTGACCCATGAGCATACCGACCACATCCTCGGTGTGATCTGGCTGGTCCGTTTCATTGCTACCCGCATGAAAAACGACAAATATGACGGAGATTTCCAGATTTACTGCCACGATGGTCTGGTATCCACCATTGACACCTTCTGTAAGCTGACCCTGCAGGACAAATTCTACCGTCTCATCGGTGACCGCATTCATCTGATCCCGGTCCATGACGGTGAAACCCTGCATATCCTGGATTACGATGTCACCTTTTTCGATATCCACTCCACAAAGGCACGGCAGTTTGGCTTCACCACCATTCTGAAAAACGGCAAAAAGCTGACCTGTGCCGGTGATGAGCCTTACAATCCGGACTGCGAGCCTTACGTGAAAGGCAGCGACTGGCTGCTTCACGAGGCATTCTGTCTCTACGAAGAGCGTGACCGCTTCAAGCCTTACGAAAAGCATCACAGCACTGTTAAGGATGCCGCCGAACTGGCTGAGAGCCTGCATATTCCGAATCTGGTGCTCTGGCATACCGAAGACAAATCCGTCGGAAAGCGGAAAGAGCTTTACATGACCGAAGGAAAGGCTTACTATCATGGGAATCTCTATGTACCGGAAGATCGGGATATTATAGCGCTCTAACAAAAATGGCCTCCCGCACAATGCGGGAGGTCGTCGTGTTTACCTTCTCACTTTATTTCCTACTCATCATCCTCATTTGTCCCATCATGATACTCATTTACATAGATCAGATGACTTCTTGATTCTTCTACTATAGTGCGGACAGTCTCAGCAGTAAGAGGCATATCCTGAGGCTGTAATACCAGGCTTAAGGCACATGGAAGATTGATACCGCAAATCAGGTGCCGATGTTCGTTTACATATGGACAGAACTGCTGATTTACGCTGCCTCCTAACATGTCTGTCATCATAACCACTTCATCCTCCGGGTCAAAGGAATCAAATAATTCTTTGATCTGGGTAGGAAGATCGGTGTTATCCATATAGGCACTGATATCAATGATGCCGTCCATGGAAGTAAGAAAATTTAATGTGTCTTTCAGGCCGTGGGCCAGTAAATGATGGGAGGCGATAATATATCTTCTCATAACGCTTCTCCTTATAGTTTCATAGTTGTAATTGCGATAGCGTGACAGGGATCAGATTCTACAGAGATTTGATCAGATGATCTACGTAAAGTTCTGCTTCTCCTTGCGGAAATGGAGTCGACCTGCTTTCATAGCCTTTTCCATATTCATCTTTCTCTACAATATAACCTGCACTGTAATTTGCATAACCCCAAACAATACGCATAGGAGCATGAAAATGCTTTTTGATCTCCATTCCGAAGGTAGAGAACAACTCTCCCGGGATCGTGATGATCTCCAGATCACCCAGATGGAAGATAACGGAGCGAAGTGTTGCATTAACACCGCCTGCTGCAATCTTTCTTTTCAAATGTCGCACACCGGACCAGAGAAGTTTCTTATCATCCTCTGTGACAGCAGCAGCCAGTTTCTTTTCATCTTCCGCCAATTGAACCTTCATGGCATCGATGTCATAGGCTTGGTGAACGGTATATTCGGCAGTCTTTACGGCGTCAACCTTTAACTCCATAGGAGTTTCTGTTTCCGCAAAAATATCAATCTGCTCCATGATTTCATCGCGGACACGCCACAGCTCTTTTTCATTATTTCCCTGACGGTACTGGCGATTGCCCATATCACCGCAGGCGCCCTGCATGGTAATGAAAATACTATTGTATTTTTCATCCAGTGCTTTTCCAATATTTCCCAAAAGATCAGAACTGATCTTCATATTGTGGATGCCAAGGACCGTTGGATGACAGGTAAACTGGAACATACCTGCTACTACATGATTTTCATTGCGGAATAGGATTATGTTGATATCTTTATCACTTGGTTTGTCCCGATAGTTTCGATTTCCGTATACACCTTCTATCGTTCCCTTTACCATATAAGGTGTTACCTCTAAGAAACCACGCTCAAAGCATTCATCTACGGCGTCAAAAAGCTGTTTCATTACATATTCTCTGTAAACGGCCTTGCGATGATTTCTGTCTTCTCCTTCATCTTCAAAACTAATATCAGGACCGGAATGCGTATGAATAACTCCGATAATGATATTTTCCTTTGGAACAGAGTATTTTCCGGCAAGGACCGTACGGGCATAATCTGAAATCGGTTCTTCTAACCGGCACAGATCCCAGGTGGACCATATAAAAATCTCCCCGTTAATGCGCAGGACCAAGGTCCTGCAGTAAAGTTCATCCAAAACACCAATAGATTTTCCCGTTCTCATATAATAACCGCGCATGTACATAGGAAACAGAGGTGTAATATTACGTTTTGCTGTACTTACTTCAACCATATAATTCTCCCCTTAGTTGAATGAAAGACGGCTCTGTCTGCCAAATAAGAGAGGCAGAACCGTCAGTTGCATGTTTTTAAGTTATGATTAAGCCAGAATTCCCAGCGCAGAGCAGAGCATGGAGAAGATGATGACGATCAGGATCAGAGTAGTGATCTTCATTCCCTTCTTTCCAAGAAGCTTATACAGTACCAGGACAGTAGCTACAGAGATCATGGAAGGCATGATCTTGTCTAACAGATCCGCAACCGCTAAATTGACTTCGCCCATCTGGAATGCCAGAGGTGTTTTTGCAGTTACAACCGTTGCGGACAGCGCACCTACAACTGTAAGACCCAGAACAGAAGCAGCATCTGTGATTCGAGCCAGTTTTCCACCTACTTTTGTGATCAGTTTGGTACCTTCGCGGTATCCGATCCACATCAACTGAGTACGGATGCCGATGAAGATAAGGTTTATGATGAGCCACAGGATAACACCGATGGGGTTGCCTTCCAAAGCCATATATCCTGCAATGGAACCCATGATAGTAGGAAGCAGCGTCCAGAATAAGGTATCACCGATACCGGCTAAAGGTCCCATTAAGCTGACCTTGATATTCTGTACAGCATCCAGGGAAGAGATTCCCTCTTTGTCTTCCAACGCCAGAGTAGCACCAAGAACGATATTTGCCAGCCATGGCATAGTGTTGAAGTATTTGTAATGGTTGTTTAATGCTTCAACGTATTCATCATCGTCTTTGTAGATTTTACGCAGCAGAGGTCCGATACCGAAAACAACGGCCGGAGCAAGCTGCGTATCGTAGTTAAAGGTTGTAGTTGCTATTAAGGACCAGCGGATGGCACCTTTCACACAGTCTTTTCTCGTTAAAACGGGAGCTTTTTCCATTACTTCATTCTCATTATTCATCTTCAAGACCTCCTGCAAATCCTACATTTTCCCTTGCCTCTTCATCCATATAAAACTTATAAGCTAAAGCTACGCCAAGGAATGCGATACCAAGGATCGGTACACCCATGTATGCGCTGAGCACAAAACCGATCAGAATGTAGTTGAAGTACTTCTTTGCCGGCATGAAATGGAGCAGCATGGCAATACCAAGACCTGGAAGCAGCTTTCCGGCCACAGACAGACCACCTGTTACCCAGGCAGGAAGCACATCCAGGATAGCCTGAACCAAAGGAGCTCCCGCTGTTAAAGCTATAGCAGTTGGAAGAGAGGTAAATATAGCTACCATAACAGGGCAAAGGTAAAGGATGGCATACATTTTACCGAACTGTTTTTCATTTGCATATTTCTGAGATTTCTGAGCAATGAAGGAGTTGCAGATTTTGAATAAAACATCCATCTGTACACCCAGCATACCAACAGGAAGACCGATCGTCATACCAACTTCCGGACCCTGTCCGGTTGTCTTTGCAAATGCGCATGCAATAATGGTTGCAACACCATAATCAGGTATAGATGAACCTCCAACAGCAGCAACACCTAAAGCCATTAATGTGAATGTACCACCGATGTAGAGACCGCTTTTCATGTCGCCTAAGATCAGTCCGCACAGAAAACCTACAATAACAGGTCTCGCATGGGTCAGTGATAATCCACGGCGGTCAACGTTGATCTCAGCAGCCACCAGAACAAGCAGTACAATTTGTAAAACGCTCAATTGCATAACATTTTCCCCCTTTGTTATTTCAGAAATTCATCAACAGAAATTTCTGCGTCTGCAGGTACATACTGTGCATAGAGTTTGGTCCCCGCAGCCTTTAATTTCTTATAAGCCTCAAGGTCATCCGGCTTTGCGTAAGCTCTCTTGGAAAACTTCACAGCTTCTTCGCCTTCCTCAGGTTTTACAGTTCCGCCAATGACCAGTTCCGGGATCTTTACACCGATTTCAGACAGCTTTACCAATGTTCCCGGCCTTTTAACCAGTACAAATACAGTGTGGTCATTGTATTTTCCGGCTTTGAAGTTATTTAAAGCTGTTTCCTCGGTAATGATGGAAATAGCCATTCCGGTAGGTCTGGCAAGCTTCATGCTGGCTTTGGTCAGTTCATTATTGGCAACCGTGTCATCAATGATCATGATACGCTGTGCACCGGAACGTCCGGCCCACTGTGTAGCCACGATACCATGAAGAAGACGGTTATCAATTCTTGCAAGTACAATACCCATATTTACCTCCTATTCGTCCTCACGGACGGCCGGGCTTTCTGCCTGCCCGGAAAGCTTATTTTTTGAATTCAAATGCATGTAATCATAAATGTAAGCAATCTCACTTACAGGCAGAGCCACCCGGTAATGCCGGGAGATATCCTGAAAGCTGTCCCTTACCTGCCTGATAAATTCGGCGTGTTTTTGTTCAAATTCTTCCAGATCCTGGTAATTATCAATGGTCGTTTTTGTGACCAGTCGTTCCACCAGACAGCAAAGGTGGACATAAAGCCCGATCATGATACGTCCTGCGATCTTTCTTCCTGTGATCTTCTGAAGCCGTCCCACTGCCTGTTCCACTTCATCTAAAAGCTTGTCAGGATTTAAAATGGTAATGGATTCAACTACATTCTGCAGAGAGAAATTCTTTACCAGGTTCTGGTTAAATACTTCCATTTGTTCTTCATCCAGGTACTCTGAAAAAATGTTTGTCAGTTTTTCTGCGGAATTCATGGAAATAATATCCTCTAAAGAAATAAAAGGAATTCCTTCGATTTCCGGATTAAAAAGCCCGATGATGCATTTTACATGGTATTGCTGGAAAATCTCATCATGGCTGCCGTTTTTCATCAGCCGGTAATAATCATAAGCCACAAATTTTACAGGAATGGAAGTGGCGGAAGCTTTTAAGATCAGCTCTTTTAGCTTTTCCGTTGTGTCAATGCCGTTTTCTCCGCTGAAGATCACGGCGTCTTCCTTCTGTACATTGTGAATGATACGGTAGGTGCAGACATTGCTTTCGCTGGCCCGTTTCAGGATGTCTTCCAGCTTCTGGTTCCCACAGATGCCAAGGCCGATGTCAACAGCTAAGGCAGTGGAAATATTGTTGATGATGCCGATGTTTAAATTTCGCAGGCCGCCCATCTGGCTGTGGATCTGCTCTAAAGAACCCATATCCACCAGAAGTACTACGTCCTGACAGGTGATAAATCGTTCAATGTGTTTTTCCAGCAGCCCGGTGATGTTACTCATCTGCATGTCAAGAGGCATATCAATGGCATCGAATACCTTTCGCCCGATGATCTGGTTAGCGGCATCTGCAATACTGGAAGCTGTTGCATAGCCGTGGCTTAAGATAATACCGGCTGCGGAAAGTCCCTGGATCTTCTGGTTCTGGTTTTTTATATCTAAAAGCAAAAACAGCTGGTTTAAACTGTCTGCTTCAATGTCCAGATTCAGTTTGATCAGGTTTACGATCCTGGAACAGATGACTGATTCTTTTTCAAGAACAGCGCTTACAGCCTGAAACATTTCTTCAATCTCGTCATGGTTTTGTTTCATCCAGTTGTCGATCAGATGGTCGCCCTGAAGCTGTATATATAAGCGGCGGGCAAGTAAGTGGCTGTATTTTTTGGAAAGGCTGATGCCATACATTTCACCTACATTTTCAAAAATCTGATTGATCAGCTGTTCGTAAGTGGAGATCTTGATGTTTACAAGCTTCTGTCCGTAGATCAGATAGTCGTAATAATCATTTAATTGTTTCCGGAATTCCATCATCAGGCCGTCAAAACTGAGCATATCCTGACGGTAATCTTCAAAGACATCTAACATGATCTGGAAATACTGTACCGTCTGCCCCAAAGAGGTGTCACGGCTGTAACTGTTTAAGTGGATCATCCGTTTGTCTTTGTCTTCAACCTCCAGTTTTAAGGAGGAGAGCATATATTCCGGAAGGTGATAACTGTGGATAGCGATACCTTCGCTGGTTTTTTCCAGATAAGCTCCGGCACAGCTGCTGGTAACGCAGGTTTTTAATTCGTCGATGTTGTTTTCGTAGGAAAATTCCAGCATACAGTGGAAGGCGTTCTGGCTGATGCTTACATCTACGCCCATGCGCCGCCCTTCTGCTTTTAAGAAGGAGACTAACATTTCCTCTTTTTCATCGGCTGTGCGTTCATGCAATGTTGGGACCGGGATCACAATGGGAATCATCCTTGCAAGTGGCTTATAAAGTGCTTCCGCCGGTGCTTTTGTGGTGGAAAATGCCAGTCTTGCATTGGACTCAAAAACATGTTCGTCATCATGATATCCTTTATATTGTCCCGAAATTAAGTAGGAATAGATCAGTTCCTGTCCTGAAAATGGAAGTCTGTCAATTTCATCAAAGAAAAGGATGCCGCCGTTTGCCTTTGCAAGCCAGCCTTTTCCATCTTCGCTGCCGCAAAGGGAAAGAGCAAATTTTTCTTCATTCTGGGCATATTCGGAGCAGTCTACTGTGATGTAAGGCGGGAGAGAAGCTGCGCCTGCAGTTCCGATTACCCGTTCATTTACAGCATATTCATACATCAGACTGGAAAGAAAAGCCTTTCCTGTTCCGCCGGCTCCGTTAAACAAGGCCGGAAGACCATTTGGCGGGTATTTAACAGCTGCTTTACACTGCTCGATGCAGGAACTTAAACTCAGGTAATAACCGATGGCTTTCTGAAAATCTCTTTTCTTTTCATCGCTTCGGCATTTCCGCTGAAAATCGTCCATACCGGAGAATACGCAGGTTTCCAGAGAGACCTGGGCCTCGCGTTCAACATTTTTCTTATGAAAGAAATAAACAGGGCGGGAGTTGACCTTAATGGCCCGCTCTTCTTTTACTAACTCGTTCAGATACTGACTGGCCAGATTACGGGAAATGTTCAATGATTCGCTGATATGATTTGCCGTAAAATATTTCAGATCCTTCAGAGCATAACCCCTGCTTATTTTTTCCAGGTAAAGATAAAGTTCTTCTTTTGTGCTGAGCATGTACATGATTCTCCTGTTTCTTGATTTAACTTGAATTCTTTTCACGCGTTTTTAATATCTACCTGACTGCAAATACAATTATACAAAAAATAGCTTTGAAAGGAAGATGTTTTGAACGATTTCGCCAGTTTCACAAGGGATTCGTCAGTATCGATGAGGAAAATGATGAATTGTTTGATGGGTGAGAATGGCTTCGACACTAGAATTGACACTGTTATATAGGCTAAGTATGCTATACTTAATGAATCATACAGAAAAATTCAAACGGAGGAAATCAATATGCACAACAAGAAACCAACCATTTATCTGGTGGCCGTAGACATGGACGGAACTCTTCTTCATAATGACAAAAGCATATCAGACTATACAATAAATGTTTTGAGAAAGATTGTTGAAAAAGGCATACTCCTGGTGCCGGCATCTGGCAGACCTTTAAATGGAATGAAAGCTGCTGTCTTAAATAATGTGGAAGGAATCAAATATGCCATCTGCTCCAATGGTGCCTTGCTTATGGATGTACAAAAAGAAAAAAGTATCAGCAAGACAGGTATTCCCACAGAAAAAGCATTGCAAGCCCTTGCTTATCTGGAGCAATTTCCCGCGGCTGTATATGTCCATACAGACAAAGGTACTTTCCGGGCAGAAGGCTGGGAGAAAACAGGGCTTTCGGAGAAATATCCTTACATCAGATTCAGCGAAGGAACTGTGAAAAATCTGGGAGAGTTTTTAAGGACCAGCGGGGTAAACGTGATGAAAATGGGGGCTTATATCTTAACAGATGAACTGGCACAGAAACTTCTGGAAAAAGGAAGCCCCATACCAGGCATTATATTTCTGCGAACCGGCGATGGCATTATAGAACTAAACTCCACCAATGCTTCCAAAGGAAATGCACTGTATATACTTTGTAAAAAACTGGGGATACAATTGGAAAATGTTCTGGCTATTGGGGATAACGAAAACGATATCTCCATGCTTCAGGCTGCAGGCATTTCTGCCGCAATGGAAAATGCGGAAGATGATGTAAAACAGGCAGCAAAATTTGTAGCCGGAAATAATGAAGAAGATGGAGCAGCGCATTTTCTGGAGGAATGGGTTCTGTAAAAAAATGGCAAACAAAAACAGCCCGTAGACTTAACGTCTGGGCTGTTTTTGTTATCGTATTTTTTAATGATTCTTGATCCGTCCATCGTAATCCAGAATATATCCATCCGGAGTCGTGGTGTTTGTCAGCATGGCACCGGAATTGTCACAATAATATGCCTCACCATTCCAGTCGATCCAGCCGGTTCTCATGTATCCGTTTTCATCGAATACATACCACTTGCCATCGATCTCTTCCCATGCATTTTTGCTGTAGGTTCCATCGCTGTGCTGGTACCACCAGCCATTGTTGTCACTCTTCCACTCACCGGAAACCGGAAGTCCACCAGCCTCACCTGCGCGGATTGCCTTTACCTGGTCTGCATTGTAGGAAACCACGTTGGATTCTACCCACTTACCTTTGTTGGAAGCATTCTCTCCATTGACCGGACGAACCTTTACCTGGTAGCTGGCCGGTCTGGTTATCTCGTTCTTTAAATTGTAGTTCGGCTCTGTGCTGGTACGCGCGGTCACGCCAACTGCATTGCCATCACGGTAGACCATAATTTCATAACTGCCTGCACCGGAAATCGGGTTCCAGGTTGCAAAACCATTGTTTGTCAGATTTACTGTCTCTTCCTCTGAAAAATCTGCCACATACTCAGACAGAGAAGGCAACTTTACAACCACCTTTAATGTTTCCGATGAATCTGCTTTCGATGCTTTTACCAGAGTTGCACCATCCAGTTTGATATCACTCAGTTTGGTAACGGAAAAATAATATCCATCTTCTGCACGCAGATAAATCGTAATTTCCGGAACATCGGTTGCTACCCACTCAAAACCGGTGTTATTGACTTCGTACGTATCATAGGAATACTTACTGCTGTCTTTTACATCAACATCGATGTCTTCCGAGCCGATCCGGGTCTCCGGTGTAATGGATGCTTCCACCTTCAAACTTACGGATTTGATTTTTTTTCTGCTGGCTGCCATAACCGGCATAGCCATCAGACCGGTAAACAATGCCGCCATCGTAAGCATTCCGAGCCATTTCTTTTTATTCATCATATTCCCCACTCTCTTTCTATCTTTGTTTGCAACTGTTTTGGCAGACTCACAGTTATCTCTTGTTTCCTGCTGTCCGTCATCTTTGCTTCCTTACTGTTTTGGAGCGTTTTCTATCGTATTTGGGAGTCACTGTTTTCTTCCAGACACAAATGGATTATTACAGTTTCACTCTATTACATCTTATTTCTAATGTCAAGCTGTCTGGCAGATTCGTAAGTTTTCTCATAAAAATGTAAGAAAAAAGACCGGCATTTTCCAATACCGGTCTTACTTTTCTGCTAAAGCTTTGTGTTGCTGCCCATTGCTGGTTTGTTGTTACTTCGCGTAATCTGTTACACGTGATTCGCGGATCACATTAACCTTGATCTGACCCGGATATTCCAGCTCATCCTCGATGCGCTTGGAAATCTCACGTGCCATCAGAACCATGTCATCGTCACTTACCTGCTCCGGGATAACCATGATACGAACTTCACGACCAGCCTGGATTGCAAATGATTTTTCTACTCCCTTGAAGGAGTTGGTAATTTCTTCAAGCTGTTTTAATCTGTTGGTATATGTCTCCACAGTCTCTCTTCTTGCGCCAGGTCTTGCTGCGGAAATCGTATCTGCAGCCTGTACCAGACAAGGGATCAGACCCTGTGGTTCAACATCGCCATGATGGGACTCTACTGCATTGATGACAGTCGCAGACTCTTTGTACTTTCTGCAAAGATCTGCACCAAGCTGTACATGGGAGCCTTCCATCTCATGGTCGATGGATTTTCCAATGTCATGTAATAAACCAGCCCGTTTTGCCAGACGCACATCTGCTCCAACCTCTGCGGCAAGCAGACCTGCCAGCTGTGCAACTTCGATGGAATGCTTCAATGCATTCTGACCGTAGCTGGTTCTGAATTTCATCTTACCAAGCAGTTTGATCAGTTCCGGATGGATTCCATGAATGCCAACCTCAAGGGCTGCCGCCTCACCATCCTCGCGCATGTTCGCTTCTACTTCACGCTGCGCTTTTTCTACCATCTCTTCGATTCTTGCCGGATGGATACGTCCATCCACGATCAGACGTTCCAGGGCAATTCTTGCCACTTCACGCCGTACCGGATCAAATCCGGATAATACGACTGCCTCAGGGGTATCGTCGATGATAAGTTCCACACCAGTCATGGTCTCAAGGGTACGGATATTGCGACCCTCACGGCCAATGATGCGGCCTTTCATTTCGTCGTTCGGAAGCTGTACTACCGACACGGTAGTTTCCGCTACATGGTCTGCAGCACATCTCTGAATTGCAGTAACCACGTACTCCTTTGCCTTTTTGTCAGCCTCTTCTTTTGCCTTGTTCTCCAGATCTTTGATCATCTTGGCAGTGTCATGCTTGACCTCTGCCTCAACGGATCTGAGCAGATACTCTTTTGCCTGTTCGGAGGTTAAACCGGAAATTCGCTCCAGTTCCTGTATCCCTTTTTCGTACAGAGCCTCAACTTCGCTGTTACGCTTGTTTAAGGCTTCCTCACGGGATGCAAGTCCGGCTTCCCGCCGTTCCATGTTCTCTGCTTTTTTGTCTAAGTTCTCTTCTTTGCTCAGCACACGTCGTTCATAGCGCTGAAGTTCAGCTCTTCTTTCCTTTGTTTCTTTATCCAGCTCATTCTTAGTCTTTAAGGACTCTTCCTTCGCTTCCAGGAGAGCTTCTCGCTTCTTTGTCTCTGCCGTCTTTAACGCTTCATCTATTATTTCCCTGGCTTTTTCTTCCGCGGTTCCGATTTTGCTTTCGTAAGCACTTTTCCGGTGCGCGGTCGCAACTGCCCAGCTAATAGGCGCCACAACACACAGTGTAATTACAACTGCTATTATTGTTGACACAGGAGCACCTCCTTATTTAGTTTTCATTGTACACCAATACAACACTTCAATTTTAAACTGTTTTGTGCATTATGTCAATAACTCTGTGGAAGTTCTTCGCGTCGTTCCTGTTCCTTATTCTGCTTCTTCAGACATACGGTCCGTGACCCTGCGGATGGCTTCGCTGCTGAATCCACGGCGTCCCAAAGCTCCCATAAGTCTCCGGTAATCCGCCAACTCCATGCGCTTTCCTGGCTCATAACCTTTCTTTAAAAGAAGCTTTCTGATCTGACTTTCCTCGTCTACTTCTTCCTCCTGGAGGGTGAGGTCAATGATGTCCCGGGATACGCCCTTACGCTCCAAATCAGCCCGGATCTGGCGGCGGCTTTTCCTGGATGCGCAGGAGCGGATGTAACGCCCGGCATAGGCCTCATCATCCAAATAACGGTACTCTTTTAAAAAGAGTACCGTCTCCTCGATTTCTTCCGGGTTGTATTCCCGTTCTTTTAACTTCTGGCGCAGTTCCCTCTCTGTGCGGTCACGAAATTCCAGGAGTGCGAGTGCGCACTCCCGGACTGTTTTCCCGGAACCGTTTGTGTTTCTGCTTTTCTTCTCCGGTTTCTCCTTTTTTCCATGCTGCAGTTCTTCCGGATGCAGGTCCTGCACCTGCACAATTCCATTCTGTAAATTCCAGACTTTCATGGAATTACTCCGCGTCGGTTAGACCAGCACCATCATTTTCTGCATTCTGTGCGTCCTGTGCTTCTTCTGCAGCCGCATTTGCAGCCAGTGCAGTTACGGTCTCATCTGCCGGAAGACCGTGTTTCTCACGGACCTTGCTCTCTACTTCAGCACAGACTGCCGGATGATTGCGCAGATACGTCTTGGCATTCTCACGTCCCTGACCGATCTTGGCACCGTCATATGCATACCATGCGCCGCTCTTTTCAATGATGTCGTCCTTCGCGGCAAGATCCAGAATGTCGCCTTCCTTGGAGATGCCCTGACCAAACATGATATCAAACTCTGCCTCTTTAAATGGCGGAGCGATCTTGTTCTTAACCACCTTCACACGGACATGGTTGCCGATCACCTCGCCGCCCTGTTTGATGGACTCTACGCGGCGCACATCCATGCGGACAGAGGAATAGAACTTCAGGGCACGGCCGCCTGTGGTGGTCTCCGGGTTTCCGAACATAACACCAACCTTCTCACGCAGCTGGTTAATGAAAATAACGCAGCAGTTGGATTTGCTGATGATACCGGTCAGCTTTCTGAGGGCCTGGGACATAAGACGTGCCTGCAGCCCCACATGGGAGTCACCCATCTCGCCGTCGATCTCGGCCTTCGGCACCAGGGCTGCAACAGAGTCCACAATGACAATGTCCACTGCACCGGAACGCACCATGGTCTCGGTGATCTCCAGTGCCTGCTCGCCGTTGTCCGGCTGGGAAATGTAAAGGTTGTCAATATCGACGCCGATGTTCTTTGCATAGACCGGGTCTAATGCATGCTCCGCATCGATGAAACCGGCAATGCCGCCGCGTTTCTGCACTTCTGCCACCATGTGAAGTGCTACGGTTGTTTTACCACTGGACTCTGGTCCGTAAATCTCGATGACACGGCCCTTCGGTACACCGCCAAGTCCCAGTGCGATGTCCAGACTGATGGAACCGGTTGGGACAGTCTCAATGTTCATGTTGGCACCGGAATCGCCCAGCTTCATGATAGAACCTTTTCCGTAAGACTTCTCGATCTGGGTAATGGCAGCATCCAGTGCCTTTAATTTATCGTCTTTATTCATGTTATAATCCTCCAACTATAGAACCACTGCATCCACAAAGCTTTTTGCCGTTGCGAACAGATGTTCTCTTCAATGTTATAATCATAGTATAAACCGGCTCAAATGTCAACCAGTTGTTGTCTTTTCATGTGGGAATTTAGGTTACTATTCACAGG
The DNA here is from genome assembly GCF_003477935.1 of Clostridium sp. AF32-12BH. Classification (NCBI taxonomy): domain Bacteria; kingdom Bacillati; phylum Bacillota; class Clostridia; order Eubacteriales; family Clostridiaceae; genus Clostridium; species Clostridium sp. AF32-12BH. Next base: position 122,403 of record NZ_QUEH01000004.1, on the reverse strand, counting down.
TAGGGATTTTCTGAACTGAAAATCCCGTATGATACAGTTCTGGCAGCAGATTTTGCCGATTTGGAATGCGAAGCATCGGCAATTGTGGGAACTGTTCAGGGATAGGAATTGGGGAATTTTGAAATCTGGGAATTTTGAAATCTGGGAATCTAAAAATTCTGATTTTTCCGGACTGCTGACAAAAGCCGGATCATGGAATCCTGGTAACTGCAGACATACAGAATACAGAGCAGTTACATGTTTTAGAAATACGGGCAAATCCGCCCATTTGGACTGCACTTTCACTATAGCATGCCCGAAAAACCTTGTCAAATAAAAAGGAACGGATAGGAGAAGAAAAAAGCCTGTGCCGTGATGGTTGCACAGGTTTTTCTTACATATCCGTTTCAAAAAAGTTTTAAGGAGTTCAGATGTTTATCTTTTTTCTGATTTTAGTATAACATATGCCTTACGAAAATGTTTGTATAATGTTTAAATAGATTATGAAGATATTCTTAAATCGACAGCCGCACCACTGCCTTATCACCAGAATATCCTAACAGTAAAAAAGCACTGAGGTTTTCCATGCGTACAGCCTCTCCTTTTTCCTCTGCACACATCCCGGACGGCCTTACCGGGCGCGGCATCGGCGTGGCTGTGCTGGACACCGGATGCTTCCCGCACGAGGATCTTAAGTCACGCATTGCTGCCTTTTTCGATATCGTACGCCGGCGAAAACTCCCTTACGACGATAACGGGCACGGCACCCATGTCTGCGGCATCATCGGCGGGAACGGAAAAGAAAGCGCCGGGCGTTTTTGCGGAATCGCCCCGGGCTGCCACCTGATTCCGGTGAAAGTACTGGACAAACGGGGCGGCGGCTATGTTTCCGACGTGCTTGCCGGACTTCATACCGTAATGCAGCAGCGGGAGCGCTACAACATCCGGATCGTCAACGTTTCGGTCGGTTCCTTTTCCGGCAGGAGCATGAGCGAAAACTCTGCCCTGGTCCGCGGCGTGGAGGAACTCTGGGACTCCGGTTTTATCGTGGTGGTCGCCGCCGGCAATATGGGACCAAAAAGCGGCACCATCACCACGCCCGGCATCAGCCGCAAGGTCATCACGGTTGGCTGTTCTGACGATCACCAGGAAGTCAACGTTATGGGAAACCGCATGTCTGACTATTCCGGGAGAGGACCTACCCGCGCCTGCATCTGCAAACCGGATATTGTCGCCCCAGGTGCCGCCATCACCAGCTGCAGTCCCGGCGGCGGTTATGCCATAAAAAGCGGTACCAGCATGGCTACGCCTTTTGTTTCCGGTGCCATTGCCCTTCTCCTGGAGCAGCATCCGGAGATGTCCAACCGGGACGTAAAACTTTTCCTCAGGGACCGGGCAGTCGACCTGGGACTTCCCAGAAACCAGCAAGGCTGGGGACTTCTTGATATCCCCAGCCTTCTTCGCTAATTTTCTGACGGGAAACAGGCAGGCATTGCAAATGCGCTGTCCTCCCTGTCCCGGCAGTCTCTATGAAATTTTTGTATTTTCCTTCATCAGATGAGTCTGACTCTGCACACACCCTCAATGGCATTGAGCTTCTGGACCATGATGTCATCCGGTACATGTTCCAGATCCATCAGCGTATAAGCGAATTTATCTCGGCTCTTGTTGGTCATGTCGGAAATGTTGATCTTTCCGGCAGCCAGCACCCCGGTGATCTGGCCGATCATGTTCGGAATGTTTAAATGCAGCACAGCCAGACGGCAGGCCGTCTTCTTCACACCCATATCACACGCCGGATAGTTCACGGAATTGCGAATGTTGCCGTTTTCCAGATAATCCATAATTTCCTGAACGGCCATCTTCGCACAGTTATCCTCAGACTCCTCAGTGGAAGCGCCAAGATGCGGGATCACAATGGTATTCTCCAGGTTTACAGACTTCGGATTTGCAAAATCCGTCACATAATTTTTCACTTTGCCGGATTTTAATGCCTCAGCCATGTCATCTTCATTGACCAGGATGTCGCGGGCGAAGTTTAAGATCACAACGCCGTCTTTCATCTGCTCAAACGCTGCCTTATTGATCATGCCCTTTGTGGAGTCCACAGCCGGAACATGCAGGGTGATGTAATCACACTCCTGGCAGATGGTATCGAGGCTGGTGGTGTGTTTTACATCACGGGACAGGCGCCATGCCGCATTGACGGAAATGTACGGATCATAGCCGTAAACTTCCATGCCCAGGGCGATCGCCGTGTTCGCAACCTCGGCACCAATCGCGCCAAGACCGACCACACCCAGCTTTTTGCCCTTGATCTCGCAGCCTGCAAAAGCCTTCTTTGCTTTCTCGGCAGACTTGGCAATGTTTGCATCTTCTTTGTTGGCCTTGCACCACTCAATGCCGCCGACGATATCACGGGATGCTAAAAACAGTCCTGCCAGCACCAGTTCTTTTACCCCGTTTGCATTGGCACCCGGGGTATTAAAGACCACGATGCCCTCCTGTGCACAGGCCTCTAACGGAATGTTGTTTACGCCTGCGCCTGCACGTGCAATGGCAAGCAGGGAATTGGAAAACTGCATTTCATGAAGGGATGCGCTGCGGACCAGAATGCCCTCTGCCTCATTTACCTCGTCGGTCAGCTGATAGTCCTCAGTGAACTGGTCTGTGCCATATTTGGAAATGGCGTTGATGCAATGGATCTTTCTCATGCCTGATGCGCCTCCTCAAACTGTTTCATGAACTCTACCAGCTTCTCCACGCCTTCCATCGGCATGGCATTGTAGATGCTGGCACGCATGCCTCCTACGGTTCTGTGTCCCTTTAAATTTACAAACCCTGCTGCGGTTGCTTCTTTTACAAATTCTGCATCCAGGTCCTTGTCGCCGGTCACGAACGGAACGTTCATTAAGGAACGGTCCTCTTTGGCAACCGTTCCATGGAACAGCTTGCTCTGATCCAGGAAATCGTAAAGGATCTTTGCCTTTTTCTCGTTATACTCTTTCATGGCTTCCAGGCCGCCGCGCTTCTTTAACCACTTAAATACCTTTCCGCAGATGTAGATGCCGTAGCATGGCGGGGTATTGTAAAGGGATTTTGCGTCTGCCTGCACCTTGTACTGGCAGATGGTCGGGGTTCCCGGAAGGACATCCTCCGTGATCAGGTCCTCGCGGATGATCACGATCACAACGCCGGCCGGACCGACATTTTTCTGGGCACCGCCGTAAAGCAGGCCATACTTTGTCACATCTACCGGCTCAGAGAGGAAGCAGGAAGAGATATCAGCCACCAGCGTTTTTCCCTTTGTGTTCGGCAGGGTTTTGTATTTGGTGCCATAGATCGTGTTGTTCTCGCAGATATAAACATAGTCCGCATCGTCGTCGATCGGCAGGTCAGAGCAGTCCGGAATGTAGCTGAAGGTCTTGTCTTCACTTGATGCAACAGCCACTGCCTTTCCGTATTTCTGCGCTTCCTTGAATGCCTTCTTCGCCCACTGACCGGTGATGATATAATCGGCTACGCCGTTTTTCATCAGGTTCTGCGGAATGGCGGAGAACTGCAGATGGGCGCCTCCCTGCAAGAACAGTACTTTGTAGTTATCCGGAATGTTCATCAGATCCCGAAGGTCCTGTTCCGCTTCTTCGATGATGGTCTCAAAGGCTTTAGATCGATGGCTCATCTCCATCACTGACATTCCGGTGCCTCTGTAATCAAGCATTTCTTCTGCGGCTTCCTTCAGAACTTCCTCCGGTAATACGGCCGGTCCTGCTGAGAAATTGTAGACTCTTCCCATTGTTTCTTCCTCCTTCTTCATAAATTCGATTTTTCATAATTATATAATAACGACCCTTATTTGATTTTCAGGTCGGTATCATCGAACGCATCCTGGATTGGGGCTCCCGGGGATACCATCGGGTAAACCTTGTCATCGCAGTTGATCTGGCACTCGATCAGAACCGGTGCATTGAATGCGATGGCCTCTTCCAGAACCGGCTTTAAGTCTTCCTGTCTGGTCACACGGTATGCTTTTGCTCCCATGGCTTCAGCCAGCTTCACAAAATCTACTGCGTCATTTAATACGGTATGTGAATAGCGCTTTCCGTAGAACAGGTTCTGCCACTGACGCACCATTCCAAGTACATGGTTGTTTACCACAACCTGGATAACCGGGATGTTGTAGCGGGTCGCTGTTGCGATCTCATTCATGTTCATGCGGAAGCAGCCGTCTCCGGCAATGTTGAACACCGGGGTATCCGGATGTCCCATGTCGCCGCACGCCATCTTCGCTCCGATGGAAGCGCCAAGGCCGTAGCCCATGGTGCCAAGACCGCCGGATGTGAGAAAGGTTCTCGGCTTTCTGTATTTGTAGTACTGGGCAGCCCACATCTGGTGCTGTCCAACCTCGGTACAGATGATAGCATCGCCTTTGGTCAGCTCATCAATGGTCTCCATGATGAACGGACCGGTAAGCTGGTTCTTATCGTAACGCAGCGGATACATGTCTTTCATCCGCTCTACGTGCTGGATCCACTCCTCATGGTTCATCGGATCCAGACGGGCATTCAGCTTACGCAGGACAACCTTTAAATCGCCGATGATGCTGGCATTGGTATGGATGTTCTTGTTGATCTCAGCCGGGTCGATATCGATCTGGAGAATCTTCGCGTTCTTCGCGAACTTGGATGCATTTCCGGTCACACGGTCACTGAAACGGGCACCTGCCACGATCAGCAGATCGCACTCGCTGATGCCGAAGTTGGAAGTCTTGGTTCCATGCATACCTACCATGCCGGTGTAAAGCTCATCGGTTCCGTCAAATGCGCCCTTGCCCATCAGGGAATCAGCAACCGGTGCCTGGATCTTGTGAGCCAGCACCTTTAACTCATCCGATGCACCGGAAAGCACGGCGCCGCCGCCTACAAAGATAAACGGCTTCTTGCTGTTGCGGATCATCTCCAGCGCCGTCTCGATGTCTTCCTCACGGATGGTATCGGTCTGACGCTCGATCGGTGCCGGTTCCTGCGGCGTATACTCATACTCTGCCGCAGTCACATCTTTTGTGATATCGATGAGGACCGGACCTGGTCTTCCGCTCTGTGCAATGGTAAACGCACGGCGGACCGTGTCTGCCAGCTTCGTGATATCTTTTACAATGAAATTATATTTGGTGATCGGCATGGTCACACCGGTGATGTCGATCTCCTGGAAGCTGTCGCGGCCAAGCAGGCTCACGCCAACGTTACAGGTGATCGCAACCATCGGGATGGAATCCATGAATGCGGTCGCGATACCGGTTACCAGGTTGGTCGCGCCTGGACCGGAAGTAGCCAGACATACGCCGACTTTTCCGGTGGCTCTCGCGTAACCGTCTGCTGCATGGGATGCGCCCTGCTCGTGGGAGGTCAGGATGTGGGTAATCTCATCCTGATGCTTGTAAAGCGCATCGTAGATATTTAAAATGGCCCCTCCCGGATAACCGAACACGGTCTTTACACCCTGTTCTTTTAAACATTCGATCAGGATTTCTGATCCATTAAGTACTCTGGTCTCCGCCATGTGAAAACACTCCTTATCTGTCTCTGGTACGGGTTACATGAATTAGTTTCCTTTTAAGATAGCGCCCTTGTCTGCGCTGGTTACCAGTGCTGCATAACGCTTTAAGTAACCGGTCACCTCTTTGGTCTTCGGAGTCCAGTTTGCACGGCGTCTTGCCAGTTCTTCATCGGAAACCTTCATGTTGATGGTGTTTGCATTGATATCGATGGAAATGATATCGCCCTCTTCTACCAGACCGATCGGGCCGCCTGCTGCTGCCTCCGGGCTTACATGGCCGATAGAAGCGCCGCGGGAAGCACCGCTGAAACGTCCGTCCGTGATCAGGGCTACGGTAGAGCCAAGGCCCATACCAACGATAGCGGAGGTCGGGTTTAACATCTCTCTCATACCCGGACCGCCCTTCGGTCCCTCATAACGGATGACAACAACATCGCCTGCCACGATCTTGCCGCCTTTGATCGCTGCGATCGCATCGTCCTCACAGTCAAATACACGTGCAGGACCCTCATGGACCAGCATCTCCGGTGCAACTGCGGAACGTTTTACCACGCAGGAATCCGGTGCCAGGTTACCGCGAAGCACTGCGATACCGCCGGTCTTGGAATATGGGTTGTCTACCGGACGGATGATCTCCGGATTCTTGTTGACGCAGTCTTTGATGTTCTCGCCAACCGTCTTACCGGTTACCGTCATACAGTCCAGATTTAAGAGTCCTAACTTGCTGATCTCGTTCATAACGGCGTAGATGCCGCCTGCCTCATTTAAGTCTTCCATATAGGTATGTCCGGCCGGGGCCAGGTGGCACAGGTTCGGGGTCTTTGCGCTGATCTCATTTGCGATGTCTACGTTTAATTCAACGCCTGCCTCATGCGCAATCGCCGGCAGATGCAGCATGCTGTTGGTGCTGCAGCCCAGAGCCATATCCATGGTCAGGGCATTGCGGAAAGCTGCCTCGGTCATGATGTCTCTCGGGCGGATATTCTTCTTTAACATATCCATAACAGCCATACCTGCATGCTTTGCAAGGACCAGACGCTCGGAATAAACAGCCGGAATGGTGCCGTTGCCCTTTAAGCCCATACCAAGAACCTCAGTCAGGCAGTTCATGCTGTTTGCCGTGTACATACCGGAACAGGAACCACAGGTCGGACAAACCTTACACTCGAATTCTTTGACATCGTCCTCAGTCATAAGACCTGCTGCGTAGGATCCGACTGCCTCGAACATGCTGGAGAGGCTGCGTTTCTCGCCTTTTACGTGACCGGCTAACATCGGACCGCCACTGACGAACACAGTAGGGATGTTTAAGCGGGCTGCTGCCATCAAAAGTCCCGGTACGTTCTTATCGCAGTTCGGTACCATGACCAGTGCATCAAACTGATGTGCCAGTGCCATACACTCGGTGGAATCAGCGATCAGGTCACGGGTTACCAGGGAATATTTCATTCCGACATGTCCCATGGCAATACCATCGCAGACTGCAATGGCCGGGAATACGATCGGGGTACCGCCTGCCATGGCTACACCCTGTTTTACGGCTTCCACGATCTTGTCCAGGTGCATATGACCCGGCACGATCTCATTGTAAGAGCTTACAATACCGATTAACGGGCGCTCCATCTCTTCATCGGTTAATCCCAGTGCGCGGAACAGGGAGCGTGCCGGGGCCTGCTGCATTCCTGCTTTTGCATTATCACTTCTCATATTCTGACTCCTCCTCATGTGCGTGCCGGCATCTGCAGGCGCAGATACCGGTATGTGATTTCTATTCATTTCAGTTTTCTATTGTAGCAATTCTATACAAAATTCTGTTTACCTGTCCGGATGCCGGACAAACATGCGTGAACCGTAACGTTTCTCGGACTGCTTAGTGGATGCGTGCCGCGATCAGGTCGCCCATCTCGATGGTTCCGACTTTTTTGCAGCCCTCGCTGTAAATGTCGCCGGTGCGGTAACCGTCGGTCAGTACCTGCTGCACAGCTGCCTCGATCGCATCGGCTTCTTTATCCATATCGAAAGAATAACGAAGCATCATCGCTGCGGAAAGAATGGTTGCGATCGGGTTTGCCAGGTCTTTGCCTGCGATATCCGGTGCGGAACCGTGGCTCGGCTCATACATACCGAACTTGGTCTCATTTAAGCTTGCAGAAGACAGCATACCGATGGAACCTGTGATCATGCTGGCCTCATCCGAAAGGATGTCACCAAACATATTCTCCGTCAGGACCACATCGAACTGAGCCGGGTTCATAACAAGCTGCATAGCACAGTTATCGACCAGCATATGCTCCAGCTTTACTTCCGGGTAATCCTTGGCAACTTCCTCGACTACCTTTCTCCAGAGTCTGGAAGAATCCAGCACGTTTGCCTTATCCACGCTGATGACGTGTTTTCTTCTCTTCATGGCGATGTCAAATGCCTTGATGGCAATCCGGCGGATCTCGTTTTCGTTGTAGGTCAGGGTATCGGTTGCCTGCATCACACCGTTTACTTTCTCAGTATGACGCTCACCGAAATACAGACCACCAGTCAGTTCACGGACGATGATCATGTCAAAACCGTCGCCGATGTTCTCTTTCTTTAACGGGCATGCATCTGCCAGCTCATTGTAAAGGTAAGCCGGACGCAGATTCGCAAATAACTTAAGACCTTTGCGGATCGCAAGCAGCCCCGCCTCAGGTCTTAAGTTCGGTGCCACGTCGTACCATTTTGAATTTCCTACATTACCGCCCACAGCGCCAAGTAAAACTGCATCGCTCTTCTTTGCGGTCTCCAGTGCCTCATCGGTTAACGGAACTCCGTATTCGTCGATGGAGCAGCCGCCCATCAGGATTTTTGTGTACTGGAAAGTATGTCCGTATACCTCGCCAACTTTATCAAGGACCTTGCACGCTTCGCGTACAATCTCCGGTCCGATTCCATCTCCAGGGATCGTTACGATATTACAATTCATGGTGTCTTACCTCTTTCTGATCCATTCCCTTTTTCTTAATCGGTGGTATTTTCGTTCCTGTTCAAAGCTTTTCATTTCTCAGGCAATGATCCTATAGAACAAAAAGGAACGTATTTCTTCCCATATTAACGCATTTATTGTCATTTTTCAACTGATACACTGGAATTTATACAGAAAAATCCATACGAGATAGGAATTGTCTTCATAACTTACAGTTATCAAAAAGGTAAAAAATATCGCCGGAAGGCATATCCCCTCCGGCGATTCCAGTATTTTTCAGATAGTTCCGTCTGCAGAACATGGCAAAACATGTTTTGTGGATTTTGCATCCCCGCAGTCATTGCCATCTGTCCCTCATTCGGTCATTTGCGGCTGTCCCAGGCTCCGTCCTTGCCAACATAATAGCTTCCAATGGTCTCATCCGTTGCCATGGCATGGTCTTCCCGGAAGTAATACCACTTGTCATCAATCTCTTTCCAGCCGGTTACGGCGGCACCGCTGGCATCCAGATAGTACCAGATATGATCCTGTTCATGCCACTTGGAGGTAGCCATGGTGCCATCTTCCTCGATCCAGAAGAGCACATCGCCATTCTTAATCCAGGTGTTTTTTGCCATCTTCCCGTTGGAATAGTAATAATTCCATACACTTCCGCTGCGTTTCCAGCCGTTCTCCGCAAAGCTGCAGAATGCAGAAGACAATACCAGCACTGCTGCCATGCAAAGCACTGCTGCTTTTTTCATAAACGTTGTCATCGTCCTGCATCCATCCTTTCCTTAGCGGTCGCGCTTGCCATCCGCACCAACGTGTCCGCCGCCCGGAATGTTCACGTCCGTTGCCATGGTACCGCTCTTTAAGAAGTAATACTCTGCATCGTCGATGGTCTTCCAGCCATTCTTGACTGCCTTGCCATCCTCACCCATGTAGTACCACTTGCCTTCCTCGTTCTGATACCAGCCATTGGTCAGCATTTTTCCATCGGCATCGAGGTAATACATATCCTTGTTCTCGGTGTAAACCTGGTCTTTCATGATCATGCCCTTGTTATCTACCCGGTACCAGGTGTCGCCGTCCGCTACCCAGCATCCGGTTGCCATAACACCATTGCCCTGTACCCAGTAGGAAGCGGCAATGCTCTTGCCCTCCTCGGTCACGAAATCCTTGCTGCCAACCTGGTAGCTCAATTCTCCGGACTCATCGTTGCTGACCAGTGTATTGATCCAGGTATTTCTTGCAACGGTTCCGTCCTCCTGGTAATAATACCACTCACTGCCAACCTTGCCCCAGCCTGCTGCAAATGCTGCCGTGCTGGATAATGCAGCCATAGCCAGGCTCAGCGCCATAACCTTAAACATATTTTTCTTCATAACGATCATTCTCCTTTTTCCGTCAGAACACTCTTACTGCTATAGTTTATGATACCTTTTTCCAATGGCATTTGTCAACGAATTTGCCGGGCAATTATCTGACGATTTTCTTTCAATTTGCGATATCCTGTGTTATAATCTTTCATATTACAAAGTCTGGAGGATATTATGGGAATTCAGCTCGATCGTGTCATCAATGAAAACTATGAAAAACTGAATACGGTAGACCAGCACATCCTGCAATTCGTGCAGGCTAATCTAGAGTCCTGCAAGAAAATGAACATTGCTGATCTTGCCAAACTTTGTAACGTTTCCACGGCAACGATCCTCCGCACAGCCCAGAAATTGAATTTCAGTGGTTACAGTGAGTTCAAATATTTTCTGCGTTCCGATTCTGCAGAAAACGCAGAAGTTCTGAACCTGATTGAAATTCTGAATCAGGATATTGCACAAACCACCAAACTTTTTCTCCAGAACAGTCAGGTTCTGGACATCTGCCGGCTCATCGATCAGTCTGACCGGATTTATGCTTATGGAACAGGACAAGGCCAGCGCCTGATGCTCCAGGAACTGGCCCGTTGTTTCTTAAATGTGAATAAAAATATTGTGATTATCCCAACTCACACTGAGTTAAAGATCGTGAAGAAATACATGCGTCCGAATGATCTTTTATTTGTCGCGTCCTGGTCTGGCAATGTCGAAAAATACCGGGAAACGCTCCTGAATCTCAGTCTCATGAAGATTCCCCTGGTTTCTGTTACAACCATGTCCAACAATGAACTGGCCGAGATTTCAGCTTACAACCTTTATTATCAGGGTACAGCCGTGAACAAAGAAATGAACATCAACCGTTCTTCCTACCTGACCCTGCACCTTGTTCTCCACCTGCTGTATGACCAGTATATCAATTATCTGAATCAGCCTGACGATGCTTCACATACATAGCTTTTCCTTTTTCCAGCAGGAACGGTCGCAGATACGCAACCGTGGAACACATAGGCAGTACATCCGGATGCATTCGGATCCCAAGCACCTTTTCCAGATAACTTCTGCGTTTCACAATCCGTTCCCAGAGCTGTGGCTCTTCCTTTTGGATTTCCATGCGCAGCGTTTCATCTGCCAGTGCAATGGTACTTTCCACACTGGTTCCCGCATAGCCGGGAACCGATGGAATAATATCGGTTTGCAGCATCATTCCACTTTTCAGGATTTCCTCACTTGCCTCATAGACCGGAGAAGACATCCATTCTTCATCTGCCGTCAGGTGTCCCGGACAAAGAGACCACCGATACTCCTCTTTTGGCAATATCTGTTCGATCCGATCATATAGTTCTCCACCGCTCATTCCGCAGTGAATTTCTCCCAGCCAGGACACAATTGCATGATAATACGGTTTTACGACCCGATCCAGATAATTCCGATTCGCTTCCGGAAGTTCGTTCTCACTGTGAACTGCATATCCACAGCGTGAGGAAAGCCCGCCGCGATATCCGACCGTCAGACTGACCGGATCTCCAAGCTTCACATCCTTATCCATTGGGTACAGGTTTGCTTTTTCAAAACGTTTTCCAGCCGCCGCAATCGTCACTACGCTGTTTTTCTGCCCCAACGCCTGCAGATCTGCTCCAAGCTCTGTTTCTTTCACACCAATGTCCAGATGGTCCATAGCCTTTAATATGCAGTCCGAAGCCAGCGCTGCACCAAATTCATAATGCGCCAGTTCATTGGCCGTATTGATACAGCGCACGCCTTTCTTTCCGATAAAAATATCTGCTGCATTCACGACGATTCCGTCCGGCCCGGCGGCATCACGAACCGCTTCCACAATATAAGACGGTACATCAAACAGCTGTCTGTTATCCAGAATCCGGCTGGTAAAATATTTCCAGCCTGCAATTCCAATCCGGCTTTCTTCTTTCAGCCCGGCTTCCCGAAAACATTCCGTAAGACTGCACTCTCCGCCCATCGGCTGATTCGGCAGGGAAAAGAATGGGACATGGATTGCCTGGGCTTTGATCCGAGCACAGGATACCTTATTCAGATTTTCGTTTCCCATCATCATCGCATGATGCCCGCCTTTATTCAGAACCAGCAGTGCCTCCTCAAATCTTGGCAGAAATCCCGTAAGATAGGCAAAATTTTGCCCATGCTCCAGATCCCCGTAAACAACCAGAGAATCCAGATTTTCTTGTTCCATTCGTTCCAGCACAGCTCTGCACCGTTTCTCCATGACAGCATCACTGAGCAGGACCGGCACTCCGGTACAATCCGGCTTTGGAGGCATCACCGTTCCATAGAAAATTTCTCCAGATCCTCTCATTTTTCTTCCTCTCTGCTCAGTTCCATAATCAGATGCAGCAGAACATCTGCACCCTTCTTCACATCTTCATATTCCGTCCACTCCTCCGGACAGTGTGAAACACCTCCATTGCGGCTTGGAACATAGATCATATTGGTATCTGTAAAATCGGTCATGATCATGGAATCATGTCCGGTTCCGTTGTTGATAATGCAGTGGCTGTAGCCAAGTTCATCACAGATGGCTTCCATTTTCCTGACATTCTCCCAGCACATCACACTAGGGCCTGTCGGGTTTGGATAATTGATCCGGCGTATTTCCTCCAAGTCACAGGAAATCCCATATTTTTGCGCAACATGGTCTAAAATATCCTGGATCATCTTCCGGAAATCCGTCTTTTCGATACACTCTTTGGAAAATGTCCGGATCTCGATCTTTCCTTCCACCAGTTCCGGTACAAACTGGTTGGAATTTGGTGTAATATCCAGTTTGCCTACCATGCCGGTTACATCCGGTCCCAAAGCCCTGATCTGCTCATCAAACATCGTGATAAAGCAGGCTGCGGCAACCAATGCGTCTTTTCGTTCAGCCATCGGCGCAGTAGAATCTGCAGTCTGCCCATGGAAACGAATCGTGTAACGTCCGATTCCTGCCAGATATTTGATCAGACCAATTTCAATATTTTCGCGATCCAGAACCGGTCCCTGCTCCACATGCATTTCCACAAAATTTTTGATCGAGCCCGGAGCACGTCTGGCTGATTCCAGATTCGGAATCAGGCCATACTCCTTCATTGCTTCCAGCTTTGTCTGTCCAAAGCGGTTCTTCACGGTCTCCAACTCTTCCATAGTCATAGTACCAACCATCGCGCGCGAATTGGAAACTCCGGTGCAGGGACCAAATGTGGCCCCTTCCTCTGCATTCATTAAGATCAGCTCCAATGGATAGTCATTCTCAAAACCGCACTCATGGAGAACACGCATAACTTCCAGCGCAGCTACACTGCCTGCCGCACCATCAAAGGCACCTCCGTTTACCACGGAATCATAATGGGAACCGAATATTACAACCGGTGCATCCTTCAATTTTCCCTCTTTTCTTCCGAACAGTGTGCCAAATCCGTCCTCATAAATCTGAATCCCCAGTTTCTGCATTTCTTCTTTGAGATATTCCTTGGCCATCTTATCTTCTTTCGAATAAGAAGACCGTGTCACACCATGACCCGGTGTAGAAGTATACGTTGCCAATATCTCCAGATCATGCTGAATTCTCGCCTTATTTGTTCTCATTTTTTCTCCCTGTATAACGTTTAATAAATTTTTACATTGATTTCCTGATGCTCTTTCAGCTTCTGATGCGCCGCATTTACATTCACAGTCTTATTCGGGAAGATCAGAATCACTACCGGATCCAATCCTCGTGAATGGATCAGTTCCCGGTCAAATTCGATCAGTTTTTCTCCCTGTTTTACCTTCTGTCCCTGCTTTACAAAGGATCGGAAACCTTCCCCTTTCAGCTTCACCGTATCAATGCCGATATGAATCAGTACTTCATCTCCGTTTTCTGTTACGATTCCAACTGCATGATTTGTCTCAAAGCAGGCTGCAACCGTTCCGCTCCACGGTGCATATACCGTATTGCTCTCCGGAATGATGGCAAATCCATCGCCTACCATCTTCTGGGAAAATGCAGTATCCTTCACTTCCGTGATCGGAATCAGGCTTCCTGCTACCGGAGCCTCAAAATCTGCGTGCTTTCCAGCTGCACTGCTCCCTGCCTTTTTTACTGCACGTTTCAGTTCTGCGGCTGCCTTCTCAACCTTTGCTCCATATACGACCTGAACATTTTCTTCATTAATACGAATCAGTCCGAGGGATCCGGTTGCCTTTAACGCTTTTTCATTGACCTTTGCAGAATCTTTCAGCACCAGTCTGAGACGGGAAATACAGTTATCAATTTCAACAATATTTTCTTTGCCTCCCAGAGCTTCCATGATTGCTGATCCCAGCTCGGTGATTTCTTCATTATAATCAACCGCATCTGACTCGTCCTCACGGCCCGGAGTCTTAATATTGAACTTCACGATAGCCCACTTAAATACATTGTAATAGATCACAGCATAAACCAGACCTACTCCTACATTTAAGATCCATTTGGTCTGAGGTCCGCGCAGCACGCCAAATAACATAAGATCAACCAAGCCGCCGCCTGCATTTCCGATGCAGACACTCAGGAAGGTGTTGATCAGGAAAGACATACCTGCCATAAACGCATGGAACACCCATAAAAGCGGGGAGATGAAAATAAAGGAAAACTCAATCGGCTCTGTAATACCGGTAAAGAAGCTCGTCAATCCAGCTGCCAGTAAAATACCTTTTGCTTTCTCACGATTCTGCGGATATGCAGTTTTATACATGGCATAACATGCTGCCGGAAGACCAAATACCATGAACGGATGCGTTCCCTGTGTCAGGAAGCGTGTTGCCTGACGCATAACATCCATATCCGGATTCTGCTGCATCAGCAGAGTATTAAAGATATTCAGCGCACCAGATACCTGCTGGCCATCGATCTCAGCGGTTCCTCCAATTGGAGTAAAGCGGATCAGCTGATTCAGGATATGATGCAGGCCAGTCGGGATCAGAAGACGTTCCAGGAATCCGTAAATGAACGTACCAAATGCTCCCGCAGAAGCAAGAAGACTGCCAAATCCATTGATGATCACATTAAATACCGGCCATACGAAGAACATAAGCAGTCCCAGGAACGGGATCGTCACAACCATCATGATCGGAACGAAACGCTTGCCGCTGAAGAAACTGAATGCTACCGGAAGCTGTGTCTCATGGAAACGGTTGTGGATCATTGCCGTCCAAAGACCAACAATGATACCGCCAAAAATACTCATGCGATAGGTGAAGATACCCATAACAGTATCATAAGCCGCATTCTGCTGCGTCGCTTCAAGTAAAGAATACCCCTGTCTCATCAGATAATCAATACTAACTGTATCGGCCGTGATTCCTTTCAGGCTTAAGAAAAACCGGATCGTGGTATGGAACAGCGCAAATCCTATGATCGATGCAAACGTTGCCACTTCGCGGTCTTCTCTTGACATACCCTGAGCCACGGACATGCAGAACAGGATTGGAAGAAGACCAAACAGTGCACCTGCCAGTGCATTTACAAGGCTGACAAAGTTATTTACAAATGCCACATCCTGAAGTACATTTCCGAATACATTCGGATTCTGTAGTGTGGAAGCGAGTCCCAATAATAAACCAGCTGCTACAATAATGGACAAAGGCCCCATCAAAGATTTTCCCAGCTTTTGTATAAATGTTTTCATTTTACCCTCCATTTCATTATATTTGCGCGCAAAATCATTTTAATGATAAACAAATTATAATGAATCGGAGAAAGGAAGTAAATATGCAGACAGCATCCTGACTCGTCTTGCCGTCTTCTGACATTTTTTACATTTTATGAAAATTTTTACATGTGCATACGCATTTTCAAAAGATAACAGGGTCATGGAAGTTGCCTTGCGGCAGCTTCCATGACCCTGTCACGTTCACGATATTATTATGTTTAGTCGAGCTCATCCTCGCCTACGATCTCGTCGAACTCCTGATCGTCGAGCAGCTCATCGAAAGCATCTGCTACAACTTCATACTCGTCGTCATCCTCGATGTTATCCAGGCTCGGATTACCGTCTTCATCTTCCTCATAACGGTATAAGTATACCTCGCCCTCTTCTGCCTCTGCGCCCTCGGTCGGGAGCAGTGCGATATAGTCACGGTCGCCTGCCTCAAAGATGGTGAGCACAACACACTCTACTTCACTGCCATCGTCTAAGGTGAGGGTTACAGTCATCTCCTCCTGCTCTAAATCCATCTCTTCGTTCTGGTTCTTTGCCATAAAAATGTACCTCGCTGATTTTTCTTGCCAATACGTTGCCAGTTCATTATAGCTGACCGGAATGTTTTAGGCAATATGTTTTGCAGATTCCGGTTATATTTTTTCGGCTGGCAGTTTTAAAATTCAATACCCTTCCGCGCCGGAATCCCTTTTTCATAAGGATGCTTTACCATGTGAATCTCCGATACATAATCCGCCTGCTCCACCATTTTCTCCGACGGGTCCCGTCCGGTCAGGACAACCTCAAGCCCCGCTGGTTTTGTATGCAGAAATTCCAGTACGGACTGTTCCTGCACCATGCCATAATTGCAGGATGCCAGAATCTCATCCAGAATCAGCAGGTCATAGTTTCCGCTTTCTGCTTCTTTTTCCGCTGTCTCAAACCGTTTCTGGTAATACTCTGCGGCTTCTGCCTTCTGTTCCTCGTTCATGCGGAACACAAAGCCAAAGGTACGGTCACAGGGGGTGACGGTGATGCCTGGAATGCTCCGAAGCACTTCCACTTCCCCGGAGTTTTCTGTTTTTAAGAAACGCACTACCAGAACCTTCATGCCGCGGCCTGCCGCACGAACAGCCAGACCCACGGCTGCAGAGGTCTTGCCTTTGCCGTCACCGCAGTATATGTGCACAAGACCCTGCCGCATTTCTTTCTGCTCCTGTTTTTGTGAACTCATTTTCTGCTGTTCCATCTTTTTGTCCTGCATCACCTGACCACCTTTCCATTCCGCACTGGCTTTGTTCCGGCACTCTGCTGCATGGCCGGTCGTTCTGTTTTTGCAGCCGTTTTCTGTTGACTGGTTGCCCTACAGGATTCTAACATTCCTTTCGTTTTCACTTCCGGTCCTGGCCGGAATTCTCCTGGCGGCGCGCTATCCGGATATAAATATTCATCAATAAACCGCGACCGCTCCTGCGGCTTTCCATACCGCTCTTTTGTGTAATACACATGGAGCCGGTCTTTGGCGCGGGTCATGGCTACGTAAAACATGCGCCGTTCTTCTTCGAGATCCGCGTCCAGGACAGCTTTGTGGTGCGGGGTTACCCGCTCGTTTGCGTCCATGATATAAACGATTGGGAACTCCAGTCCTTTGGCGCTGTGCATGGTCATAAGGGCCACACAGTCCTGGTCCCGTACTTCCCAGTTCTGCGCCTGCTGCTTGAGCTGTTCGCCGTATTCTTCCATATGAAGAAGCCAGGCATCAATGGTCTTATACCCGGATGCGCTTTCCTGGATCTGGTCTGCCAGTTCCAGGAGTTCCTCCGGCTTCATGCGGCGGTACTCTGCATAATCTTTTAAGTATTCGTCGTAGCCGATGGCTTTGCGGATATAATTCACCGCCGCCACCGGTGCCAGCTTTTTGAGTATCTTTAGATCATATTCCAGATCTTCGATGCGCTCCACCATCCAGTCCTTCGACCGGTACCAGGATTTGACCTGGTCCCAGGAAACGATCTGCCCATCCAGCGCTTCCCGGCTGATGTAGCGTTTCGGCCGGTTGATGATGCGCAGGGCATCGGCACGCTTTGCCTGGTGTTTTTCCGCCAGCGGGTCTGCCGCGATGCGAATGTAGGTCAAAAGGTCCTGGGTGATCCAGTGCTCATAGATATTTGGCAGTGCATCCCGCATCTGGAACGGAATGTTGTATTCCATCAACCGTTCCATGAGGAGTCTCGGCTCCATGCTGGTGCGGTAGAGCACGGCAATATCCGACAGGCGGTAGCCCATCTGCACATAATCCTGGATTTCTTTTATGATCGTCCTGGTCTCGGTCGGGGCGTCCGCGAATCCGACCGTCGTGACCGGTCTTCCGGCTCCCCTTGCGGCGCGGATTTCTTTCTCGAAACGGGTTTTATTGTGGCGGATCAGACAGCCGGCGTAATCCACAATATTGGAAGTGGAGCGGTAGTTTATCCCCAAAAGAACCCGTTTTGCCTGGGGATAGTCCTTCTCAAATCCGAGCATGATCTCCGGCTTCGCACCGCGGAAGCGGTAAATGGACTGGTCATCATCGCCCACGATAAACAGGTTGTTCTGCGGTGCTGCCAGCATCCGGATAATCTCATACTGCACCCGGTTGATGTCCTGGAACTCATCGATCAGGATATACTGGTACTTTCTCTGCCACGCCTCCAGAATGTCTTTTCTCTGGGTAAACAGCTCATAGCAGAGCACCAGCATATCATCAAAATCCAGAAGACTCTTCTCGACCATGGCTTTTTCGTAGCCCTGGTACAGCTTCTTGAACATTTCTTCTGAACAGTTTTTGGAATAATAATAGTCCAGATTCATCATCTCGCCTTTTACCAGGCTGATTTCCGAAAGAATCTGGGCAATGAACTCTGCCTCGTCCTCGACATCCATCTGGTAGCGGTCTACCAGCTCCCGGATGATGGCGGTGCGCTGTTCGTCCCGCGCGATATTGGAGGCATCGTAGCGGTACGCACGCTTTAAGATCGCAAAAAATACTGCGTGAAACGTACCGAAGCTGACGGGGAGTCTGCGTCCCTCCGTCAGCTTCTCAAATCGCTGCCGCATTTCCTGTGCAGCGGCCTTTGTAAAGGTAATGACCAGGATGCTTCCCGGCTCCACGCTGCACTCTTCCACCAGATATTTCACCCGGTGGGTAATGACCGTGGTTTTGCCGGATCCCGGTCCTGCAAGCACCATCATCGGACCCTGCCGGTGATGGATGGCCTGCAGCTGTGATTCATGAAACGCCATGTATGCGGTTCCTTTCTTCGTCTGGCCGTCTGAAATCTCTCTGTCACAAAAGCATCCCAGACAGGCTCCATGTGCAGCTTCCTATGCGTTCACTGCAGAAAGCATCTCAATGCCCTTGCGGATACGTGCCAGGGACTCTTCCTTGCCAAGCACTTCCATGATCTCGGTCGCACCGGCCGGGGTCATCTGCTTGCCGGATACAGCGGTACGGATCGGCCACATGACAAAGCCGGTCTTGTAGCCTTTCTCGGATACATAAGCAGATAATGCTGCGTAAAGTGCATCGTTGGTGAAGTCCTCCTGTGCTTCCAGAATCGACAGCACATCGTTTAATACCTCGAGGGAATTCTCGGAGTTGGTCTTCATCTTCTTATGGGTGTACATTGCCACATCGTACTCCGGCAGCTCCTGGAAGAAGTCTACCTGTGCCTCGATGTCCGGGAAGATCTCGATACGGGTCTTTACCATGCCTGCGATCTTCTTTAAATCGAGATCTTTCTTGATGACAGCCTTTAAGTACGGCTCTGCCAGCTCGTAGAAACGGTCTGCGTCCATTGCTTTTAAGTACTCGCCGTTCATCCATTTTAATTTTGTGATATCGAATACGGCCGGGGACTTGCTGATGTTGTGGTAATCAAATGCCTTTACCAGCTCCTCCAGGGAGAAGATTTCCTGGTTGTCGGTCGGGGACCAGCCAAGCAGTGCCACATAGTTTACAACCGCCTCGGATACAAAGCCCTGCTCGATCAGGTCCTCGAAGGAGGAGTGGCCGCTTCTCTTGGAAAGCTTTTTGTGGAACTCATCGGTGATCAGCGGGCAGTGTACATAAACCGGAATCTCCCAGCCAAACGCATCGTACAGACGGTTGTACTTCGGGGAGGAGGACAGGTACTCGTTGCCGCGCACAACATGGGTGATTCCCATTAAATGATCGTCTACCACGTTTGCGAAGTTGTAGGTCGGGTAACCATCGGATTTGATGAGGACCATATCGTCTAACTCAGAGTTGTCTACGGTGATGTCTCCGTAGATCTCGTCATGGAAGGTTGTGGTGCCCTCGGTCGGGTTATTCTGACGGATGACATATGGCATGCCTGCTGCCAGGTTTGCCTCTACCTCTTCCTTGCTTAAGTGCAGGCAGTGCTTGTCATAGGTCATGATCTCCTCGCCGTTTACGGTCTTCTTTAAGGAGTTTAAGCGCTCCTGGGTGCAGAAGCAGTAATAAGCCTCGCCTTTTTCTACCAGCTTTTTGGCATACTCTAAGTAGATGCCCGCTTTCTGGCGCTCACTCTGCACGTACGGACCGCAGCCGCCGTCTTTGTCCGGACCTTCGTCGTGTACCAGACCGGTCTCAGCCAGAGTGCGGTAAATGATCTCGGTTGCACCCTCAACGAAGCGCTCCTGGTCGGTATCCTCGATACGTAAGAGGAAATCGCCGCCCTCATGCTTGGCGATGAGGTATGCGTACAGTGCGGTTCTTAAGTTACCTACATGCATGCGGCCGGTCGGGCTCGGTGCATATCTTGTTCTGATCTTTGTCATGATATGAAACTCCTTTGTTTTTCTCAAAGATTTTGATTTTCCATTTTTGCGCGTTACACTTCCCGCGCAGACAGTAATCTTTGCGCCCATTATAACGCGCTCTGCCCTAAATGGCAATTTATTTCCTGTGCATGGAATTTTTTTAACCTAAACGGTAAGCCCCGTCACCTTTTCCGGTAAAGCTTCCGGAATAAAGAACCTTTGCTGCCTCAATCAGGTATGCGGTGTCGCGGCTTCCAGCAGTCTCATAGCTGGAGTGCATGGCAAGCTGCGGCAGGCCGATATCTACGGTATTTAATGCAACCTGGGTTCCGGAAATATTGCCCAGAGTGGAACCGCCGAGGATGTCGGAACGGTTTAAGAATACCTGGTACGGAACCTCTGCCTTCTCGCAGATGGTCTTGAATACAGCAGCAGAAACTGCGTCGGTGCAGTACTTCTGGTTTGCGCTGTATTTGATGACGATCCCCTGGTTCATGTACGGGCGGCTGGTCGGGTCTGCCTTATCCGGCTGGTTCGGATGGATGGCATGCGCATTGTCTGCAGATACCATGAAGCTGGATGCCAGTGCAGTTAAATACTCTTCCTGGGTGCGGCCCATGCCGGTGTTGATGCGGTTTAACACATCTTTTAAGAACGTAGATTCTGCGCCCTGTTTGGTGCCGCTTCCCACTTCCTCATTATCGTATACGCAGTGAACGGCTACGCTGTCCTTCGGCTCTGCTGCCAGAAAGCCCTTTAAGGATGCAAACGCACACTGCAGATCATCCAAATGCGGGCTTGCGATAAACTCGCCGTCTGCACCGAGCAGGGTGCCCTTCATGCGGTTATATAAAAACATATCCATATCCAGGATATCCTCTGCCGTTACACCGGCCTCATTTGCGATCAGCTCAGTAAAGCAGCCCTTTACCTGCTTTTCGGCAGCTTCGCAGAACAGCGGAAGCATATCTTTCTGGGCATTGAACGCATACCCGTCGTTCACCTGACGGTTCATGTGAATCGCCAGATTCGGGATGATCATCAGGTCACGATCTACGTTGACGAACTTGGTTGCAATGCCATCAGCAGTGCGCACGATCACGCGGCCTGCCACGGAAAGCGGACGGTCCAGCCAGGTGGAGCAGATCATGCCGCCGTATTTTTCCACGTTCAGCTTCACATACTGGTTCTCCACGACGATCTCGGCATTGGCTTTGATCTTAAAGACCGGAGAGTCACTGTGGCTTGCCATAATCTGGAAGCCTGCGAAATCCTGTTTCGGGATCTTGAATGCGATCAGGGCAGAATCGTTTCTGGTCACATAGTAACCATTTCCTGCCTCCAGGTTCCATTTTTCTCCTTCATACAGACGGGTAAATCCAGCGTTTTTCAGCATTTCACACATATTTGCCGTTGCGTGGAATGCACTTGGGCTGTTGTCGAGGAACTGAAGCAGTTCCTCATTGGTCTTCTCAAAATTCAAATTTGCTTTACTCATAATACCTTCTCTAAATCCTTTCTCAGATTTTCCATGCTGCCATCTGCGAAGCAATGCCCATCCATACCACAGGCTTTTGCTCCCTCAATATTCATCGGCAGATCATCGATAAAATAACACTCCTCCGGCTTTAATCTGAAGCGGTTGAAGAAATGCTCATACATCTCTTTCTGCGGTTTTAAGCATTTCACCTCGGCAGAAAAGAGCAGTCCATCGAAACATTCGACAGCCGGGATCACCTCTTTGTAGCAGGACGGCAGCCGGACAGACGCATTGGAGCAGACATAAAGGCCATACCCTTTTGCTTTCAGTTCCCGCACCAGTGCCTCCATATCTTTATTTTTCCACATGCAATATTTCTCCCAGTTGTCAAAACACAGCTTCGCCGCTTCATGCAGACGCTCTGGAAGTCTCGCGCACATTTTTTTGAGTCCCTCTTCTTCAGAAATGACTCCCATATCCAGCAGGATCCATTCCGGGGAATCGAACACAGCCGTACAGACCGCTTTCTGGTCTTCCTCATTTTCAATAAAATGGCGGCATGCCCGCATGGATTCGTAGTAAATCAGAACTTTCCCCATGTCGAATACAATATTTTTTATCATCGCATCTCCTCCTATTTATTTATCACAGATCCATCACACTTCACAGTGGTTGTGATGGTGACAGACAATCGCAGACAGCTTCCCCGGATTCCCCAAAATAACCATTTATCTGCCCATTCATCTGTCTCCCGTCAGCAGCCTCCATACACGCGGCAGGTACCTTCGCATCCATGCCCCGGTCACACTGCTGATCACAAGCACCAGAACCGGCATGAACAAAAACAAAAGGAACGGTCCATACCAGTTTGCTGTCCCTATGATTCCGATCCGGGCTGCCGTCTTGTTGATGAGCCGAACAATGGCAAAGTGAACCGCATACAGGAAAAAATTGTGTTTCATAAACTCCTTCGCCGCCGGGAGATGTTTTCCCGGAAGCACAAGCCAGAATCCCGCCACCGCCAGAACACGGCACAAAACAAAGGATGGGATATGTGCCTGCCAGAGTCCCACATAATAGACAGCCGCCGCTGCTGCCATACTAAACATTCCGGTCCAAAAGCACATCCTGCTTTCACACTGCTCTGCCACTGCCTTCCAGTGCAGTGCAAGCATGGCACCCGTGCCGTAATAGATCAGCGCATCCGGGTTTACCAAAAGTCCGGATGGACTAAACCGCACCAGAATCCAGCAGGCAGCAAGCAGCAGACAGCCGCTCCATACACGCTTTAGCAGCATATAAAGAACCGGTGCCAACACCACCAGCCAGATGAGCTGGTACAGATACCAGAACACATTGTTGTAGGTGTGGGCCACCACGGCTTCCACCCCCGCCTGAAGCGACAGCTTTACGACGCCTTTTCCCACCACATCAGACAGTGCCGGAACGCGGCTGGCAACCACATAGCAGATATAGTAAAGAAAGTTCCAGACAATATACGGCACAAGCAGGCTTTTTACGCGCCTCTGCCATTTGCCTTTCAGTTTGTCCCAGCTGAAATTCCGGTAAAACTGGTACCCGGAGATCATAAAAAATCCCGGCACCGCAATCTGCCCAAACCAGTCTCCGATCCGGTGCTCCAGCACATAAACCGTTCCGGTCATTGCCTGATAGCCCAGAAACAGCTCTGCATTATAGGAATGGACCCAGATCACCAAGAGACTGAGCGCAAAAGAGAACCATGTGACTTTGTTGCGAAATTCTAACTCGGTCATATGATTCCCCCTTATCTGTCATACGTTTTCTTTTTACCGGAACTGCCAGCTTAAAACGCAAGAAACCATTTTCTTTTCAAGCCTTACAATACGTCAGAAAAATGCGGTCTTAACCGTTTAAACACCCGGAGTCCCAAAAGCCCGATGACGAGCGTTACCACCCAGAAATAAATGCCAAGCTTCGGGCGTTCCCAGAACCAGTTTCCGGTGAGCATGCTGTCGCGGTATCCGGCAACCACATAGTAAAACGGATTCAGCTTTAAGATCGTCACAAACCACGGAGCCTTGTCCGCAAACATGGTCTCCTGGTACATGATCGGGGTCAGCCACATGCCAAACTGCAGACAGATGCTGACGATCTGCGCCATGTCTTTGAAGAAGACATTGACCGCAGAGGTCAGGTAACCGAATGCCAGGGCCAGCATGGCTGCCGCGAAGCTGTAATACAAGATCTGGATCCAGGTTGCCATCGGCAGTCTGCCGTAGCATAAGAACACGACCAGCATGATCCCTGCGAAAAAGGCATGCACCAGCATACAGGAGATCAGCTTGATGATCGGAAGGATCTCAACCTGGAACACAACCTTCTTCACCAGATAGCTGTATTCCTGCAGACACCCTGTCACGCAGTTTAAAGCCTCGCTGTAGAAAAACCACGGCACAATGCCCGGGATCAGCCAGAGCACATACGGCACTCCCGGAACCGGCGGCACACTCTTAAATCCCACCTGGAAGATGAAGAAATAGATGAGCACCGTGACGATCGGCTGCACCAGCATCCACACGATGCCAAAGTACGAACCGACAAAGCGCTTTCGGAAATCAGCCTTCGCCAGATCCCAGATGAGTTTTCGTTTCCTGACGATTTCTTTCATCAGAGAAATTACATAATTCATAAATTTTTATTCCTCATTAAATTTGAAGGTGTCCTTCAGACCACTCCACTTTTTATCTTTCTCAGAGATGATCAGCTCCACACCTTCCTCGAACGGCCAGTCAATGCCAATCTCCGGATCGTTGTAAGCCAGACCGCCCTCATCGCCCGGATGATAGAAATCGGTGCACTTGTAGGCGAACTCTGCCTCATCGGACAGCACTAAGAAGCCGTGTGCAAAGCCCTCCGGGATGTAGAACTGCTTTTTGTTCTCAGCAGTCAGCTCCACGCCAAACCACTTTCCGTAGGTTTTGGAGTTTGCACGCAGGTCTACTGCTACATCGAATACGGCACCACGGATGGCACGCACCAGCTTGCCCTGCGGATACTGTTTCTGGAAATGCAGGCCGCGCAGTACACCCTTCACGGACATGGACTGGTTGTCCTGTACAAATACCATGTTCAGTCCGGCTTCCTTGAAGTCATTCTGGTTGTAAGTTTCTACAAAATAGCCGCGCTCATCCTTAAATACGGTCGGCTCGATCACATAAAGTCCCTCGATATCACAGGATGTTACTTTGATCTTTCCCATTATTCTTGTTCCTCACTTTTCATTTCTCTAAGGTTTTACAAACGGATGCACACAATGCTGAACAGACGCACCAGCGCATAACCGTTCAGACAGCACATCAGATACAATATACTACGGTTTTTATCCTTTGTCAAAACTACCGTAGGATTTTTCAAAGCCAGCAGAAGCACCGGCAGAAATGGCAGGAAATACCGGCCCTGCACGCCCAGGATCACCCGGGAGCTGAGCGGTGTCCACGCGATCAGCATGGACAACATGGTAAGCCCCGCGCAGGCCGCTGCAAGAACTCCCACCCAGAACCGCTGGCGCAGATTCATGCGGATCTGCTCGGCCGGAATCTTCAGTGCCAGACCGATCAGACATAATGTAAGGATCCACACAACCAGATACGGCACATCCAGCACCTGGTCCAGATTTCCAAGCCATCCTCCGATCATGGTGATATGCATGTCTTTCGCATTCCACACCAGGGTCTGGTAAAACATCCGCACCAGAAGCACCGGATTATGGATGAGAAGGTTCATGCTGAAACCGGCTTCTTCTGCCCAAGCCACATAGCTGTCAGCCTCCGTCGCCGTCGCGTAAGTGGTGATGACCTGGCTATTAACCAGATACATGGACACGGCCCACGCACCCGCCACGACAAACGCACTGGCAAACCAGTTTCTTGCACCGCCAAATTTGCGGACCGGAACCAGCAGGCACAGGCCAAGCATCGGCGCGTAGACCATCTTGCACGGACCTGCCACCGCCGCCAGAACTGCTAACAGCACCACATCCCGGATGCGGACCTGTTCCGCTTCAAAAGCCAGGTCCAGACAGACAGCTGTTAAAAGGAACATGCAGCCGAGGATCATGACATCATAAGAGAACGAAGCCGCAAGGTGCAGCGTCATCGGCAGAAGTGCCACGCCCAGAAGCACTTCTTTCCCAAACGGGATCCGCTTCACCGCCAAATAAAGCATTCCTATAAAAAAGAGCAGGTTGCACAACCGTCCAAAGTACAAAAGGCAGACCGTATTCAGCCCCAGAAGCCTTGCCGCGCTGATGCCGATCGCCTGGGGCACATAGGCAAGCGGCGTAGTCGTGACCGGCGGGTAGGTGGAACTCACGTAAGCACCCTGCGCCTGAATTTCGTCAGTACGCTCCGGAGCGTACTGACCATTGATTCCTAATGCATGAAATAACTCATAGGTGGACTCATCCAGAGTCTCGCCCAGCTTCACCGCCTGTTCGTGGCTCTCCTCCGTCACCTGAAGGTTTCCATCTTCATCGGGTTCGTAGATAAAATCCCCGTCCAGATCCTCCACCCAGGCATCCTGCGCCCGTAAAAGCACCCGACCGTAGCGGTCGCGCTGTGGCTGTCCAATCAGCTGGGAGGATAGGCGGTAAGCACTGACATAATGGCTGATCTCGTCCGGCGCCGAAAGCGGCGGCAGCACAAAGAGATACAGCACGCCAAGGCCTCCTGCCATGAGCACCGCCAGCTTCGGAAATGACCATGGAATGTTCTTTTCCAACAGGAAATACCCGCACACGGCAGCAAGCGCTGCCACCAGAGCCGACAACAGCAGATACTGTCCCATCTGCCAGGAAGCACCGGTCGCCTGAATCCCGGTCTTAACATCCAGACTGTGCCAGGCAGCTGCAGCCGCAAGGCACAAAATGCCGGCGATCAGACTAGCGTTTTTCTTCTTCATACTTTTTCTCCTCAAGTGCCATGGCCTGGACCAGCTCTTTGATCTTACTCTCCAGCTGTGAGATGTGGATACTCATAAAAAAGACCTTTAAGATCAGCACAAAGATCGCGAACAAAAACAGAAAATTCGTTGTGGCGTAGATTCCAAGCAGGCTGGCGCAGGCATCGGCCACCTTCGGAAATACACTGTACACCACCAGCACCAGGGCTAACACAATCCAGAAGATCGCGCTCTCGATCTGCATCCGGGACTGGCGGATCTTGCGCATGATCATGGAAAAGGTGCCAAGAGACACCAGGATCAGTGCAATGCGCAGGGTTGTGGTCATCATGCTTTTCTCCTCCATTTCTTTTCCCAGTATAGCGGGCTCATGCTGCACCAGAGGATCATCTTTTTCGGAAGTTTTTCATAGTTTCGTCCCAGCTTGTAGCCGAGATATTTGCAGCCGCTGCTGACAACCAGCTCCGGGATCAGAAAACCCTTAAAGTGCAGCAACAGGTACTTTGCCGTCTGTTTCACGAGGCGGATTCCCTCTCCCTCTGACTTCAGATCCGCGAACACCTCCGGGTGCTCCGCCTGGGATACCGCCAGATCAAAATTGCGGTGGAACTGCTGCATCGGCGTCAGATTGTGCGAGTGGACTACCTTGGCCTCCGACACATAAGCCACCGCGTAACCGGCATCCATAGCCGCTGCCGCGTAGATCATGTCCTCATTAAAGATGGTGCTGTTCACAAAGCCCTCCAGCTTGCGGAAAATGTCCTTGCGGTACGCACAGCACACATTGGAAGCAAAGTAGGTCTTGATCCCCATGGTACTGACATCTTTTTTCGTCTTTACCATCGGCGTATCCGGATAGTTGAATGCACGGGTATAGCGCTCGATCGTGCGGCAGTCCTTTGCCGGAAGCTGTCTTGCGTAAGCCACTGCCACCGCTTCGCCAGCCGGTCCCTTCTGGTCCAGTCCCTTTAACAGGTTCTCGATCAGGTATTCATCCTGCGGAACTGCGTCATCGGTCATAAAGATCATGATGTCCGATTCCGAGTACCACGCCGCCAGATTGCGGGTACCGCCGTGGTCAAACTCTTCTTTTGTCAGATGATGGACTTCCATTCCGGGGATATCCCGGTATCCGTCCGCATTCCAGTACGCTTTTTCTGTATTCATGATAATGATCCGGTCTGGCACTACCGTCTGCTTTTTCAGCATCTGAAGCAGTCTGGCAAACCGCCGGTCCGGCTTGTACACCGGGATCAATACATCAACCGTCATGACGCTCCTCCTTCATTTCCCTCTTGATTTCGATCCAGGCGCCGCCCACAAATCCGGCTGCCATGATGACCATCAGCACCAGATAGGCTGCTGCCGCGCCCAGAATTCCAAATGCCACCGTCATCTTCGGAGCCAGGACTGCCGCCAGTACCGTGAGAACCACATAAATGCCAAAGATCAGCTTCTGCTTCCGCAGAATGACCAGCGCATAATAATAAAGATTTAAAACTGCATAAAAACCGCCGCCCAGCACGATCATGACAAAGGCGGGCCAGAGTGCTGTCAGCTTTCCGCTGTATGCCGCACCAAGCAGCCATTCCAGAAGCACAAGCACCGGCTTTCCAAGCACCACGGTCCCGCCGACCGCCAGAACCGTCAGACCACCGATCACTGCCATGATCGTGAGCAGCTTTTTCGAAAAATCTGAAAAACGGTGCGCATTCCAGCAGTCCGTTAAATAGGTCAGATATGGGCGGATCACAAAACCTGCCGCCAGATTGATAACCGAGGTCGGCATAAAGATCACATTGAAATAGCCGCTGGCTGCATCGCCCAGGTGGGCATCGATGGCATACTTCGCTGCAGAAAAAATATAAAAATCCAGAAACACCGACACAAACAAAAGAATGGCCGATGCGGTCAGCGCCCTTGCCTGTGTTCCGCTCCAGTTATAATCCACCTTGGGCAGTTCTTTTAACACTACAATGTCAAACAAAACAACGCCCGCGATCTGTCCCAGCACCGCAGCCACGCAGGCTGCAAAAAGTCCTGCCCCGGAACATAACGTTATCAGGAAGACTCCGACCGAGAGAATGGTACGGAATGTATTGGAACGTCCGGTCAGGTACAGACACCCCTGCCGCTGGAATTCCGATTCGTACACATCGGCAAAACCATCGATCACCTTATAGGCGATCAAAAGAAAAATGATCTGGACCTTCTGCCAGGAATACCCGGTCACAGCCAGATATCCGGCCCCCAGAAGCAGCGCCAGAAAACAGGTCCCATAGCGGTGATGGAGATAATCCCCAAACCGGTACTGGTTCGCCCCGTCCGTAATGTGAAACGGCCGGATGCCAAAATATGCCAGCAGAAACATCTGCTGCCCGACCGTGCTGAACCCAAAGGAAAAAATCCCGCCCTGCTCTTCTCCGGCTATGCGCAGCACCAGAAAGGAAAGTACCATGCTGGCAAAGGCATAGAAGAAGCTTCCGGTCATATTCCAGATCATATTTTCTTTTTCCAGGCTCAGCCTTGTTTTCATGAGAAGGTGCGTCCAGTGTTTCATGATTATTTTCTCCCTTTTCCGTTTACCGGCTTTTTGCTCCGGAAATTCTGGATCAGCAAAATCGAGAGCAGCATCCGCGCCATATAACGCACCGCCACCATCGGCTTTAAGTAGCTCTCACCACCGGCACGCTCTGCGATATGCACCGGCACTTCAGCCACCTTTGCCCCCTGCTTGAGCAGGTAAGACACGGTGTCCGGCTCTGGTCCGTAATTTAAATTCAACGCAAATTCCCGGATCATCTCCCGGTTGAACATCCGCATGCCGGATGTCGGGTCTGCCACGGTCACGCCTGTGGTCAGTCGGATGGCCGCCTCAATCAGACGGCTTCCCACCATACGCATGGACCAGTCCTTCTTCCCGTTTACAAACCGGCTTCCAATGACGATCTCGTATCCTTCTTCCATCTTTTTCTGCATGGATTCGATGAATTCCGGACGGTGCTGTCCGTCTCCGTCAAACTGGATCGCATATTCGTAGCCCTTGTAATAGGCATATTTCATGCCTGCCTGAAAACAGCCCGCCAGTCCCAGATTGACCGGAAGATCCAGCAGGTTAAAGCCATGTTCCCGGCAGATTGCCGCAGTCCGGTCCCTGGAGCCATCGTTGACCACCAGATAATCAAACTGCGGATAGCCTTCCTCCAGTTCCCGCACAACCATCTCAATATTCGCTTCTTCGTTGTAGGCGGGAATTACGATCAGCACCTTGTTCATTGTTTCTTTTCTCCACATTTCAGTATGATATCACAGATCTCATCCACCGTTTCGAGGGAAAGATCCGGGTATAACGGCAGGGTCAGAACCTCCGACGCGATCCGCTTTGCCACCGGTGTGTCATCCGAAGAAAACTGGTCCCGGTAGCAGGCATAGTCATTGATGCACGGGTAAAAATATTTCCGTGCATAGATATTGTACTCCTTCAGTGCATCAAAAATCTCGTCCCGGTCTGCTCCGTAGCCTTCAAATACAACCGGCATGTAAGCATAATTATAGCGCACCCCTTCTTTTTCTTTGCACAGGCGGATACCCTGCACGCCGCCAAGCCGTTCGCGGTAACGCTCCGTCAGTCTTTTCCGCTTTTCAATATCCGCATCTACATGGCGCAGGTTGCAAAGACCCATCGCAGCCTGGAACTCGTTCATCTTTCCGTTTGCACCCACATATTCTACCTGCTCATAGCCAGTGATTCCGAAGTTTTTCAGCTGGTATAACAGATCCTTTAATTCCGGATCCTGAAATGCGACCGCACCACCCTCGATGCTGTGGAACACCTTCGTCGCATGGAAACTGAACATGGATGCATCGCCAAACTGACCGATCCCGGCTCCGTCGATCGTCTCGCCAAAGGTATGTGCCGCATCGTAAATGACCTTCAGACCATGGCGGTCCGCAATCTCCTGAATGCGTTTCACATCGCAGGGATTTCCGTATACATGGACCGGAACGATCGCGGAAGTTTTTTCCGTGATCAGGCTCTCCAGTTTGTTCACATCGATGGTGTAGTCCTCTTCATTGATATCGCAGAAGACCGGAGTCAGGCCATTGCGCACAATGGCGTGGGTCGTGGAGGCAAAACTGAACGGCGTGGTGATGACTTCCCCGGTCAGCTTCATAGCCTGCAGCGTCAGTTCCAGCGCCATATGGCCGTTTACAAACAGTTCCAGATTCGGTGTCTTTAGATAGGTTTTCAGTTTTTCCTTTAAAGTTTCGTGGTATTCCCCCATGTTGGTCAGCCAAGCGCTGTCCCAGATGGGTTTTAACATCTCCACATATTCTTCCAGAGACGGCAGTGAGGAACGTGTCACCATAACCGGCTCTTCGTATCGTTTTATCATCTGTTTTCGTCTTCCTTTCCCTGAACTGTACTGGTTTCCTGGATTTCTCCATGTACCCAGTCAGCGTTGGTTTCCTGGTTTTCTCCATTCATCTGGCATGCGCTGGTTCCCTGGTCTTCTCCAGCCGCCCGGTCTGCACGATCCATTCTATATTCTGCGTACCGTCTCGCAATATACTGTTCCCCGGTCACAGCTATTTCTTCCAGCTTTTCTCCCGTAAAGCAGCGGATATGATTTTTCACCATATCGTAGCCCGCCGCCCCGGAAAATGCCACGCCGCCTGCAAACCGCGGGTTGCATTCCAGAAAATAATACTCCCCTGCATCCCTGTCTGCCTCAATAAATTCCATATTTACACAGCCACGGATTCCAACCGCTTCGGCAATATCCCGGCACTGCTGCTCTAACAGCTCACTGCGAAATACACAGACAGAAGTTCCCGCGCCATTTAAGGTACGCAGAAGCTCCCGTCTTGGCAGACAGAAGGTCTGCTTTGTTTCCGGATTCCGCACCACATCCACGGTGATGACAGTTCCGCCAATCTTTGGCTGCACCAGATACTGCTGTTTTCGTTCTTCGCTGCAATGGTTTAACAGGAAGCGAAGATCCGACCCGGATTCCAGGATTTTCAATCCCTGACTGCTGCGACCATCAAACGGCTTCGCAACCAACGGGAAACGTAAGGCCGCAAATCCGGAAAGCTGTCCCTCATGTTCGGTCTTCCAAAATTCTGCCGGCAGATCACCACGATCCAGTAATGCTTCCATTTCCGACAAACGCACACCTGGAATGGTCCGGCAAAGCTTCCGCTCCCGTAAAAATGCTTCCATCTTTTCCTTATTCCGGCATAAACGGATCGCGTCAACATCGGAAATCCACACTTCTGCGCCTAATTCTTTAAAATCTTTCGGGAATTCTGTTCTCCACTCCTGGAGCACATCAATTTCTACATCCGTGAGCGGGATCAGCACATCTGCCTGCTCCTTTTTACAAAGCTCCTTTAAAAAATTCCGGTAGTTTCCGCGGTCTGTCGCGTAAGGCGCTTTATAAAACACATCCACATCCTGCGAATTGACCACCCACTTAGCCGGGTAAATATCGCATCCAACAACGCGCATTCCCGCCGCATGGCAGGCCGAAATAGCCGCCTGCGCGGAAAAGGAACCGATTGCCGTAATGATCACTGTTTTTTTCATAACTTTATTTCTCCTCGAGTGCCGGACTGCCCGGCGTTTTCCTGCTGCGGTTTACCCGCTGTGCGTACCTGGCAGCTTTTCCTTCTCGTTCTTTACACATTGCGCAGCTTCTCTTTTACCATTCCCATCAAAAAGCAAAAACTCTCCAGACGGAAGGCAGCAGCCAGCACAATATAAACAACCGCACCGCAAATGATCTGCAGTCCCAGCTTCAGCCATACTGACATGTCCGGAAGCCATGCGCCAAATGCCATAACTGCCGCGCACATCACAACCGACAGCGCCGCCGGCGGAGCTACATCCATCCACTGATGGGCGATGTCGTACCCAAGCAGCTTCTTATTCGGTGCCGCATTGACAAAGGTACACACAAAATCCTGAAAGGCTTTGATGCACACCATGATAAACACATTGAACTGCATGCCGATCACCAGTGCCAGAAGGCTGAGTGCCTTCTTCACCAGCTCCAGCTTTAAAAAGATATCGCTGCGCCCCACTGCATTGATGGCCTGCAGATTCGTGATATGGATCGGCCAGAAACAGTAGGAGACACACATAATGCGAAGAAATGGCACGCAGATCAGCCATTTTTCTCCAAGAAGTGCTAAAACCAGCGTGTCCGCCACGGCGAAAAGCCCCATCAGCATCGGGATGACCGCAAAGGAACTTAAGCGGATCGCCCGGCGCACCATCTCCCGCACCTTATCGGTATCGTCCTGACTGGCAGAAAACGCCGGAAGCAGTACCGCCTGGATCGCCGCACCCAGATTGGTGGCGATCAGCTTTGGAAACTGCTCTCCCCGGTTGTAGCTGCCCAACAACTCTTCATTATATATCTTTCCGATTAAAAGTCCATACAGATTATTAAATACCGTGTCCAAAAGGGAAGCACAGAGAAGCTTCCAGCCAAACGCAAACATCGTCCGGATCCGGTCGAAGGCAAAAAAGAGCCCCGGCTTCCAGGAAACCGTCAGAAACAGCACGATCATCAGGCTGATGTAATAGCTGATCTGCTGTCCCACCATAGCCCACACGCCAAGTCCGCGAAGCGCCATCACGATACTGATCACACCAGAGATGGCCGAAGCCGCCAGTGTCGAAAAGAATAAGCCGCGAAACTCCATGTTCCGGGACACATACGCCGTCTGCACCGAGATGACTGCACCCGGAAACAGCACGATGCCAAGCACCCGCACAATAGGCTTTAATACCGAAATGCCATAAAACTGCGCAATCACCGGTGCCGCCAGATACAGCAACAGATAAAAAAGTACGGATGCCGCAAGTTCAAAATAGCAGACCGATGAGAAATCCACCTCATCAGCCTGCTTTTTCTGCACCAGAGCCGTAGAAAAGCCGCTCTGGACAAATACATTTGCAATGGTGATAAAGATCATGATGATCCCCACAACTCCGTACTCCGCCGGAGTCAGAAGCCGCGCTAAAAGGATCGCGATCACAAACTGAATGCCCTGGGCACCTCCATTTTCCAGAAGCTTCCAGAACAGTCCGCTTGCCACCTTATTCTTCATTCCTGTTTCGTTCATAACTATCTCTTTCTGTGGAACTGCCTCTGCAGCCACGCATACAGCTTTGGTGCCGAAGTTTCAAACCGGATAAAGAACCGTGTCCTTGCATTTAATTCCCGGTAAAACTCCCGGTTTTCCTTATTTAATATAGCATCAAAATGTTTTGTATTTACCTGCGTCAGGAAAATGAGCCGTTTTATGGCATGCTCCACCGTATTGTGAAAACGACCGCCGCTGAATGCATCAAAGCCACGGTACATCTCTGTCATGGCAGCTGCGTAATCCTGCTGCTTTTTCTCGTAGTTGCCCTGCTTCATGAGCGTGGTCCAGGAAGCGGCACCGCCCAGCCGGTAAACGCACATGGGCTCATCCATATACCACGCCCAGCCACGGTTTGCCGCAAGAAGCTGCAGCGGGATATCCGCAATCGGCGCATGATTGTAAAAGTCCGGCAGTGCGTCGATCATCTCCCGGTAAAACATCAACGAAGCGGTCGGATAGCCGGATGTCTTGTCGATGATCTCCTCCGGCGAGATCATGCGGCTGCCTTTGTAAGGCCGCATGGCATGCTCTGTCAATGCCTTTCCCTGTACTTCTACCTTTGCACTGTGAAAGCAGAGCGAACAGCCCGGATTTGCCTCCAGATAAGCCACCTGTTTCTGCAGTTTTTTTGTGTCGGTCCAGTAATCATCGCCCTCGCACATGGCAATGTATCTGCCCCTGGCCCGCGGGAAATTAAAAGTGCCGCTGACATTGGTCAGTCCTTGGGAATACTGATTTTCCGTCTGTAAAATAGGAAAGATCAAATTGGGATACCGGTCCGCATACTCCCGGATGATCTGGGCAGTGCCATCGGTCGAGGCATCGTCGTGGATCAGGACTTCATAAGAGAAATTGGCTTCCTGGTTTACAAAGCCCTCCAGCGCGTCACGGATATAAGCGGCCTGATTGTATGTGATGCAGCAGATGCTGACCATGATATCGTGACCTCTTTCCATCTTTCCAGCATCCCGTTCCTCTGTCTTTTCAGGATCCTGCTCCTGCATGATATCCCTGCTGCTCATTTCTGCTCTCTGTTCCATTGCTTTTCTTTCCTCTTGTTTTTCCAATTTTTCTCTCTGGACTTCCACGTTTTTCCATTTCTATGACAATTTTGTTACGATTTTATTGCCAATCTCTTTTATTTTACATGATCGCCGATAAATTGTAAATCAGATATGGTCTTTTTACCTCTTTTATGATAGATTAACAATGAATGGTAATATTTATTATTTTCAGGAGGTTTTTTTCCATGCGTAAACATACAAAAGCAGGACTTGCCCTGCTTGTGGCCGGCATGATGATGGCCGGATCTGTTACCAGCGCTTTTGCGGAAACAGATGCCACAGCAGCGACAAGCGGCGTGATTGACACTACCAAAAAGACCGAGGTGTCCGGTCCGGGGAGCACCGCAGCTTCCCCGGAAAACACATCCGGCGGTCATACTTTTTCCACCGAAGCTCCGGGATCCGGCAGTTCTGAATCCGCTTCACAGACTCAGACATCCGGCACCTCACAGGCAGCTTCCCAGACCGGAGCGCAGACCTCCGCACCGGAAACCAGTGCAGCTGCCGACAATTCCCAGGATGCCACAAGCGGCCAGACCAACGCCCTGACCCAGGATCAGGCAAACCAGCTGGAATCCGAGCAGGCTGCTGCAGAAGCAGAAGCAGCTGCAAATCATACCAGTCCGCTGTCTGTTCCGCTGCGCCAGCCGCGTCTGACCACCGCAATCTTATACAACGACAGCAAAAACTGGTCCGGCGCTTTCTTAAATGACCAGCAGATTTCCACCGAGAGCGCAGGTTTCACCGCCATCTGTACTTATCTGGAGAACATTTTCGGCGATGTCCGCTACCGCACCTACAACTCCACCACCGGATGGACCGGATGGGCAGTCGGCGGTCAGCAGACCTCCTTTGACGGCAATGCCTGGTATCCGGTTGAAGCGATCCAGTACCGCTTCGCAGGTCCGGTCAACGACCAGTACGACATTTATTACTGCGCAACCTTGAGCGACGGCACTGAGACCGGCTGGGGCAAAAACGGAGAAACCGTTGGTACCATGAACACCGGACTCCATTTAACCGGCTTCCGTCTGGCTTACTTCGCAAAGAACACCGACAGTGGCTTAAATACCTCCAATCACCTGGTATCCGCCCACGCAGACGGCATCCAGTATGTAGACGGCCAGATTCGCTACATCCATGGCAACGGCGACAATTACACCGGCTGGGGCTGGCTTGGTAATGACCGCTACTACTTCAAGGACTCCGTTCCGGTAACCGGCTGGCAGTACATCGACGGTCTGAAGTATTACTTCGGGGAAGATGGCAAGATGTGGAGTGATGTCGAATCCCTCCTTGGCAGCAACGGTCCGTACCTGATCAAGATCAACAAAGAATTAAACTGCATGACCATCTACGCACAGGATGGCGGAAATGGTTATATCATCCCGGTAAAATCTTTCCTGACCTCCGTAGGTGACGATACTCCGGTTGGAACTTTTAAAACTCCGGAAAAATACCGCTGGAGACTCATGATCCACGATGTCTACACCCAGTATGCAACCCGTCTTGGTGCCGGACTCCCGATCCTGATCCACTCCATCATCTACGATGCTGCAAACCCGATGACCGTATGGGCAAGCACCTACAACAACATGGGAATCGCCCGTTCCGCAGGCTGTATCCGCCTGATCAGCGGCGATGCAAAGTGGGTTTACGATCACTGTGCACTGGGAACCACCGTTCAGGTTTACAACTCTTCCGTTGTTGGACCGTTTGAGCGCCCGACGATCGCATACGAGATTCCATTCGAGCAGACTTGGGATCCGTCCGATCCGAATGTCACCCAGGATATGATCAATGCAGAAACTGCTCGCATCCTCGCAAAGTTCCAAAATCAGTAATTGGACTGCTGCACATTCGTAATTCATTCATAAGCATTAAAAAAGCCCGGAACGGCCGCTTCGCGGCTGTCCCGGGCTTTGCTGTATCGCATAGTAACACGATTCCGTACCCCATCTGCCTGATAAGGAGTTTCTATGACTGACCAAAAAACATTCCGCCTCCAGACCAAATTCACCCGATGCCTCTTCTGGGGCATCCTCTCCGTCTGTGCCCTGGTATTTCTGATCTGGTGCGACAAAAAAGCCTACGGCATTCTCCGTCCAAACCACGTTCTCCCGTTTTGGGTTCTTGCGCTTTCTTCCCTGTTTCTTCATCTGAGAGACAGAAAAACATCCGTCAGCACAGCCATCGGCTTTACCGCCGCCACCCCGGCCTACGACATCCGTTTCGACTATATCCGCCTGTTTGCGGTTTTCTCCGTTCTCATGATCCACTGCATCGACATTGCCCTGCCGGTGCTTTCCATGGAGGTCAATGAAGAAACTACCGCCTTGATCCAGGAAGTTCCACCGCTTCTTTTGAAGACTGCAGCCGTCCTTCGTACCTGCTTCTATCTGGGCAACACCTGCTTTCTCATGCTGACCGGTGCCCTGCTGTTTGGCCGCGGAACCAAAGAAGGGATCGGAGCCTTCTACCAAAGGCGCTTCTCCAAAGTCGTGCTCACATCTGTCATTTACTTTTTCTTTTATATATGGCAGAACGGAAGACTGCATCCGGTGTGCGCAGCCACCGTCAAAGATGCCTTTTACCGGATCCTGACCGGTTCCATCCAGGAAGACTGCCCGTTTTTGTGGCTGGTCTACATGACCATCTCCATCTATATAGCAGTACCCTTTCTCCGCTACATGTTTGAATCCATGACCTACCGCACCCTTACTGCTTTATCCGGTCTCATCCTGCTGTGTTCCTTTCTTCGGACCTACACCACCATGACCGCGGACCTGCTGCCCTTTTTCGCCCAGTGGATCGGCATCGCCATGATCGGCTACTGGGTATCCCGCCCGGAGACAAGAACCTACGACCGGTGGATCTGGCTTGCTGCCCTGCTGTCCTTTTTGAAAGTGGTCCTGTCCGTGAACCCTTATGTGTACTGGCAAACTTATGTCAACTACTATGTCCACATGGCTCCGCTTTCCATTTTCATGGCCTGCGGCATCTTCGCCCTCGCCCTGCACAAAAAGCCGGAACGAAAACATTTCTGGGATTCCCTGGTCATGATGTTCGGAAAACACAGTTTCACGATCCTGTTGCTGCACTGGTGGGTACTCTACCATATCGTCATCTACACCCTGAACCTGGACATCACCTGGAAGCAGCCTCTGGTTTTCGCAGGAACCGTCATTTTCGTCATCCTTGCTTCCTTTGCATATGGGTTCCTCATCGACCAGACGGTGGTGTATACGATCCGCGCTTTTTATGAGTGGATGGTCAAACAACTCCATCGTATCTATCAAAGATAACTTATTATTGAGAAAGTGGGTTTCTTATATGAATTTAAAATCACTGCGCTATATTATCACTATTGCAGAAGAACAAAACTTGACGAAAGCCTCAAAACGCCTCTTTGTTTCCCAATCCACACTGAGTTTGTTTTTACGGAAATTAGAAGAAGAATTGGGTCTTTCTCTTTTTGAACGTTCCAAAAACAAACTAACTATCACGCCAGCCGGAAGATTATATGCCGAGACTGCCCGTGAACTTCTTCACATGGAAGAAAAACTGTATGAGAAACTAAATCTCAATAAAAAATCACAGACTTTAAATATTGGCATTTCTTCTCTTATGGTAATGTCTGTTTTTTCACAGACCATTTCTGAATTCACCAGGCAGTTTCCAAACTTTACTGTAAATGTCACAGAAGGGCGTGCTGTTGCTCTCATGGAGCTACTATATCAGGACAAGCTAGATGTAATTATCATTGGAAGACCAGAAATTGTGA
This sequence comes from Clostridium sp. AF32-12BH, assembly GCF_003477935.1. NCBI lineage: Bacteria > Bacillati > Bacillota > Clostridia > Eubacteriales > Clostridiaceae > Clostridium > Clostridium sp. AF32-12BH. Next base: position 83,646 of record NZ_QUEH01000004.1, on the reverse strand, counting down.
AAGATGAGCGCTGTCATACAGAGGTATGGAAACGCGAAAAAGTGTTTCTCCTAATTCCACCAAAACATCCTCATGCCGATGTTGCATCTTCCACCAATTATGATGATCCTCCTGTCGCTGACATGTCTCTTTTTGCCAATGAAACTTTTGCCCTTACTCCTCGAAACACCTGTGATTATCAAATTGCTGACAAAATTTTTAAAGATTACAATATGAATGCCTCTATAACCTGGGAAATGAACAACACACAAACCCTATGCAACATGGTTCTGGATGGCATCTGTCTTTCCGCAATCCCATCTTATTGTATTCCACGGGATAAAGGACTTCTGGTTTGTCAGCCTCCTCACGCCTATTATCGGTATGTGCTTTGCATGAAGCGAAAAGGTCACACAGCCTCTTCCGAAGAAGAGCAACTGCTGCAGATGGTTTATAATAATTATATACACTATTATGACTAATCCGAATTTTCTGAAGAAATTTTATGCAACAAATACAGGCACAAAAACTTCTGTAAACTACAAGTTTCTGTGCCTGCATTTATTATCGTTTATTTATGCTTTTGTAAGATTTGTCAAGGTTTCTCGAATTAACATATATACCTTTTCGAATGTATCCATATACAATCTTTCTTTCGGTGTATGATAATCCACATAAGTAGCTGCCGTCGTCACCATATCCAATTCCGGAATTTTTTCTTTTAATACAACACAATCATTTCCTCCATGGCTGATGTTTACCTTGGGTTCTTTTCCAAAAAGCTTTTTGTAAGTTTCAATCATCACATCGCGAATCTCAGATTTTTTAGACCATTGCCACCCCCGGTCCAGATTCACGTATTCTATAACAAATCCCCAATGCTTCATAAAAGTCTGCATTTCTTCATTCAGGGCTTCTCCGTTTTCCATTTCCTCCGTGGAAATAACAGAAAAAACGCGAATTCCATCCGATTCCGTGTAAATTTTCTTCATAATAACAGAACAGCTTACTTCGTCCACGCGACAAAGCTTTCTATTTCTTGCACCATAAGGCATCAAATAGATTGCCTCAATCAGACGATCACTTTCTTCTTTCTTCAACATATCTCCAACCGGTTCTTCTCGTTCTATTCGGACCCGGATATCTGGATCTGCATCTTCGTGTTCTATTCGGATAAGTTTCTGCTGCTCTTCTATAATACGAAACATCAGGGACTCTTCTCCATTTGCCAACACAATATGGCTGTCACAACTTTCTGGTATACTTTTTCCAACTTTATCCATAGATACCACACGTACATCCATCACTTTATTCAGATAATGTAGTAAACGTGCTGTCATTTTAATAGCACAGATTCGCTCCTGCGGAATCCCTGCTCCCTGATCTCCGCCCTTGAGACCGTCTACTACCAGGTGATATGCTATGCCATGAACAGCTTCACGATGAGTTGGATAAAAAGAAGTCATTTCAAATTTTGTTGAAGTTCCCATGCGAAAGACACCTTCAGAGCCAGCATCCAAGCCAATTACTTTCCGCGATTGAATAAGAGATGCATCAAAATGCTTTGCACCAAGTAATCCCACTTCTTCCTGTACAGTAAACAAACATTCCAGTGGAGGCGCTATCAGTTTTTCATCTGTGAGCAATGTCAGCATTAACGCGACAGCACAACCATTATCTGCCCCAAGGGTCGTATGGTTTGCATGAAGAATATTTCCCTCTTCAATCAATTCAATCGGATCCGTATCAAAGTTATGTTTGGAATCTTCCGTTTTCTCTCCAACAATATCCAAATGACCTTCCAAAAGCACAGACGGTAAATGCTCATAGCCCTTACTTCCCGGGCGTCTCACCAGTACATTGTGAATATCATCCTCGTAATACCACAAACCATGTTCCTTTGCAACACGAACTACATAAGCAGCTGCCGCAGCTTCATGATAGGAGACTCTGGGGATATTTGAAATATCTTCAAAATAATGATACAACACAGTAGGTTTTCTATCCTGAATCACATAATTTTTCTTTTTCACGTTGCACTCCTTACTCCATGCTGTTAAGAAATGCCAATGCAGAAGCTACCTCTGCTGCCGCTCCGGCCTTCATGGCATTTTCATCCCAGTTATAGGTTGGCTGATGATTTTTTGATGGCGTCTTTTCTCCCGGATATGCTCCGCCTACCCATAGATAGCCTCCTGGAATACCTGTTGTCAAATATGCACTAAAATCTTCTGATCCTGGTCTGCACTGATCTGCTTCCAGGACTTTATCCGCGCCAAGCACTTTTTTAATAGCCTCTTCAAATAGTTCCATTAACGCTGGATTATTATCTACAGTTTCACAAACTTCCTCATATTCCATTTCGTAAGTAGTTCCAACGGCATCACAGACCCCCTTACATACTTCGTGAAGTCCATCTATCACTCGCTGTCTCACTTCTGGCTTCAGAGTTCTTACCGTACCGATCAGCTCTGCATATTCTGGAATAATGTTCTCTTTACTTCCACCATGAATCGCGCCAACAGTTACAGTTGCAACGTCTTGCGGATTTACTTTTCTCGCCACAATCATCTGAATATCTGTAACAATCTTACAAGCTGCCAAAATCGTATCTGTGCATTCATGTGGCTTACAACCATGCCCTCCATGTCCATGTACCTTAATCCGGAAGCTGTCTGATGCCAGATACGCAGAACCTTTTCGAATTGTAATGGTACCAGCTTCCCAAAACATCATATGTGCAGCCATAATAGCATCTGGTCTCGGATTTTCTAACACTCCATCCCTTACCATAGCATAGGCTCCTCTTCCGCCTTCTTCTGCCGGTTGGAAAATAAATTTAATCGTACCATGTATTTCATCTTTATGCTTTGTTAAAACAGATGCAGCCGCCATTAACATTGCCGTGTGCCCATCATGTCCACATGCATGCATAATCCCCGGTGTTTCTGATGAATAAGAAAGACCAGTTGCCTCCTGGATGGGCAAAGCATCCATATCTGCTCTTATGGCAAGCACTTTCCCCGGTTTTCCGCCCTTCAGTAAGGCAACCACGCCCATTTTTCCTACATGTTCTGTTACTTCTAGTCCAAGATTTTTTAAATGAGATGCAACAATTCCTGCTGTTCGTTCCAGATTGTATCCCAATTCTGGATGACGATGAAAATCTTCTCTCCATTCCCGCATCTGTTCATACATTTCATCTACTTCTTTTTTAATATCAAACATACTGCGCTCCTTTCCGAAAACATCTTTTCTTTCAATGTTGATGCTATGCCTTTGCTGTTTTTCTTTTTCCTCTTCCCGAAATATGAAGTACCAGAGACAGCGTAATAACACCATAGGAAATCGCCTCACGGAAATACTCTCCATAAGCAGCATCATTCAACAATGCTTTTCCTGCAAGCGGCGCAATTACGAATAATGTATGGAACAAGATAATTCCAATAATCCCCTGCTTCACAGTTGCTTTTTTTGTGGATGCTCCACCAACCAGAATTGCAGCAACTGCGAACAAGCCAACCTTCTCATGACTGGAATAAGTCGTAAAGTTACCGATATTCTGAAGAAATATAATCTGCCCCCATGATGCCATGATAGTTGATAGAATAATAGCAATAATTCTCGTTTTATCTACATCAATACCCGACGCTGCTGCTACTTTCATATTCATTCCAATTGCACGGAAATCCTGTCCCAGTTTTGTTTTCAAAATGGCATTGACTATCAATCCAAACAGAACCATTAAAATCAAAGGAACTACTGGAACACTAGTAAACTTCATAGCAAAAGCAACCTGTTTATTACATGTTCCAACAATCCAAAGAGCCAATACTGCCAATGCATAAACACCATACTCCCACAGCTTTTGCTTATAATTTGGAAGCTTTTCTCTGTAAGTCTTTATAATGCAAAATGCCAATACAGCAATTGCTATTATCACAATAGGAATGAAAAGTTGATCTAAACGCAGTTTCAATACATTATCCAAAGCATTCACTACAGAATCTTCCAATTTCAGCGTATCTTTAATACCAATACCGGTATAAATCATAATACGATCATCCGTCATAGGAATTAAAGTTCCGATTAATACTAAAAAAAACATCTGATAAAGACCATTTGCGAAAAAACCTGTAATCATACCAGTAATCATTTCCTGGCCTTTTGTTTTGTTAAACAGCTTTCCAAGGAGCCATCCGAAAATAATGGAAAGTGGTGTACAGATTAGCACTGCCACAATAATTGCCAACAGTCCTTGTATTCTCCAATGCGTCACAAATATGTATCCTGCCTGCGCTGCCATTGCACCAAGAACAATACCAAAATTCAGTCCAATACCTGCAATAACCGGAATAATCAAAGAGAAAACCAAACCAAAATTTCGAAATAATCTTGTTGCAACCTCAGAAAGGACATAGCTAAATGTTTGACCTGAGGCAATAAAACCACACACACAAAGTACGAGGAATACAAGCGTTACTATATTTTCTTTTACAATTCTTTTCATCTGTTCTTTCATCGAGATTCACCTGCTTTCGTAAGTGCATACAGAATGATGCCATTCTGAATAATAATTCTCACAATCTCCGATAAAGATCCCTCTGGCATAATGACATTGGCAATCGGTAATGTAAACGTCATAATAGACTGATAAAGGATTGTTCCAAGAATGACGTTAAAAATACCTGCTCGATTCACGGTTGCTCCTCCAATCAAAATTGCAGCGACCGCAATAAATGCCATATTCAGTGGGGCCATATAATACTGGAAAAATCCATAACTTTGGGCATACACAATAATGCCAATAGCACCTAAAATTGTAGAAAGCATCATTCCAAGAATGCGCATTTTATCAACATTAATTCCAGTTGCACTTGCAAACGCAGGATTTGCCCCTGCCGTTTTCATTATGATTCCAAGTTTGGACCGCATAAAAATCCACACAAGAAGACACATCAAACCAACAAACAAAAACAAGCCTGTGGGAAATACGAGTTCATCTGTAATCCGTATTTCTAAAAAATGATCTAATATCTTTTCATATTTTCCGGTTAAGGAAACGATAGAACGGACACCGTTTCCCTGTGGCCACCGTATTTCCGCATTCTTGATTGGGAATGCCATCCAGGCAATACACATAACAGCCACCGCCGTATAGCCAGAATACGTTGCTATCATCATCTCAGATCCCTTAATCTTATTGAGGATCATGCCATAAAGAATACCAACCACAGCTGCAATTGGAATCGAAATAATCATTGCAGAAAATAATCCAGTCCAACCAGTTGCTCCTGCATCCAGACTGATTACGCTTCCAACCAAACCACATAAAATTCCAAGCGGCAAAGCCATATTCATTTTTATACCAGATTCAATCGCAGGAACCATGGCAAGCACCAATATCATATACATTCCAATACGTCCAAATGCCTGGGTATAAAGCATCTCAATCTGAAGACCAAGTATTGGCATTGCAATGAGAATAACCACCAACAAACCAATAATAATCAGTCTGGGAATTCCCAATGTATTTATAACTTTCTTTATACGTGCATTCATTCCTTTTCCTCCTTCTCCGAAGAAGTATCTACTTTTGTACCTGACATCATCAGTCCAAACTCTGCATCCGAAGAATCTGGATAAAGAATTCCTTCCAACTTTCCACCGGTCACAATTGCAATCCTGTCACATACAGAACGCAATTCTTTTAATTCACTGGATGTCATAACAATGGTAACACCCTTTTCTCGATTTAATTTTACCAAATGATCCAAAAGCAGCTGTTTTGCTCCAATATCAATTCCTCGGGTCGGCTCTGAAACAAACAAAAGATCAGGTTCCATAGTCAACGCTCTTGCCATACAGACTTTCTGCTGATTTCCACCACTCAAATCAGACACATGCTGCTTCCCACTCACACATTTAATTTTAAAATCCTGAATCATTTGATCAGAATTTTCTTTTACTGCTTTTTTATCAATCTGCGTAATTGGTCCAAACTTTTTCAAGAATCTTCCATTCACCCGAAGAGCACCAATCGCAATATTCTCTTCAATTGATTCACTCAAAATCAATCCCACATTTCTTCTGTCTTCTGAAACAAATGCAATCTTTCTCTTTAACACCCCTAATGGATTATTTAATGGAAGTGCTTTTCCTTCATAAGTAATGTTTCCATCCGATGGATATAAACCCAAAATACCGTTTGAAATTCCAATTTTACCCTGACCAGCCAATCCGCCCAGTCCGATAATTTCTCCTTTTCTAATATCCAGGTCAAAGCCTTTCACCGTTTCTCCAGGCATATCTACTTCCAGATTACGAATCGACATAATAATTTCCCGGTTATTAAGATTTCTTTTTTCCGCAATAGAACCAGCATCAATTCCACGACCAACCATTAACTCAGCTAACTTAATCGCATCTGTATCTTTCTTCTCAACTGTACATACCTGTTCACCATCACGCATAACCATAATTCTGTCCGAAACCTGAATAATTTCATCCAACTTATGACTGATAAAAATAACTGCAACTCCCTCAGATGCAATTTTTTTCATGGTATCCAGCAATCTCTGTGACTCTATTTCTGTAAGTACCGCTGTAGGTTCATCAAAAACGATCAACTTCATATTCGTCTTATCGATTTCACGCGCAATCTCTACAAATTGCATGTAACCTACAGGTAGACCAGAAACTGTCTGTTCTTCCGAAACTTCTAACCCTATTTTATCCAAGGACTTTCTTGCATCCTGTTTCATAGCTGGTCGATCTAAATTACTCAAACGTTTTCCAAATACTTTAGAAAGTAAACCCTGTTTTAAAATTTCTCTGTTCAATTTAATATTTTCTGTTATTGTAAATCCCGGAAGAAGCATAAATTCCTGATGAACCATACCAATTCCCAATTCCATGGCTTCCTTCGGCGACGCAATATGTACTTCCCGTCCATCAAAAAACACCTGACCTTTAAACCCACCAGTTCGATGGATCTGTTCCATACCAAAAAGTACATTCATTAATGTTGACTTTCCAGCGCCATTTTCCCCAACCAGTGCCATAATTTCTCCGGGTTTTATATCAAAACTGATACCCTTTAGGACTTTATTTCCATAATATTCTTTCTCAATGTGATCCATCTTCAGAATATAATTTTTGTCCACGTATTCCACCTCCGATTGTTTTTCGTATGAAAAAACAGGCGGCGCCTAAAGACCGCCGCCTGTATCTGTTTTCTTGTTTTTATTCAAAAACATGCTGTCCGCCAAGGACACGGAATACATAATCGTATTCTTTACCATCGTTATTTGCCCAATAATTTACCTCTGCACCTTCGCCAGATAAAGTTCTGTAACATGCCTGAAGTGCCTCAAGAGCAGCATCACCCTTTGTCTCAGTAACAACACCACTGCAGTAGAGCATTGCATACATGGTACCAGCCTGTACATAAGTCATATTCAGAGATACCGGCCAAGTGGAAACACGACCGTTTTCATTGGCTTCATTTACCTTTTCCTGAATTGCTGACAGCATATAATCACTATCACCTTTCTTGTCTTCCGGTACCTCAATATTCAAAGCTGCCGGGAATCCATCAAACGGAGTTGGATCAGACTGTCCACAGTACATCGCATGACCCTCAAATACGCATTTAATGATTGGCTCATGCATTGCAGTATTGGTAGAGAAGAACACAGTATCTTCACCAAGAGATTTAATCTGACGCGGAACATCTTCCAAGATAAACTGCTGCGTACCTGCAGTACCAGAATCTCCCTGTGGATCTGGAGCAGTTACTTCAAGGAAGTTAATGCCATTCTCTTCACAGATTTCTTTCATCCGTTCACATCTCTTTGCGATATTCTGATTAGACATATGTCTTGGGAAAGAATAGTGCACGAAATTCTTTGCGCCCATAGATACAGCCAAGTTTGCAACCTGATCTGCAAAACCAAGCTGATCTTTACATAAGACAACGTCTGCTACTGTTGCCATCTCATCATAATCTTCATTCGGATTGCAGGCAACTGTCAAAACATCATCTCGCACTTCTTTTAATTTTTTAATTGCTGCAATCGTACCATCCTGTGCCTGATTAAATACAATTGCTTTGACATCTGGATCTGATGCCATCGCCATAACCTTGGAAATTGTAGTTTCCTGCTCTGCAACTGCATTAGCCGGGAAAGTATCTACCAGAACCTTATCCTCTCCGTACTTCTCCTGCAGACGAATCGCACTACGGTAATTTTCTTCACCCTGGCTAACAGAACTACTCATGATGCCAATTTTAAAGTTCAATTCCTGCTGATCAATCAAATCCCAAACATCAACTGCTGACCAGTCAACTGCACCGGCTGCTTCTGCCTTTGTCTCCTCCGATGCAGCCGCTGCTGTTGTTTCTGCCGTTGAATTAGCCGCTGTTGTTGAAGTTGTCGATGAACCGCCGCACGCTGCTAAGCTGATTGTCATCGCTGCTGTCATCAACGCTGCCAATAGTCTTCTTTTTTTCATAGTAGTTCCTCCTTTTAAATGTATATGATATTCTATATTGTAACTTTTCGCTCTGCATTGTTTTCAGAATATTCTCATTAGTTTTGAATATTTTTGTTTTATAGAAATATCATATCTTTGTTTTTCTCAATTATAGACATATTTTCCATTTTTGTCGAACACATATATTTTATAACTACTATTGATTTTCCTTATAGTTTACTATAGAATATTTTTAATAGTTATAAAATTAAGTTTTTTTCTCACTTTTATTATAAAAAGTGCACAATGTCCTATGATTTTAAAAGAATTAGAATATATTTGTGAAGTTGCCAAACATGAAAATCTTTCGGAAGCGTCAAAAATTTTATCTATTTCCGAACCAGCCTTAAGCCTTTTTCTCAGTAATCTAGAGCAAGAACTCGGCATCCGTCTCTTTACTCGCGAAAAGAACCGTCTAAAAATTACTTCTGAAGGGCAAATTTATGTACAAACTGCAGGTGAAATGCTCAACGTACGTAACCGACTATACGCACAATTACAAACTTTAAAATTTCAACAACGAATCCGTATTGGATTAGCCAGCAATTATGGATTTCATATTTTTTCTAAAGTACTCGCATCTCATAAAGAACTCTATGCCAATACAGATATCTCTGTATCGGAAGGTCGTGCTTTTTCACTGTTGCATCTACTGCAGCATTTGGAACTGGATTTTATTATTTTAGCCAGAGATTCTCTTTTGTCACTGCCAGACTGTAATGTAGAACTAATCCGCAAAGAACCTTTTGCTTTATTTTTAGCTCCAGATCATCCCATTTTAAAAGCACACCCAGAATTTGCTGTCCCCGTTGGAAAGTTTCCGCCCCAAACAGATATTTCTCATTTTCGCGCAGAACCATTTATTCTTTCCCCGGCAGAAACCTCCGATGGCGCAGTTGCTATAGATATCCTCAATGACTACTGTCCTGGCTTCCATGTATTCTGTAACATTAACAATACAAATTCCATTATGGAAATGGTTAAAAATCAGCTCGGTATCACACTTATGCCAATTGCTTCATATCTTTCCTGCTCCACTTGTCAAGATCTTTGCTGGTGCCTGCCACCCAAGAACTACTATCGATATCTGCAGCTGATTCGCTTAAATAATCATCGATCATCCAACTTGGAAAAAAATTTAATCAATGATATGCTTCAAGCATACTATTCCGAACATTTGGAAAACTTCTTTAGTACCTCGTCTTAACTTATAACAAAATTTAATAAATCTACAGGAGGCTGTGAATGAGTATTTTATCGATAAGATTAGAACGCGGGCAGGCAATCGGTAAGGCTCAAGGAGAGGCTTCAATACTGACGGATTTGATCGTTAAAAAAATTGAACAAGGAATTATGCCGAAACAAATATCTGAAATACTGGAAATTGATCTCGCTACGGTTGAAAAAATATATAACATCGCAAAAGAATATGGTCCAAATTACAATGTTGCAAAAATCAGTGAGATTTACAGAAAAAGCATATCAATATAAACAATATTGTGCAGTAACGAACGAGGGGCGAAAGTTTCCACAGCCGCCATGTATGGCGGCTGTGGAAACTTTCGCCCCTTTGATTTACTGTGCGATATTGTTTATATTACAGCAGCTTGTCCACTTCCCCCATCAACGCTTTTCCAAGTGCCTCGGACTTCGCATCTGCATCCTCTAAGGAAGTTCCCTTGATTCCGTAGTAGAACTTGATCTTCGGCTCGGTGCCGGACGGACGGATGCACAGCCATGCATTGTCGTTCATGTCGTAGTAGAGCACGTTGGAGGACGGCAGACCGGTCGGTGTTACTTCTTCGGTTGCCATGTTGCGGATGGTGTCGTTCTTGTAATCTCTTGCAGAGAGTACCTTGTAGTCACCAAAGCCTTCCGGCGTGTTGTTACGGAAGTGTTCCATAATGGACTGGATCTTTGCCAGACCTTCGATGCCGGATAAACCAATGGATTTCACGGCGTCTTTGTAGTAGCCGTATTTCTCATACATTTCTACCATGGCATCCCACAGAGTCATGTTTTTGGTCTTGTAGTAGGCAGCTGCCTCGCAAAGGGCAACGGTTGCGGATACAGCGTCTTTATCACGGGCATAGGTGCCAATCAGGCAGCCGTAGCTCTCTTCCATACCGAACATATAATGGCCAACGCCGGTGCGCTCCTCTTTTAAGATCTGCTGGCCGATCCACTTAAATCCGGTCAGGCACTCTACCAGCTTGCAGCCGTAGGAAGCAGCCACTGCGTCGATGAGGTTCGTGCTTACGATGGATTTTACGACTTCGCCGTCTGCCGGAATCGCGTTCTTTGCAGCCTTCTGGCTCAGCACGTACTCGCACAGCAGGGAACCGGACATATTACCGGTAAGGGAAATATATTTACCGGATTTGGTGTCTTTTACATATACGCCAAGACGGTCTGCATCCGGGTCCGTTGCAAGAACGAGGTCTGCGTTCTTCTCCTCAGCCAGCTTTAAGCCCAGGGCAAATGCCTCTGCTGCCTCCGGGTTCGGATAGCTTACGGTTGGGAAATCGCCGTTCGGAAGTTCCTGCTCCGGTACTACATAAACATTCTCGAAACCAATCTCTTTTAAGACTCTGCGCACCGGGATGTTGCCGGTTCCGTGAAGCGGGGTGTAAACGATGGTGATATCCTTCTGCATCTTGTCGATCGCATCCTGGTTTACAACCTGTGCTTTGACATGTGCGATGTATTTGTCGTCGATTTCCTTGCCGATCACCTGATAGAGACCTGCTGCCATGGCATCCTCTGCGCTCATGGTCTTTACGGTGGACAGATCCTCGATGGCAAGAACCTCTTCGGTTACCCCTTTGTCGTGCGGCGGAGTAAACTGTGCGCCATCTTCCCAGTATACTTTGTAACCATTGTATTCCGGCGGGTTGTGGCTTGCCGTTACGTTAATGCCAGCGATGCAGCCTAACTCGCGCACTGCAAAGGACAGCTCCGGAGTCGGACGAAGAGACTCAAACTTATAAGCCTTGATGCCGTTGGCTGCCAGGGTACGTGCTGCTTCATCTGCAAATTCCGGGGACATATGTCTGGAATCGTAGGCAATGGCAACGCCTTTCTTGCTGCCGCCCTGTTTGATGATATAGTTTGCCAGGCCCTGGGTCGCGCGGCGCACCACATAGATATTCATGCGGTTGATTCCTGCGCCGATAATGCCGCGCAGACCGGCAGTGCCGAACTCCAGATCCATATAGAAGCGCTCTTTGATCTCGTTTTCATCATGCTCGATTGCCTTTAATTCTGCCTTGGTATCCTCATCGAAATACGGGTTAGACAGCCATTCCTGGTAAATCTTCATGTAATCCTTCATAAAAAACTTTCCTCCTGTGCTCCCTCTTAATTTCATGCTGTAACTGCCAAATCTCCTCACAGTTACCACTGTTTTTATTATACCTCAGTAAAGAAAAAAAGGAAAGCTGAACCTGTCTTCATTGTCAATTTATGAACGACAAAAGACGACAGATTTCTGATAATTTTTCTATTTATTTTCAAAACAGACTCTCCAGAAAGTGTTTTCTCGCATGCTGCTGCATCTCCAGATTTTTCAGTTTTTCTACATTTTTATCCGGAATCCAGGCTTTGTTGGCATTGTAATAGTAATTCAGCTGTTTCCAGTATTTTTCTGGATATAAAAACAGATAATACAGATAGTTCCGGTCTTCTTCCGTCATGGGCAGTACCTCATGATAAGCCTCAAGCATGGCATTTCCCAGAAACGCATTCCATCCATGCTTCTCCATCACTTTCCGCATAAACCGGTACAGATCGCTCATCTGCTGCCCAAGATGCATCTGGCTGAATTCAATGAATGCCGCCATTCTGTTTTCCTGCATCGGCAGAATGTGGTGCTGGTCTAAATCACCATGACACAAAAAGAGCCGGTTTTCCGCCTGATCGTGATCCAGCGGCTCCAGCCCTTGTTCTGCCTGCAGTGCCTGATGATAATACTCATCGAAACTTTGCATGACACGTAATTCAAATTCTGTTTTCTTTCGTTTTCCCCGAATAAAATTCCGCACCCGTTTCATTTCCCGGTTGTGACGCGCCATCTCCTCAGAAAGATCAGGCGGCACCGTAGAGCCCAGGCTCCATGCCTCCTGCCAGGGGATTTTCTGAAGTCCTTTATGAAGCCGGGCAATCTGGCGGACGCAAAAAAGGATTTCCCGCCGCTCCCGCAGGCTGCATTCCCGCTCGGTAAACCAGTGTTTTAAAACATACCGGACTCCATCCGGACCTGCCGTCATCAGGTTTCCTTCCAGATTTCTTACATAACGGTCCATCCGGCAGATTTCCATCTGCGAAAGTTCTTCCTGCACTGCATCCTCAAACTCCAGACGCGTTTGAGACCCCCGGTACTCTTTTAAGAGCCGGAGACCGTCCGGATACTCACAGATCCAGGCTCCGCGTCCGCGCCGGACGTTCAATACTTCTCCTTCGTACTGCTTCAAAACCTCCAGATAACTGTCGATCACGCTCACCCCTCCACTTCATGCACCAGCAAACAGGAAGATACTCTCCAACCTATGAAAAGATTTCAGGGATTATACATTTCTGCCATAAATTTCCTATCTGTGCATATCTGCAAGAAGCTTCAGAAGCGTCTCCTTCTCATTATCCTGCGGCACCTCAAGCACATGCTCCAACAGCTCATGCAGCATGGTCCCCATCTCTTTGCCCGGCTTCACCCCGGCGGCAATGAGATCCTGGCCCTTTACGGCAAGCTCTTTTAAGCTTAAGCAGTCGCCCCGTCCGCGGATCAGGGCAACCAGAGCACGAATTTCCATTCCATAGCCATTTAACTCCATCAGGCTGTCCCAGACCTCCGGCTCCATGCAGCTCATCATACGGCGTACCTCGGCTTCATCGGCCGCAGGGGTTACATCTGCCCAAGTCACCAGGGTCTTTACCCTGGACACCGTTTCATTGTCCAGCTTTAAATCCCGAAGTACCCGCACTGCGTTTTCCGGACTGTTTCCACAGCGAAGAAAAGCTGCCCAGCGCACATATTTTTCTTTCGGCAGCGCTGCAGATACCCGGGCATTCTGCCAGTCCAGCGCGGCAAAGGCCGGTGACACATAAGTACTGATGCCGGTCTCATAGACTTCGCGGATCTTTTCCGGATGCTCAGAGCAGAGAAGCTTGGTAAGCTCCATCTGGATGCGCTCCTTGCTCACCTTTGCCAGATTCGGTGCGATCACGGAAATTGCTTCAAAGGTTTCTTTCTCAATCTCAAAATCAAGCTGCGCGGAAAAACGGATAGCACGTAAAATGCGCAGCGCATCCTCCGTAAAGCGCTCCATGGCATTGCCCACACAGCGGATACGGCGGGCTTTTAAATCTGCCACACCGTCAAAGGCATCCACGATCCCGGTCGCATGACTGTAGGCCATGGCATTGATGGTAAAATCCCTGCGGCGCAGGTCTTCCAGAAGATCTGAAGTAAATTCCACCTGCTTTGGATGACGTCCATCCTCATACTCACCGTCAATGCGATATGTCGTCACCTCATAACCGGTGCGGTCCATCATGATCGTTACTGTGCCGTGCTGAATGCCGGTGTCGATGGTTCGGCGAAACAATGCCTTTACCTGCTCCGGCCTTGCAGAAGTAGTAATATCCCAGTCACCGGGTTTGCGTCCAAGCAGGGTGTCACGCACACAGCCGCCTACCGCAAAGGCCTCGTAGCCGTGGCTGTTTAACGTATGAATGATCTGCTCCACATGGGCAGGAATCTGCATGCTGTTCATATCGTAAATCTCTCTTTCCTGTTTGTTCCAACATTTCAGAATCATTATAAGGGTCATCCTGAAAAAAAACAAGAAAATCCTCCGAACTTGAACGTCCGGAGGATTTTCCTGTTCAGATTTTCACCGGCTGCATGACCTGGCAAAATCCCATTGTCTTTAATTTTTCCGTGAAATCTGTTGTAAAATGCATACAGTACACATATTTCCTCAGATCTTCCGGAATATCGCGCTCCAGTTCTTCTAATGGACAATGCGAGCGATGGCCGGAAGAAAATTCCGCAGTATCCTGATAAATCCGGATGATCTCTCTATTTCGGAATTTTTGAAGAATGGATTCCGGAATTTCATAAGAATCCCCACTGTAATATATGCTCTCCCCGTCGCACTCGATCACATAGCCATAACAGCGCATGTCATCTGCATGTCTGACCGGAACCGCATTGATGTTTAACTTACCGTCTTCCAGAGCATGGCACTCCAGCCGGTGATAGGCCGCGCGGTCAATCCCCATCAGATCCAGAAGCTGCCACAGCCCGGGATCAGGATGCATGACCATCACCGTTTTTCCCAGCACATAATATGCATATGAAATAAGCGACGGCAGACTTCCCACATGATCTGCATGCAGATGCGTGATCAAAATCAGGATTTCATCATACTGTCTCAGAAGATCTTTCTGATACAGCTTCAGAAAAACACTTTCTCCAACATCCACAATGTACAGCTTTCTTCCGATCGTAAAGTATGCACTGGTGTTTCCATCCAACGGATTAAACGAGGAACCACAGCCCAAAAAATTTAACTTCATACCTTATCACTTCCGATAATTATTTTCCCTGAGATAATTGACACAATGCATGGTCCAGTCTGTCTGGATAATATCAAAGCCCTTCTGAGCAAGCCATCCCCATCCCTGAGCCGGATTTTCCAACAGTGAAATATCATCGGAATGCCCTCCCGCCAGCGGCACACGGCTGGAATACAAAATCGCGTTGCCCCATAAAACACGACCTTTCTTCTTCTGTTCTTCCAGGTAGGCTTCCTGCACGATCGGTGACTGCTCTGTCTTAAACACAAGTTCTGCTCCGGCATAATGAATCTTCATTTTTTCGATTTTCTCTGAAGCATGGTCTTCCTCCATAAAGATCGGCATATAATCGATAATGGTATTTACTGTATGTTTTGATGCTGGGAGAAACACTTCCCAGAGCTGCCATGCCAGAAGCCACCGGGTCGCTGGTCAGCCACTTTATAAAAGCAAGCGCATCCTGCTTGCAGCTGCTGTTTTTCGAAATGCCAATCGTGCCTCCGCCGTAGATTGGATTGCGTCCCGGCACCATGGCCACTCCGATATTACCGACAACCCTGGAGCCTGATCCCAGAATTTCTGATGCATAGTTACTGAAATTGATCATCATGGCCAGCTTCCCCTCCGCAAAATCCTTTGCTGAGGTCGTCCACCATCTGACAACCTTCTTGTCAGAATACCGTTTTGCCGTCACCAGCTCCTCGAGGGCCTGAATTCCAGCCTGGTCATTGATCACCACTCTTCCGTCCTTTTCATAAAGATGCTTTTTATGGCTGAACAGCCTTGTCAGAAATTCCGTTGCCGTAACACCCAGATTTCCCAATGTCAGATTTGAATAGTAATTCTGCTCCAGATGTTCATTTTCCGCAAAAAATTCTGCAATCTGATTGTACTCTGTAAAGCTTTTCGGCACCTTCAGTTCTGAATGATACGTTTCGCTGTAAAGTCTCCGCACGGCAGTGTTTTCAAAGAGATCCTTTCTGTAAAACAGAAGCTGCGTGCTCGGTGTAACCGGAAGCGCATAGGCTCTGCCGTGCACCACAGAATACTTTTTGATCAGAGACGGAATATATTCCTGGTAGCAGGAGCCAATGTCTGCGTCAATTTCGTCCAGCGGCACCAGAATGCGCTCCGCCAGCCACGACAGCCAGGTAACATCCAGGCGGAAAATATCATAGACATCCTTTTTCTCTGCTTTTAGAAACTGTTCATAAATATCGTCATAAGCATAGACATCAAACAGGATCTGTGTACCGGTTTCTTTTGTATAAAGCCTTGCGAGTCCCTTTAAGATCATAGTCTCCGGGCTGTCAATCGTAAGGATGCGCAGCTGCTTTACCGGCCTGCTGCCACACTCCATCTGATTCCACAGGCGAAATCCATCATTTTCAAAAAGCTGTTCCGGCTGTGCCTGCTTCTCACCGCTTTCTCCAATGAGTGTTTCTGCAACAGCCCGCCCCAGCAGGCCGTAATTCAGTTCATATTTCCGGTAATCCTGCTCCGGAAGTGACGTCACGGAAGATAGCGTAAAAATCGGAATTGGCTGCTCAAGAGAAAAATTCTCCACCACATGCCGGATTTTTTCTGCAAACCGTATATTGCTTGTCACCACAGCATCATAATCCTCTTCCTTCATCAAAAGATCGATCATGGAATGAGAAACACGGCGGTTATCTGTTGTAATATGTGTATATTTTACTTTTCCACCACGGAACCGGCTGCACAGTCCTCTGCTGAAATCATGCTCATTGGAAAAGCGCATGGAATCTGTGATGACTGCAATGCGATGAAAATCCTCTGAGATCACTTTTTCAGCAATCCGTTTTCCTGCCAGTTCATAATCAAATCCAAAATACGGATAATGTTCTGCCCCGTGCCGTTCGACAAAACACAGGTTTTCAAATCCGGCATAGGCTTCCCTGCACTCTTCCTGATTCATGCAGGTGACTGCTGCAACTCCAAATGCCATCACTGCCTTAGCTCTCTGGAGCATATCATATTCGCATTTGCGATTATTATTTGTAACCAATAACTCTACAATAAACCCCCGGACCTCTGCATAATTTTTCAGGCAATAATAAAAATCCCGATAATTCCGGTTTTCCATGGAAGGGACGATCACACAGATGATATTTCCGCTTCCCTTGCGAAGAATCCTGGCCCTTTCATTTATCGTATAGCCCAGCCTGCGCGCTGCTTCTTCCACCGCACGGATTTTTTCGCTGCTGACATTTCCCTTACCGTTTAAAACATTCGACGCTGTTCCCTGTGACACTCCTGCAAGCTTTGCAACATCGATGATCGTTGCCATCTTCTCCCCCCTGACATCCTGCTTTTATCGTAACGGTTCATCCGCATATCCGTGCAGCAAAGGCACAGGTCTGCTGAACAGTTTCCTTTTATCCATATTGTAGCAACCCGCTGTGCAAAAAACAAGAATGACTTCCGGATTTACAAACTGCGCTACAAATTATATAATAGAACCATTGCAGCAGCTGTGCCTCCCTGCGCAGCTGCCAAAACATGATTCAGAAAGGATTTTTACCATTGATTACAAAGCTCATTGAAACCGTTTATGCCTTTTTGTGGGGTGATCTGTTTACCCTTCCGGTCATGGGAAGCTCTGTGGGCATCTCCCTGATGCTTCTGCTGCTCATCCCGGCCGGAGTCTACTTTACCATCCGTACCCGGCTGCTTCCGGTTCGCCTGTTCTCTGACATGATGAAAGCCCTGAAAGAGAAAAAAGAAACGCCGGACAGCCTGTCCTCATTTCAGACGCTCATCATCTCCACTGCCACCCGTGTTGGCATGGGAAATCTGGTAGGCGTCGTAGCTGCAGTTTCCCTGGGTGGTGCCGGTGCCGTATTCTGGATGTGGGTGACTGCCCTTCTCGGTGCTTCTACTGCCTTTGTAGAAGCTGCTCTGGCACAAAAATACAAAGAACCGGACCCTCTTTACGGCGGCTATCACGGAGGACCGGCTTACTACATTCACCATTTTGTCGAAGCAAAAACCGGAAAAACCCTCAGACATTCCCTGACTGCCTCCCTGTTTGCCATCTCCGGCCTGATCTGCTGGTGCGGCATCAGCCAGGTAATCAGCAATTCCGTAAGCTCTGCTTTTGCCAACGCATTCCGGATTCCGCCCATCGTCACCACGATCCTTCTGGTATTACTGGCTGCAGTCATTGTGCTTCGGAAAAACGCAACCATAAAAGTTCTGGATATTATGGTTCCGATCATGGCGGTTGGTTTTTTCCTGCTTACATTGTTCATCATCCTGGTCAATCTGCCAAAGCTTCCGTCCGTATTCAGCCGTATCTTTTCAGAGGCCTTCGGCATGCGTCAGGCGGTATCCGGCGGTTTCGGAGCTGTTCTTATGAACGGGGTCAAGCGCGGTCTGTTTTCCAATGAAGCTGGTTCCGGCTCCGCTCCCTGCGCGGCTGCCGCCGCCCAGAGCAAAGATCCGGTCCGTACCGGTCTGACCCAGTCGCTTGGCGTTCTGATTGACACCCTTGTAATCTGCAGCTGCACTGCCATGATCATGCTGCTGGTTCCGGAAGAGCTGACAGGCGGCCTTACCGGCATGGATCTCCTGCAGACCGCCATGCAGTACCACCTGGGATATGCCGGTGTCATTTTTATTGCAGTGACCCTGGCTTTGTTCAGCTTCTCCACCTTCATCGGCATTCTCTTCTACGCCCGTTCCAACGTGGCATACCTCTTTGGAAACCGCTGGTGTTATCAGACTGCCTACAAGGTGCTGGCTCTCATCATGCTGTTTATCGGTGGCCTTGAGCAGTACACGGTTGTCTGGGATCTGGGCGATGTCGGGATCGGACTGATGACGCTGTTTAATATTGCGGTGCTCTATCCGATGTCAAAGGAAGCGCTGAAATTGCTGAAAGAGTATGAAGAAAAGAAATATTCTAAATAATTAAGAAAATATAAGCAATCTGTATTTTTGCAGCCGACGCAGCAAGTACACAAAGCAATGGAACAGATTGCAAATTATACGAACACAAGAAAAAGGAGGAATCACTCATGCCGCTGTCCGTCCTGATCGAGATGACCATCTCCGCCATCCTTACCGTGTGGTCACCCGGTCCCAACAATATCCTGCTGCTTTCCACAGCAAGCAAATACGGGGTATCCGGCAACCTGCGCTTTATGACTGGCATCTGGAGCGGTTCCCTCACGCTGATGTGCCTTTCCGGACTGTTCTGCAGCACGCTCGGCACGGTGATTCCGGGCATCCAGCCCGTTATGAAATATCTGGGCGCAGCCTATATCCTCTATCTGGCGTGGCAGACCTGGAAACGGCGCCCACCGTCCGACCAGGTGCAGGAAAAAAAACCGACCTGGCTGATGGGCTTTGTCCTGCAGTTAGTAAATGTGAAGATCATCATCTACGGTCTTACCATGTTTTCCGCTTACATCCTGCCTTACGAGTCCAGAATTTGCATACTCTTTTTCTTTGCCGTTTATCTGATGATCCTTGGCGCACTCGGAAACCTGATCTGGGCATTTGCCGGTAATGTGCTGAAGCGGTTTTACACCCGATATTATAGACTGATGAACGCTGTTATGGCATTGCTGTTGGTGTGGTGTTCACTGCGAATCGTTGGTGTGATGTGATAAACGCATATTCATTGGAGGATATCAGAAAATATGGAAAACAAATCTATTAACCGCTACAACACGTTCTGCAAAAGCTTGAAAAATCTGGAGAAGAGCAAGTATGCGGATCCATCTGCTGATTTTGTATTAGAAGGTACGGTTTTGAATTTTAGCCTTACCTTTGACATTGCCTGGAAAGTCATGAAAGACATTCTGGTGAAAAATATGGGAATTCTGGATTTTGCCACCGATTCTCCCAGAGAGACTCTGCAACAGGCTTTCACAAATCATTTGATTGATGATGACACCTGGATGCAGATGCTGAAAACTCGAAATCAGCTTGCACATGACTATGACGGAAGCTTTGCTGCCGAGAAATTCAGAGATATTATCGATATGTACTATCCGCTGTTTTTACGTTTTCAGAAAGTTGCTGAAACCTATTTGCAGGCATCCTAATCAGACAGCACCATCACTGACAATTGCTTTTAGCTATATGTATGATAGAAAAAAGACCTTACACATTCAACTGTGAAAATGTAAGGTCTTTCTTTTTACAATGATTCGAAGTGTATCCTCTCCATCCACTCCCGCAATCCGGCAGCCACCCGCTTCACCAGACCATGATTCTTCCCACCTGCATTGACTCCAATCACAACCGGATTTTTTCGCACAATGGCAGGAAACTGGAAATCACACTGGTTCTGATCCCCCGCATGATTCACAGGGATGCCACGTTCCCGGCAAAGACGTACAATTTCATCGTTTACGACCGGATCATTGGTAGCTGCGATAACCAGAAATGCCTGGTCCAGATCCTGTGTCTCAAAAACGCGATGCTTCCAAACCAGAAGTCCTCTCTCCGCAAGTGTTGGAACCGAAACGCTTTTGCACTCCCAGTGATTTTTTTCACGCTCATTCGATCTATCCGGCAGCTCATTGCGTTCCGTCCAGCCATCTGTAGTTTCTGTATCACGTACCAGTGCAAAATCCGGCGCCACCACCGTCACATCCGCACCAAATTCCACCAAAACCGTGGCGCGCCGGGCTGCAATCTTCCCGGCTCCCACAATTAATATGTTCTTTCCCTGCAAATCTACAAATATTGGGAAATATCCTGTATCATGTTCCATACTTCTCTCCATGTTACTGTTTCCACGTTGCGCAAATGCATGCCGCGCAGCCACTGTTTTTGTTTCAACCAGTCTACAGCATTCCCTCCACGTCTGCCTGAATCACTGCAGCGATGCCTTCCGCCGTGTACTCCACCGCATCTGCATATACCAAAAGTCCCAGCTCTTTCATGGTTTTTGTCGCGGATGGACCGATGGAAATGAGCTTTGCAGTCAGTTCTGCTTTTACCTCCGGCTCCAGCATCGCTGCCAGTGCCTGTGCTGCCGAACTGCTCGCTACCGTCACATAATCCACTTCCTGGATCACACGGTTTAATTCTTCTGCACGGCGCAGGTCAGTCCAGGTCTCATAACAGCCGATATCATCATACACAATTCCTGCCTCTGCCAATGCCTGCGGCAGTACCCCGGAACCATGTTCCGCCCGGAATAAGGCAACCTTCTCATCCGGTTTTAACGTTGGGATCCACTCGGAAGCCAGGTCCGCACCAGAAAAAATCTCTGGTACAAAATCACTCTGGAAACCATGACGCAAAAGTGCAGCTGCAGTTTTCCGCCCAATGACTGCAAACTTCACGTTCATAAGGCGGCGCAGATCTACCCCCTGTTTTCTTAACCGTTCAAAGAATATATCCACTCCATTTCCACTGGTGAACACGATCCAATGATATGTGCCAATCTGGCTAAGTGCCAGCTCGATCTGTTCGTTCCACAACGGTCTTGTTTCAATCAGGCTCAAAGCGATCAGTTCTGCACCAAGCGGGCGGATTGCTTCTTCCATTTCCCGGACAAAAGTCCTGGTTCCCGTTGCCAGAATCCGTTTTCCGGACAGTACGCCCCGTCCAAACCAGGACAAGGTATCCTTTAACTCCGCTACGGCACCGATCACAGAAATGGCCGGTGTTTTCAAACCGGCTTCCGCAACCACTTTTGCAATATGTTCCAGATCTGCCTTGACGCTTCTCTGCGCTGCTGTGGTTCCCCGTTCCAGCACTGCCACCGGTGTGTGTGGGTCTTTTCCATTCGCAATCAGATTTGCAGCGATCTGATCCAGATTTTTCAGTCCCATCAAAAACACCAGGGTTCCCTCTTCCTTTGCAAGAGTCCGGTAATCCAGTGAGGACTCTTCTTTGCTGATATCCTCATGTCCGGTGATGACATGAAAAGAGGAAGCCAGACCACGGTGTGTCACCGGAATTCCGGCATAGGCCGGAACACTGTAGGAGGAAGAAACACCCGGCACAATTTCAAACGGAATATCCATTTTGGATAATTCCAGCGCTTCCTCTCCGCCGCGCCCGAAAATAAAGGGATCCCCGCCTTTTAACCGGACAACCAACTTCCCTTCCAATGCCTTTTTCACCAGAAGTTTTGAAATTTCTTCCTGTTTCATATGATGACTGCCGGAGCGCTTGCCTGCGTAGATCAACTCTGCATCCAGACGGGCTTCATTTAAGATGGAACCGGAAATCAGGTTGTCGTACACGATCACCTCTGCTTTCCGCACGCAGTCCAGTCCTTTCTCCGTAAAAAGTCCGGCATCTCCCGGACCGGCACCCACCAGATAAACCGGTTTGCAGCGGACCAGAACTGCCAGATCATGTGCCAGTTTTTTCGCGCTTTTCAAAAGATCTTCCTGCACCAGGACCTCACTGCTCCGGTACTCCGGGTGCACGCCGTCTCTTGCGTACATCACATCCATAGAAAGCTTCCTTGTCTCCTCATCCAGCCGGCAATGCGCGCCGCATGGCGCATTGCAGCCGCCGCCAAGAATCGTCAGAAATTCCCGCTCTGCCGTCAGCTCCGCTTCCGTCTCCGCAGAGTGAATGGCCTGCATAATTTCAGACAACTCTCCCTCCCGGATTTCTACCGCCAGGATTCCCTGACCTACTGCCGGTACGAACTTCTCCCGGTCCAGATACTCGAAATACAGATTGCCAGTAGAGTCCGGCTGTTTTTTATCTTCGCAAAGTTTTTTCCCATCAATTTCCAACCGCCTTAACCCGGCCGCCGCCAGCAAAATCCCGTCATACTGCCCGCCCTTTAACTTTTCCAGCCGGGTCTGGACATTTCCGCGCAGCAGTTTCACCTGCACCTGCGGATTCATCTGCCGGATCTGGATCTGTCTGCGCAGGGAACTGGTTCCGATCACACTGCCAGGCGCCAGTTTGCATGCCGGAGTGCCTGTTGTGGTCACAAGCACATCCGAAGCGTCTTCCCGTGAAAGGACTGCCCCCAGAGCCAGACCTTTCGGGAATTCCATCGGCATATCCTTGGCGCTGTGAACTGCCATGTCAATCGTTCCTTCCAGAAGGGCTTCCTCCAGCTCTTTGGTAAATACTCCTTTTCCTCCAAAACTGGTCAGCGAACGGTCCAGGATCTTATCTCCCTTCGTGCTCATCGGCACAATTTCGATCTCTAAAAATGGAAAATGTGCCAGAATCACTTCCCGCACAATTTCCGTCTGGACCATTGCCAACCGGCTCTTTCTTGTTCCGATCCGCAATGTGTTGTTATTCATTTACAATTCCTCTGATTTCTCATTCACTTTTTGTGTTGCCACTCACGCACAGCGCAGACAACAGCGGATTTCCCGCACAGTCATGGCTTTTATTCCTGTAGTAATCCAAGCTTCTCCATGGCATACCAGATGCCGTCCTGCTCCACGGTTTTCGTCAGAAAACTGGCATACGGCTCCAGTTCCGGGCTATGTTTTCCCATAAGCACTGCATTCGGCACATGCTCAAACATGGCCATGTCGTTGGTGCTGTCGCCGAATACATAAGCATCCTCAAGCGTCAGTCCGTAATGCTTTAATACCACGTCAATGGCAGTTGCCTTGCTGAAGCCCTCCGGAACACACTCATAAAAGCCGTCTCCCCGGTCGATCACAGAAATATCCAGATCCAGGTTCCGGAAAAAGCCGGTCCGGTCACTCTGCCCGTCGGTCAGCACACAGAACTTATTTACTTCCTCATCTACCGCTTCCGGCGCAATCCACTCCACCAGCTTTCCGAAATTACTGCGGAGCTGCTGCCCAAACGGCATACGGCCGGAAGCGCTGCAGTAATAACAGGTTCCCGGTCCCTCCAGGAAGATATCCGCGTCAGAATCTACCGCAAGTCTGGCAATGCGCCGGACCTGGGCAGCTGGCATCAGCCGGTTTAAGAGAATGTTGCCTTCGGATTCCACATAGGTTCCGCAGCCGCAAAGCCAGCCATCTGCCTCGGCAATATTGTGGATCTGTTCCGTTTCCCCGTAGGAACGCCCGGTGTTGATAAAAACCAGATGTCCCAGTGAGCGGGCAATGGAAATGGCTTTCTTGGCACTCTCTGGAACCGTTTTTGTTACTTCACTGAGTAACGTTCCATCAATGTCAAAAAATAACGCTTTTCTCTTACTCACGCTTCATCTCCACGGAACACGATCGTGCCCGTTTTTTCATCCATACTGTCAACGATCGCAAGGGACTCCAGACGAATGCCCTTGGAGCGGATGATATCTCCGCCTACCTGAAAGCCTTTCTCAATGACAATGCCCGCTCCTACTAACTCTGCGCCGGATGCCTCAACCAGGGCAGCCAGTCCCTCCAGGGCCTTTCCGTTTGCAAGGAAATCATCGATCAGGAGAACCTTATCGCCTTTTCCAAGAAATTCTTTGGAAACAATGATATCGTAAACACGTCCATGGGTATAGGATTCTACCTTGCTGGTGTAAACATCTCCAGCGATATTCTTGGTCTTTGTTTTCTTTGCGAATACCACCGGCACATGAAACTGCTGTGCAACCACGCAGGCGATGCCGATTCCGGATGCCTCGATCGTAAGGATCTTGTTGATCTCACAATCCGCGAATCTGCGCTTGAACTCCTTACCGATCTCCACGAAAAGATCGGTGTCCATCTGATGATTCAAAAAACTGTCTACCTTTAATACGTTTCCTGCTTTGATCTTCCCATCCTTGCGAATTCTGTCTTTTAAGAGCTGCATCTGGATATCCCCCTTATATATTCTGGTATTTTTATTTTCTTTATTTTACTACTGCGTTATCAGCAATGAAATCTACAACCTTGTATGTCATGGCAAGTTCATCAACCAGCTCATCCCCGTATGCATTCTTTAATGTTTCTACATCGGTTCCAAACTGTTCTGCCAGATTTTCGCGGTCAGCATCCTCGATCGTGAGGCCCTCTTTTTCTGCAATTGCCTGGATCAGAAGCTGCTGTTTGATGCCGGTCTCTGCTGCTTTTCTTAAGGTTTCCTTGAACTCATCTTCTGTCTGTCCGAGCATTTCTGCATAACTTGCAATGGTCATTCCATAGTTTGCAAAGGAAGTCTCATAGCTGTCGACCTGGCTGTTATACTCCTGCTCAACGGCTGCTTCATTCAGGCTGTACTCCGAATTATCCACAGCTGCCTGGAACGCATCGTTTTTGATCTGCTGCTCTGCATCCTGCTCTTTTTCATCCTGCAGCGTTGCCATGGTGTCTGCACGGAATTCATCTACCGTAGAGAAATCAGAAACACGCTGTACGAATGCATCGTCCAGAATCGCATTTTTCTTCTCTTCGATCTTGTTTACGGTTACATCAAACACAACGGCCTGTCCTGCAAGGTCTGCATTGCCATAATTTTCCGGAAAAGTCAGGTTCAGACTGCGCTCTTCTCCGGTAGATGCGCCGATCAGTCCATCCTCAAATCCAGGGATGAACACTCCGGAACCCAGTTCCAGTTCATAGCCTTCTGCGGTTCCTCCGTCAAAAGCCACGCCATCTTTCATGCCAACGTAATCGATATTGACGGTGTCGCCTTCCTGGGCCGGGCGATCTGTGATCTCCGTTACTTCCGGGTTTGCCTGCAGAATGTTTGCGATCCGCTGGTCAAGTTCTGCATCGCTCACCGTGGTATCTTCTTTGGTTACCTCAACCCCTTTATACTGGCCAAGGTTGGTCACTTCACCCTTATCGGTGATTTCTGCCTGGGTCTCACTTGCAGCAGTGGTTGTCTCGGCGGTATCGGACTTCTTGCCGCATCCTGCTGCCAGAAGTACTGCTGCTGCGCAGCAAAGAGTCAGTCTCACATGTTTTCTCATAATTGTTGTCCTCATTTTGTCTTTCTCAATATTCCATAGCAATTCAGCAAATCGGCGCCAAAAACTGCGCCGATTTTCCGGATTTGCGTATTTCCTACAGTTATAGCATATTGCAGGCGTGAAAAAAAGCATTTCTTCATAATTTCATATTTTTTTCATTTCCTGTCTGCTTATTTATAAAAAGCACAGAATGCTTTGTATGTATTGTATACATCCAGTTTGGAGGAAAGCTCAAACGGTGCATGCATGGAAATGATCGGCACGCCCAGATCCACGGTGTCGATATTTAACTGGGCAACCAGTTTCGCGATGGTTCCGCCGCCGCCCTGGTCTACTGCCCCCAGTTCGCCGTTCTGCCAGTATACGCCGTTTTCTTCCATAATGCCGATGACCTTTGCCATGGTCTCTGCGCTGGCATCATTGGATAAGGATTTTCCGCTGGATCCGGTGTATTTGGTCAGTACGCAGCCCTTGTTGATGTAGCAGGAGTTTCTTGCCTCATACACATCGGCGAACGTCGGGTCAAATGCAGCATTGACATCGGAAGAGAGGCACAGGGAATGTGCATAAACATCCTTCACATCGGTCTTTTGCATCTGTGCCAGACGCTCCAGATACTGCTTTAAAAATTCTGAATTCATGCCGGTATTTCCGACAGAACCGATTTCTTCTTTATCCGTAAATACGGTCACCGTGGTAAACTCTGGATGCTTTGTCTCCATTTCTGCCATCAGGGCAGTGTAGGCGCAGACACGGTCATCCTGTCCATAAGCACCGATCATGCTGCGATCCAGTCCGATATCCACTGCTTTGTAGGCCGGTACCATCTCGATCTCGGCACGGCAGAAATCTGCTTCTGTAATGCCGTAGCGGTCATGCAGAAGTTTTAACGCCAGCAGTTTCACCGGCTCTTTCACGCTGTCATCCACATATGGGATCGAACCGATGATGACATTGAGTTCCTCACCTTTTAATCCCTCGCTTAACTTTCTCTCATTCTGTTTTGCTGCCAGATGCGGAAGCAGATCGCTGACGCAGAACTGCGGATCTCCCTCTGCCTCACCGATGGAAATATTCACGATTTCCCCGTTTTTCTTCACAACCACACCATGCATGGCAAGCGGCGTGGTACCCCACTGGTATTTGCGGATGCCTCCATAGTAATGGGTCTTGAAATAAGCCATATCATTTTTCTCGTAAACCGGATTCGGTTTTAAATCCAGACGCGGAGAATCGATATGCGCGCCATTGATACGGACGCCTTCCTTCAGCGGCTTTTCTCCAAATGTTGTCATGACGATCGCTTTTTTGCGGTTGATGAAATATACTTTATCGCCCGGCTGGTACTGTTTTGCAAAGTCCATTTCGCTGTAACCAGCTGCTTCTAACCGTTTTACAGCTGCCGCTACGCACTCACGCTCCGTCTTTCCTTCATTTAAGAATGCCTTATATCCTTCACAGAATGCTGCAGCCTCATCGATCTGCTGCGGTGCTTCCTTTCCAATATGCGGGAAAGAAAACGTCAGCTGTTCTTCCAAAAGTTTTCCTTCGGTTTTTTCTTTTTCACTCATCGTATCTTCTCCTCTCTTCGTCCGGCCTCCTGACCGAAACATTTCTCGTTTGCGCAACGCGTAAACCATAAGCGTTTCTCTGCCGTTCCCCTATACAGGACCGGCCAGTATCTTGTAATCCTATTGCTGATTTCTGTCTATGCATGGATGCCCTGCTCGTCAGCATCCAGGACCAGGGTAAATGGTCCGTCATTTAACAGTTCTACTTTCATGTCAGCGCCAAAGCTTCCATGCTCCACTTTTGGAACATACTGCCTGCAGCGCTCCACAAAATATTCGTAAAGCTGGTTGGCTTTATCCGGTGCTCCCGCCTTGATAAAGCTCGGCCGGTTGCCTTTGTGGCAGTCCGCATACAATGTAAACTGGCTGACAACCAAAAGCTCTCCTCCCACATCCGTCAGGGACAGGTTTGTTTTTCCGTTTTCATCGGCAAAGATCCGCAGCTTGCAGATCTTATCTGCCATTTTGTCGGCCACAGTCTCATTGTCCTCATCGGATACGCCAAGAAGGATCAGAAATCCTTTTTTGATCGCGCCAATGACTTCCCCATCTACTTTGACACTGGCCTGTGTCACTCTCTGTAAAACTACACGCATTGTATTTTCTCCTATCGCAATACCAGTCTTAAATATTCAAACAGGGATTCCGTAGTTTCTTCCCGGTAGACGATCTCCCTTGCCAGCACCGGCCGGTCTGTGATAATGCCATCCACCCCGAGAAGGGTCAGCCGCTCCAGTTCACTCTTGGTGTTGACCGTCCATGCATAGACTGCCTTACCTTGTTCATGGGCATTCTGCATCAGGGCAGAGGTCACAAATCCGGAACGAATGCTGATAAAATCAACATCCTCATTGGAATAAAAATTTCCATAAGCTGCAGAAATAATATATCCGGTACGGATTTCCGGCAGCACCTCTTTTACCCGTTTCAGATAAGACAGGTTCGTCGAAGTGATCACGCACTGGTTTTCCATCCCGTATTCTTTGATCAGTTCTGCTGTTTTTTCCGGCAGTTCGCTGTTCTTTCCTACATATTTGATTTCTACATTCAGGTTCAGTTTCTGGTTGCACAACTCCAGGACTTCCCGCAATGCAGGGATCCGGGTGCCCTCATATTCCGGTGAAAACCAGGATCCCACATCCAGTTTTTCCAGATCCGCGAAGGTCATGGACGCAATCGACCGGTTTACCCCTGCCACACGTTTCAGACTGGCATCATGTCCCAACACGATCACTCCGTCCGATGTCATCTGCACATCGATCTCTGCACTGTCTGCCATCTCTTTCATCGCCGCTTCGAGAGCCGGAATCGTATTTTCCGGCGCAGAAACAGAACTTCCGCGATGCGCCGTGATCTCGGTCTCAATCAAAAGTTCTTTGGAAAGTTCCGAGCCATTGCGAACCAGATCGTAAATATAAAACATTCCGACACAGACCGCCGCCGTCAAAACAACAGCCAGGGTTTTGCGGTTTACGCTTCCCTTTGCCGGGTATCCAAAATCCCATCGTTCCGCATGAAATCTGCGGTTTCCATACTGATAATAAACTACGGAAAGTGCCGCATACACTGCCACCGTTGCAAGCATGGATGCCAGATAGGTGATTCCGGTTTCCAGGCGGTCAGCTGCTGAGAGAAGCACTGCCATTGCAAGGCTTTGCCGGAAAAACCGCAGTACACAAACTGCAGCAATACACACAGAAGCCGCATACAGGGCCATGGCAGACACGATCACAGTCAGTTCCCAGAACATAGCCAGAAATGTAATTCTTCCTTTCCGCTTGTGGGTCATCTGCCAGCTTCGTACCATACCGCTGTGAAAGTGTTTCTGCTCAATCATACAGCCATACGCCGTGAGCGACCTCGGAATCAGCGCAAGAATTCCAAAGATCAGCAGGATCAGCAAAAATGCCACTGCGACTGGTTGTTTCCGAAACTCCTGAAAAATAAAATTTGCCGGTTTATAGCGGACAATCGTCCGTAAAATAAAAGGCAGCTGGATCAGCAGATACTGGGCTGTCAGAAACAGCGGCAGGCGCCAGTTGTGCTTTACGATCTCATCTTTCAGTTTCTGCAGGCCGCCCCACAGGATATGCAAAGGGGTCAGCTTCTGATAATAGGCTGACCCCTGAAATGCGGTAATCAGTCCGGCCGTCTCCAGTGACAGGATCAGGATGCCGACAAGCGCTACGGCAGCAAATATCAGCAATGTCACCGGCCGGATCAGAAAGTTTCCGATATTCGCCGGTGTCAGATAGCTGTAGCCTGCCGCTTTCAGCGCCAGCCGGATTCCGCGGCTGACAAGCCGCATATAGACCGGTGTCGTGATTCCACGGTATAAAAGTTCGAACAAAAAAATATGTTTCCAGTTCTGCCGTATGATCTGCCAGGTATCTTTTGTTAAGCTCTTCATAAATTACTCTTTCGGCTCCGGTTCGTCCTCCTGGGCCTTTCTGGTTTCCAGGATCGACTGATTCAAAGAAAACATCTTTGCATCCAGCATATCGACCATGTCGGCACATGCCTTCAGCTCAGCCTGCAGCGAATCCGGACCGCTTCCTTCAAACTTATAATAGATCTTATGTTCCAGGCTGGCCCAGAAATCCTGCGCGATCGTGCGGATCTGGATTTCCACCTTGGTTTCCACCGGACCTTCCGTGAGATAAATGGGGATCGTCACCACCATGTGATAACTTTTGTAGCCGTTTGGCTTGGGTTTGCGGATGTAATCCTTCACATAAAGAACCGTAACGTCTTTTTGTCTGGCGATCATGTCCGCGATCTGGTAAATATCCTGGTTAAAAGAACAGATGATGCGGATTCCCGCAATGTCACTGAGTTTCTCTACCATGTTTTCAATGGTGACCTCATAGCCATTGCGCTTCATTTTCTTGACGATGCTGTCCGGAGTCTTGACCCTGGATTTGATGTGTTCGATGGGCGTATGCCCATACATATGGATGAACTCTTCGTTTAAGATCTCAATTTTGGTGTTGATTGCCTTCAGTGCCGATTCGTACAGAAACATGACAGAATTCCATTGATCCAGCTGACTGTAGGCATTTGGGATATATACCAACCCTATCCCTCCTTTGATTGATGCGCTGCAGCCGGAAAAAATCTTAGAACTTCAGACCCTGCAGCAATGCGCCTAAACCAGTCGTTGCCTCGCCGGTCTCTTTGTAGTCGAATTTTTCTACCGGCTCTTCCGGCTCGCCGTCTGCAGTCAGAGCTTTCATGCTGAGACTGATCTTGCCGTCTTTTACGCCGGTAACCTTTACGGTCACGTTCTGACCCTCTTTTAATACTACGCCCGGATGTTTGATGCGCTGGTTGCTGATCTGGGAAACGTGTAAGAGTCCGCTTAAACCATTCTCCAGATTGATGAATGCGCCGTAGTCCTTTAAGCTGTCTACGGTACCATTCACAACAGAACCAACTTCAACAGCAGCAAGTTTCTCTGCACGCTCTGCTGCCTTTTTCTCCTCCAGGACTGCTCTTGCGGAAAGAACCAGTCTCTTTTTCTCCATATCTACCGTGATCGGAACCACCTCGAGGTGCTGACCTACCAGATCTTCCAGCTTCTCAACATAGTGATCTGCTGCCTGGGATGCCGGGATAAAGCCCTGAATATCGTCGACAAATGCAACCAAACCGCCTTTGACAGCCTCTTTTACTTTTACCTTTAATACGGTTTTATCCTGCATCTGCTGTGCAAGCTCTGCCCACTTTTCTGCGTCCGGACCTTCCTGATCCTGATATGCATTACTGCGGCGTGCGTCATATTCCTTATAAGATGCCTCCAGCTCGCTGGCAAAATCTTCCATTGTTTCTTTTACTTCGCTCATGATGTTTACTCCTTTTCCCGTTCCCTCTGGGAACGTCTCAATACTACTACCCACTTTACCATATTTCCTGTCAATTTGCTATAGTTTTCTGGTTTTCTCCCGAAAAGCGTGTTATAATTTTCATGTTGGAACCGGACCGTCCTGCCCGGATCCGGCAGGCTTATTTTGATTACATCCATGTCATATTTTATCAGGAGAACTTACACTATGATCCACGATATTTTAGATCTTCATACCCATACGATCATGAGCGGACACGCCTACAATACCATGCAGGAAATGCTCCGCTCTGCATCCGAAAAAGGAGTGAAACTTCTTGGCATCACCGAACATGCCCCGCGCATCCCGGGTGCCTGCCACCCCTTTTATTTTATTAACTTCAAGGTCGTCCCAAGGCAGCAGTTCGGCGTTAAGCTGATGCTGGGCTGTGAGCTGAACATCATCGACTATGAGGGGAACATGGACTTAGAACCCCGCTATGTGAACGGGCTGGACTTTGCCATTGCCAGCATCCACGATCCCTGCTATACCAGCGGCACCGTTGCCCAGAACACGGCTGCCTACCTGGGCGCCATGAAAAATCCGGCTGTTCAGATCATCGGCCACCCGGATGACGGACGTTTCCCGGTCGATTACGAGACCCTGGTCTGCGCCGCAAAGGAGAACCATGTACTTCTCGAAGTCAATTCCAGTTCCCTGCATCCGCAGTGCCACCGCCTGAACGCAAAGGAAAACTATATCACCATGCTGGAACTGTGCCGCCGCCACAGGGTATCCGTCATTCTCGACAGCGATGCACACAGTGATGCCGACGTCGGCAACCACATCCGTGCCTGGGAACTGCTTCACGAGATCGATTTTCCAGAGGAGCTCGTTGTCAATTCTTCGATAGAAAAGGCGGCGCAGTATATTCCTTATCTGAACCAGCCACTCTATCTTGGAGGTAACGTCCATGATTAACTTTTTAAACCTGGAATACTTTCTGGTGGCCGCCGAGGAACTAAACTTTACCAAAGCAGCCAAAAAGCTTTTCATCTCCCAGCAGTCCTTAAGCAACCATATTTCCAATATGGAAAAAGAGTTCGATGTCATCCTCTTCAACCGCACCACACCCCTGACCCTGACCTACGCAGGTCAGGCTTTAAAGGAAAAGGCAAAACAGATGCTGGAACTGCGCGACGAGACCTACCGGCAGCTTGCCGATATCAAAGACTTCTCGGTCGGTCAGCTGACACTTGGACTTTCCCATACCCGCGGCCGTGTCATCCTGCCGGAAATCCTGCCTGTATTTAAGGATCGTTTTCCGAACATCGACTTAAAGCTGATCGAGGGCAATTCCTCCGAACTGGCAGACGATCTTCTGCACGGCAACATCGATCTGATCATCGACATGCTTCCATTTAAAGTAGAAAATGTCGAAACCGTACCGATCTGCGAAGAGGAGATCCTGCTCGCCGTCCCGGACAGCATTCTGGAACATGCATTTCCGGGGCGCTTAAAAGAGATCAAAGCCCAGCTTTCCGAACATACCGACTTAAAGCTTCTGGCAAACTGCCCGTTTCTTCTGATCAACAAAGGAAACCGTGTCCGAACCATTGCGGACGAGATGTTTGAGGAAGCCCAGATCACACCGGATATCGTGCTGGAAACCGAAAATATCCAGACCGTCCTTGCCCTGGCTGAAAAAGGCATGGGAATCACCTTTTATCCGCGTATGTTCATCTCCGGCCGGGAGGAAGCGCAGGAAAAAGCCAGGGGACAGTCCGTTTTAAACTTCTACTCCCTGGACTATCCAAAAGCCCACGGAATTTTAGCCATCGGTTACCACAAAGGTCATTATATGTCGCAGGCAACCAAAGAATTCATACAAACTGCAAAAGAAATGATTTAAGGGAAAAAAGACTTGACAGTCTGCTTTTCATTTGCTATAATCCAATCATAGTAATTATTACTATTATTTATTGATGAAAGGAGCCGCGATGAAAACATTAAAATACAGCCGTCAGAGGGAATCCATCAAAGCTAGTCTCATGAACCGCAAGGACCATCCGACTGCAGACGCCGTATGCGCAAGTATTCGCGAGGAATTCCCGAACATCAGCCTTGGCACGGTCTACCGAAACCTAAACCTCCTTGTGGAGTTAGGGGAAGTCCAGAAGCTCACCTTTGGTGACGGCAAGGACCACTTCGACGCAGACACCAGCCTGCATTATCACTTTGTATGCAGAAGCTGCGGTGCTGTCATCGATCTTCCCATGGAGCCGCTTTCCGATATCGATGAGAAAGCGCAGGCCTGCACCGCAGGAGAAGTGGACGCGCACACCGTATTCTTTTTTGGACGCTGCGCAGAGTGCCTGAAACAAGCGCTTCACTGACAGATTCCGGCAGGTCAGTGCCGATATCTGTCAACACAATATAAACATTCAGCAACACAAAAGCTGCTGGAAATTACAAAATTCACATGTAAAGGAGAACTGAGTTATGAAGAAATGGGTTTGTACTGTATGTGGTTACGTTTATGAGGGAGATGCTGCACCGGAGTTCTGCCCGGTATGTAAGGCACCGGCTTCCAAATTTAAAGAGCAGGCTGGCGAGATGACCTGGGCTGCTGAGCATGTAGTAGGCGTTGCACAGGGTGTCAGCGAAGATATCTTAGCAGACCTGCGTGCAAACTTCGAGGGTGAGTGCTCTGAGGTTGGTATGTACCTGGCTATGGCAAGAGTTGCACACAGAGAAGGCTACCCGGAGATCGGCCTTTACTGGGAGAAGGCAGCTTACGAGGAAGCTGAGCATGCTGCAAAATTCGCAGAGCTGTTAGGCGAAGTAGTAACCGACTCTACAAAGAAGAACCTGGAGATGCGCGTTGCTGCTGAGCACGGCGCAACCGAGGGCAAGTTTGACCTGGCTAAGAGAGCAAAAGCTGCAAACCTCGATGCAATCCATGACACCGTTCATGAGATGGCAAGAGACGAAGCAAGACACGGCAAGGCATTTGAGGGGCTGTTAAAGAGATACTTTGGTTAATCGATAAAAACTCTACAAGCGTGGACTGTAAAACAAATTACAGATACAAAACGCCAGAATCGGGCAATACCGGTTCTGGCGTTTTGTATACTTCTATTTTTGTATCCTTCTGTTTCATACTTCTGTTTCTATCTCTGGCAATCCTGAAAATTCAGGCTAAAAATCCAGTTTACATTTGTGAAACGCAAGAACAGTCAGTCCATTGATGCTGTTGTAGCTTCTGCTCACAGCCTGATAAAACTCGCTGCCAAGCATGACCGCAAAAAAGAGAATGACAAAAACCAAACGCGAAGGGCGGCGGAAAACACGATGCAGATCCGCATGAATGTAATTAAGCATGTTTCTCTCCTCCTACCAGATTGAAATAAAAATTCTCCAGACTTACCGTCTCATGCACTTCTTCCAGAAGCTGGATGTCTACGTCACCTAAAAGTTTGTATCAACCGGGAAATCGACGATAAACGGAACAAGCTGCAGGGAAAACAGGTTTGTACCGTCGGTGTTGCAAAGATAATCTGTCAGTTCATCAAGTGTTGAAATTTTTTCAATTTTTTCAAGGTAAGGGCGCAGAGGCTCCGCCCCCTGAGCATTGCGGGTCTTCGCATCGCTTCCGAAACCGATTATGGTATGAACCAGTTCCTGAAGATGGATCAGGGCTTCCTCCGACATGATGTTGGTGTCAAGTCCCGAAACATCCGAAGGATCCGCTGTCATAAGATAATACAGATTCTCATCAAACTGCTCCTGAATACCGGTATACGGAGAATACGCCTCTTCTCCTTTGCCAAGTGGTTCAAGTAGCCAGTCTTTGTTGATGACCGTGTAAAAGTCATCTTTGAGATTGACCGGAGTGTTTTCATCAATCGAACCGTCAATCGTGGAGTTGATCCATTTGGAGTCTGACGAGATGGTCTCGTTTTTCACGACCGGCCTTACGATATTGTCCCTCATCTGGTAGCAGAACAGCCGACCAGCATGGAGGCTGCCATCAGCCCAGAGCATAGCCTTAGAAAAAACGGCTTATTTTTCATATCCCAGAATCCTTTCTTTCGTAGTTTATACAGAAACATATTTTTGTTATTATAGCAAAACAATTGTCACGAATTGGTCACCTTGCGGCAGATTTCCTACAGTAATTCCTGTTCTTCCTCTTCTTTCTCTGGTTCAGACCGTTACAGCTAAGATCAGGCCTTGCTATATCGCGATGCTTTGCCTGAACCAATCCGCTTCACGCTGCCACTCCGAACCATGGCTCCCAAAACCGCTTCCACTGTTGTAGGGCTTACGTCTGGCAGAATTTTACAGATTTCTGCTTTTGACATTGGCGTCAGGCTGTTCAAAACGGTCGCCTCTACACGTGCTTTCTTCGTAATCTTTTTCCCATTTACTACCGCAAAACGCTTATCTAATTCTTTATAGCACAGGTACAACGTGGAAAGAAAATTTTCAATAAATGGAAAATACGTATTTTCATTCGTATCCCAGCCATCTGATGATTGCTTTAAGGCATTATAGTAATACGCCTTATAAAGGTTGATTTGTTCTTCGAAAGAAACATATTTTCCTGCATCAAAACCATTTTTGTAGAGCAAAAGAATCGACAGCAGACGCGACATCCTGCCATTGCCATCACGAAATGGATGAATGCAAAGGAAATCCAGGATTACACACGGAATTAATAAAAGCTGATTGATGTTAGCATCATCCCGGGCATCCAGATAGGCAAGAACCATCTGTTCCATTGCATCCGGTGTCTCTTTCGCCGATATTGGGCGAAACCGGACCTTACGCCTCCCATCCGCGTCAATTTCTAAAATCACATTATCGTCTGTCTTATATTGCCCACCAAATCCATTTCCCGTAAAACTCATCAAAATTTCATGCAGATGCAAAATATCTCTTTCACAAAAATCCATATATTCATGTCCCAGATGGATTTCACTTAAGGCATCGCGGTATCCGGCAATCTCCGCTTCGTTGTGATTTAAAGGGGCACTGTTCTGATTCACAATTTCTGCAATACGTTCATCGCTGGTAACAATCCCTTCTATCTCATTGGAACTTTTAATTGACTGTACCTTTGCCACTGCCTCTAATTCTGTAAATATCTGTGCATACTCTGCCTTGCGTATACCTGCCATCGTTTTTAGTTCTGCAATATTCATGGTCAGGTTCAGTAAATTTGATGGCAATAAACCATTATTCAAAAACGAATAATCAAATATTCTCATATTCCACCTCTTTCTGCATATGATTATATCATTTTATATGCAGAAAAGCAGCCATTATCTGCATATATTTTATCCTTTTATATGCAGAAAAACAGCCATTATCTGCATATATTTTATCTTTTTATATGCAGATAATGACCGTCTATATGCACATTACATTTTGCCGCTAAACTTGAATCCCTGCGTATTTCGCAACACGCATCTCCATCCGTATCCCTGCAAACCACAGCTTCGCCAAGTGCTCCTGCCATGGAGCAATCTTCAAATACTTCTTCATATAATACAGCGTACTCTCTTCCCGGATTTTCTGGCGTTTCATGGCATCGGAAAAAGATTTGCTAATGGATGTGGAATGTTCGTGGTCATAATGCTGGTTTAACAGCAGCACACTGCGGTATCCCGCCTGCTGCATCCTGCGGCCCAGAACCTGCTCCTCCTCATAGAGAAAGATTCCTTCATCGTAGCCTCCGGCTTCCAGAAATTTTTCTCCGTCCACCATCAGCATGGAGCCATGCACGGCTCCCACGTATACCGCATTCCTGCCCTGGAAGTAAGAATCCGGGTAATCAAATGACCTGCCAAACAGGCGTCTGCTTACCGGTCCCATACTGATGAGTTCCCGCGTAAAGCTTCGGAGCGGCCATCCATTTTTTAAATCCGGATAGCGGGCATCGTGAATCCGGGTTGTCACAATCCCAACCTCCGGATGACGGGCAAATACTGCCAGCATTGCTTTTAAAGACTGCTCGGAAAATACCACATCCGGATTTGCGATCAGCACATGGGTGGCACCGCCCTGCTCTATCGCATAACGGACACCGATGTTGTTGCCGGAACCGTAACCACCATTTTTTTGCGCAGTAAGGATTTTGATTTTCCTGATCTGGCTGCAGTTTTCCTGCCCTTCCAACTGCTTCAGCCGTTCCAGCGAATCATCCGTAGAAGCATTATCCACCACTATAATCTGATGGAGTACCTCATAATCCGCAATCTGCTTAACTAACTTTTCCGTTGTCTCTGCATCATTATAATTTAAGATCACACAGCTTAGTCGCACCGTATTCTTCCTGTCTTTCTCAACTTCCGCTGCCGCTATCATGCCTGTTCATCCTGCACTTTCTCTGTTTCCTGCACTTCCTTCACTTCTGGCTTTTCCACTACCTCCGGATTTTCCACCACGCCCGGCTTCTCCGGCCACTGCTCCCACTCTTCCGTTTCCGATTTTGAGGTGTTTTCCTCATCCACTTTCGGCTGGCGCATTTTCTCTGCCTTCGGGATGGTCACGCACATCGCCAGGGTCTGCAGCATAGAATTTTTATAAAAATGATTGTAACGGATATTTTTCAGGCGACCTGCCGCAGACTGGTATGGGAGTGCCAAAAAGGCCCGAAGTGTCATGCGCTCGCCCTTATCCATCTCTTTCCAGAACATGCGGCCAAACGCAATGCCCTGGTTCAGCATCCGGCGGTAATTCCGCTCCACCTCTTCCCCGCGACCAAGGCGGGCTTTCATCTCCTCAAAACTGCCTGCATCCTTCGCACCCAGTACATTATTTCCATGCTGGCGGTATTTGGATAAAGCCCTCGGCATAAATTCGATCACGCCAAAGCAGGATGCGGTAAGCGCGATCCACCAGTCATGCATGCAGCAGACCTCCGGCTCCTTCGCACAGCGCTCAAGAAGGGCACGGTTGATCATCGAAGCGCCACCGGTCACCTGGTTTTCCACCAGAAGCTCTGCAAAGCTGTTGCGGTCCGGATCCTGATGCGTGTAACCTGCAAAGCTCTCATGGATCTCGTACATATCCTCATCCACCACTTCCATATCCGAGTACAAAAGAATCGGGCACTGCTTTCCCAGTCCCTTTTCCAGCACCCGCATCCGGTGCAGCATGACCTTTACCTTGTTGTTTTCCCATACATCATCCTGGTCACTGAAGAAAATGTACTCGTTTTTTTCGTCCTTCAGAGCTTCTTTCATCAGCCAGAAAAAATTTCCGGCCGCGCCGCCTGTATGCTCCGTTCTGTGATGCAAAAAGACCTGTTTCGGATACCATCCGGCATAATCGTTTAACATTTCCCTGGTTCCGTCATCGGAACCATCGTCGGAGATCAGGATCTTTACCGGAACTGTCTGCGCCAGAATCGAATCCAGCTGCTGCTCCAGATACTGCTTTCCCTGATATGTTGCCATCAAAACCATAACCATTTATTATTTCCTCCGATTCTCCACAAGTTTCATTCCCAGTTTCCGGCTCACCATCCGCCGCACCGGCGGGCAAAGCGCTGTCGCATAATCCAGCATATGATAAGCCAGCATATAGGCCCGCTTTCCTTCTTCTTTCGCGGCTCCTGCCCACGGAGTCTTTGCCAGATAGAGCTCGTAAGCCCTGCGGTAATGGTTGAAATTTCCCGCGATCCATGGCCGCTCATCGCCCATATAGTGGACGATCGACGGATGTTTTTTTGCAATCTGCAGTTCTCTCGGCGTAACTGCCTTATAGGTTTTTCCCTGGCGCACCAGCTCCCGGTAAGAAAAATACCGGTAATTCGTAAAGAAATTATAACGCGGCATCAGCGTGTGGATTTGCCCTTTCAGCGTGCCATTGATCACATCCTGGTCACTGGCAAACAGCTTCCCGCCTTTGCTCTTCCAAAATTCCAGAAGTTTTTTCTGAACTTCTTTTTCGCGCCATTTTTTTAAATCAACCAGAAGAACGCCGGAATTATAATACGGATCCTCCTCGCCCAGGTCAATGGATTCTTTTACCGCCTGGTAGATGGTCGGCTCCATCACGGCTCCAACGATGTTTCCCTCCAGATCTTCTTTCCACAGATGCTTTAAAGACTGGAGCACTACCGTATCGCAGTCCAGATACAGCACCCGCTCCACAGACTCCGGAAGCATATCGCCCATAAACAGGCGCAGCATCACACTGATATCGAAGCCGCCGGTATCTACCTCATAGCCGATTCGCTCCCGCAGATCATCCAGGTTGACGCAGACCAGGTTCCGCCCAAAATGCGCTGCGATCTCCTCTAACCGCTCCTGGTTTTCCCTGGAAAGCCCCAGCGTCAGGACGTAAACCGTAATCTCTGCAAAATCCCGGTTCCGGTCAAGCAGCGAATACATTGACGTACCCAAATGCCTTGCGTAAGCATCATTCGAGGCGTAAACCACATTCATACATTCCCGGTCCATCTTTACTCTCCCATGCACTCTGCCGTACGCTTCAGCGCAGAAGCAATGACTTTATCCATGTCATAGTACTTATACTCTGCCAGACGTCCGCCGAAGATCACGTGCTCCTCTTTCTCTGCCAGAGCCGCATACTGCTGGTACAATGCCTGGTTCTTCTCGTCGTTCACCGGATAGTATGCCTCCATGCCCTCTTTCCAGTCGGCCGGATACTCTCTGGTGATCACAGTCTTTGGCTGGGTTCCAAACTCAAAATGCTTATGCTCGATCACACGGGTATACGGGGTCTCGCGGTC
Organism: Clostridium sp. AF32-12BH; assembly: GCF_003477935.1. Classification (NCBI taxonomy): domain Bacteria; kingdom Bacillati; phylum Bacillota; class Clostridia; order Eubacteriales; family Clostridiaceae; genus Clostridium; species Clostridium sp. AF32-12BH. The sequence goes on along the minus strand of NZ_QUEH01000004.1, from coordinate 43,542 downwards.
TGTATAATTGACCACCGCAACTCCCTGATGATTCTCCTCATCAAGCACCTCAGACTCAAAGCGCAGGCTCCGGTACTCCAGCTTGCCAAACTGATACTGATAATACGCATCGATGGTTCCGGTGTAGACCACGTTGTCACCAAGCGCATCGTAATGTTCCTTATGCTCCAGATAATCCACGCCAGTCTCCATGTCGCAGCCTTCAAACAACTTGTTGATGATCACGTTATAACCGCCGATCGGGATACCCTGATACAGATCGTTGAAGTAGTTGTTATCGTACGTAAAACGCACCGGAAGTCTGCGGATGATGAACGCCGGAAGGTCTTTGCAGTCTCTTCCCCACTGTTTCTCCGTATAGCCTTTGACCAGCTTCTGGTAGATGTCGGTTCCCACCAGGCTGATGGCCTGCTCCTCCAGGTTCTTCGGCTCCCCGGTCACGGTCTTCTTCTGCTCCTCGATGATAGCCTTCGCTTCTGCCGGAGTGCTGATGCCCCACATCTTGCTGAACGTATTCATGTTAAACGGCATGTTGTACATCTCGCCCTTGTAATTTGCAACCGGGCTGTTGGTGTAGCGGTTAAACTCTGCCAGTTCATTCACATAATCCCACACCTGACGGTCACTGGTATGGAAAATATGGGCACCATAACGGTGTACGTGAATCCCCTCAACATCCTCACAATACACATTTCCGCCGATATGATCGCGTTTTTCCACAACCAGACAGGTTTTTCCACGCTTTTTTGCCTCATAAGCCCAGACACCTGCGTAAAGTCCGCTTCCTACCAGTACATAATCATATTTTTTCATAAAATTCATCCACCTTATCCTCATTTTGGTCTGACAGTTTGCTGCTGTCCATATGTTATGCGATCAGCAGCGACCGTTTTATTTTCTATTTTCTCCGAAAACTGCCATGTTTTCTCTGTTATCTAATATACTATAGCTTCCCCAAAAAGTAAATTTCGGCTTGCCATTTACCGGAACAATAATTTCCCTGTACACCAAACAAGTACTTCCGGAAACTCGAAAGTTGCCTCTGGAAACTCGAAAGTTGCCTCTGGAAACTCGTGGACACCTCTTCATTTTACTGTTATAATGAGAAGATGGAACAACGCAAGAAAGAATGTGCCTTGGCACATCCTCGCACCGAGGCGCGGTTGCTTTGGTAACCATGAAACGTGACATACAACGTAAAACAAACCGTAAATACGAAAGGTGGAAAAATATATGTGGTTAGCAGATGGCTGGAAAGATTATCAGGTCATTGACTGTTCAAAAGGAGAAAAACTGGAAAGATGGGGCGAATATCTCTTAGTCCGCCCGGACCCGCAGGTCATCTGGGACACTCCAAAGACACACAAAGGCTGGAAACACATGAATGGTCACTATCACCGCAGCGCCAAGGGCGGCGGCGAGTGGGAGTTCTTTAATCTCCCGGAGCAGTGGACCATCGGCTACAAAGGCCTTACTTTTAACTTAAAACCATTCAGCTTCAAGCACACCGGACTCTTCCCGGAGCAGGCTGCAAACTGGGACTGGTTCGGCGATAAGATCCGCAATGCAGGCCGCCCGGTCAAAGTCTTAAACCTGTTTGCCTACACCGGCGGCGCTACACTGGCTGCTGCCAAGGCCGGTGCTTCCGTCACCCATGTCGATGCCTCCAAGGGCATGGTCGGCTGGGCAAAAGAAAATGCTGCATCCTCTAACTTAAGCGATGCACCGATCCGCTGGCTGGTCGATGACTGCGTGAAGTTTGTAGAGCGCGAGATCCGCCGCGGCAACCATTACGATGCCATCATCATGGACCCGCCATCCTACGGACGCGGTCCGAAAGGCGAGATCTGGAAAATTGAAGACGCGATCCATCCGCTGGTAAAGCTGTGCGTCCAGCTTTTATCCGATGACCCACTCTTCTTCCTCATCAACTCCTACACCACCGGACTTGCTCCGGCTGTTCTTACCTACATGATGAGCACCGAGATCGTACCGAAATTCGGCGGTCACGTGGAAGCCCAGGAAATCGGACTTCCGGTCACCGAAACCGGACTGGTACTGCCATGCGGCGCATCCGGACGTTGGGAGAAATAAATAACCATTTGATCCATGAAACACAAAACGAAAGGGCCGAAAGCTTCCGCCCCGCCGTATGGCGGGGCAGGAACTTTCGGCCCTTGTTCATTCCATTAACGATATGACTATTTTATGCTTCCGGCTTCTCAACCTGTACGATTGCTGCTTTCTGCATCGGGATACGGCAATTCTTGTTGTTGCCGAACTCGATGATTACGGTATCGTCGGTCATGTCGATGATCACACCATAGAAACCGCTGGTGGTTAATACGCTGTCACCGATAGCAAGGCTTGCCATCATCTCCTCGACTCTCTTTTTCTCCTTCTTCTGCGGACGGTATCCCATGAAATAGAAGATACCACCAAAGATTACCACGTATAACACAATCATTACGGTTGGGTTCATGGTTGAAGTTGCTACTAACATGTTGTCCTCCTTGCGGCTGTCCCTGCGCCTCGCTCTGGTCAGCCTACTTTCGTTTTTGTTTTAGCCCGATTATTCCTTCGGACCCTCCTCCATACCGGCAAGCTTCTGTGCTTTGTACTCGGCGTACCGGTGCTGTTCGATCGCGTCGCGGATCTCTTCCATCATTTTATTATAAAAATACAGATTATGCAAGACACATAAACGCATTCCCAGCATTTCCTTCGCCTTGAACAGATGGCGGATATACGCTCTGGAATAAGAGCGGCATGCCGGGCACTGGCATCCTTCTTCGATCGGACGTGGATCAAGCTCGTATTTCTGGTTTAACAGATTGAGTTTTCCGTGGTTGGTATATACATGGCTGTGGCGGCCGTTGCGGGACGGATATACACAATCAAAGAAGTCCACGCCGCGGTCTACTGCCTCCAGGATATTTGCCGGAGTTCCGACTCCCATCAGATACGTCGGCTTGTTCTGCGGCAGATACGGAACCGTCACATCGAGGATATGATACATCTCCTCATGGGTCTCTCCGACGGCCAGACCACCTACTGCATAACCATCCAGGTCCATGTCTGCAATGGTCTTTGCATGCTGAATACGGATGGAATCTACCACACCGCCCTGGTTGATACCGAACAGAAGCTGCTCTTTGTTAATGGTATCCGGCAGGGAATTTAAGCGCGCCATTTCTTTTTTGCAGCGCTCCAGCCAGCGGGTCGTGCGGTCTACGGAATTCTGGATATAGGAAAGCTCTGCATGGCTCGGCGGACACTCGTCGAATGCCATGGCAATGGTCGATGCCAGGTTGGACTGGATCTGCATGCTCTCCTCCGGTCCCATAAAGATCTTGTGACCGTCAATGTGGGAACGGAAGGTTACGCCCTCTTCCTTGATCTTGCGAAGACCGGAAAGGGAAAAGACCTGGAATCCGCCGGAATCGGTCAGGATCGGCTTGTCCCAGTTCATAAACTTGTGAAGTCCGCCGAACTGCTTGATCAGCTTGTCGCCGGTCCGCACATGCAGATGGTAAGTGTTGGACAGCTCCACCTGTGTGCCGATCTGGCGCAGGTCATCGGTGGAAACCGCACCTTTAATGGCGGCCACCGTGCCTACATTCATGAAAACCGGAGTCTGGATCGTGCCGTGTACGGTCTCTACCTCAGCCCGCTTGGCACGTCCGTCCGTTGTAATCAGTTTATATCTCATAATTATTTCTCAGCCTTTTTCTGTTTTCTGGTTGTCAGGACATACCAGAGAGCACCGGTTACGCATACGGAAGAATAGGTTCCGCAAACGATACCAACCATCAGCGGCAGGGCGAACTCACGGATGGAGGATACGCCCAGTAAGAACAGAACAAATACCATGATGAACGTTGTCAGGGAAGTATTGATACTTCTGGTGAAGGTCTGGGTAATACTTAAGTTTACGATCTCCTCCAGGGTCTGCTTGCTTCCTGCCTTCTTCAGCGCCAGGTTCTCGCGGATACGGTCGAAGATAACGATCGTCGCGTTGATGGAGTAACCGACAATGGTCAGCATACATGCGATGAACGTGGAACCAACGGACCACTTCGCAAGGGAATAGAACGTTACGACAACCAGTACATCGTGCACCAGGGCAAGGATTGCACTGGCTGCAAAACGGATATCCTTAAACCGGAACCAGATGTATAACAGCATCAGAACGGTTGCGATCGTTACTGCCCAGACTGCATCCTTCTTCATCTCCGTGCTGACAGCACCGGAAATACTCTCTGCCGTGATTTTCTCAGCGTCAACGCCAAAGTTCTCCACCATAGCGTCTTCCAGCTGCTGTCTCTGTTCTACGTCCAGAGTCTTGGTCTTGATGATAACTTCGTTGGTACCTGCAACCTTCTGGGTCTGCACATCCGCATCGCCGGTGATCTTGGAAACAACCGGAACTACCTTTGCAGAAATGTCATCCAGACTCATATCCTCGTTGAAGGTCACATTGGTGGAAGTACCACCGGTGAAGTCCATGCCGTAGTTTAAGATGTAGCCGGTCTGACCCTTGTGCAGAGCCATGCCTGCCCAGCCTGCCACGATCACAACGATGGAAAGGATAAAGCAGAGGTTCTTCTTTCCAAGGAAGTTGATGATCTTGCCGTCTTTCTTGGTTCCGTAGAACTTCGGATCCTCAAAACCAACTGCATACAAAGCGTAGAGGGCACCCTTGGTGATGAACAGTGCAGTAAACATGGAAAGTACGATACCGATTGCCAGGGTGCTTGCGAAGCCCTTTACCGTACCGGAACCACGGAAATACAGGACTGCTGCTGCGATCAGGGTGGTGATATTACCATCCAGGATTGCGGACAGTGCCTTGGAGAAACCAGCCTTGATCGCAGATTTCACACTGCGTCCCAGACCAATTTCCTCTTTGATACGGGTGAAGATAATAACGTTTGCATCCACTGCCATACCAACAGAAAGGATGATACCTGCAACACCCGGAAGCGTCAGGGTAACATCAAATGCAGTCAGCATGATGAGCACCAGACCAACATACAGAGCCAGGGCGATAACCGAAGCAACACCCGGGATCAGGTAAGCTACCATCATGAATACGGCAACGATCGCAAAACCGATCGCACCGGCCTTTAAGCTGGTGGAGATCGCCTGCTGGCCAAGCTGTGCACCAACTACGTTGGAACGCAGTTCCTGCAGCTCCAGGGACAGAGAACCAATACGGATGGTCGCTGCCAGGTTCTCAGCTTCATTGTAGTCCGTCATACCGTCGATCTGACACTGACCTCCGGTAATTGCCTCACGGACAACCGGATTGGAATAAATCTGGTTATCGTAGATAATGGCAATGCGCTTTCCTACGTTTGCGGAAGTCGCATCGGCAAATGCTTTGGTACCTTCCTCAGTAAAGGTCAGGCTTACGACATAAGATTTCTGACCATTCTGCTCGATGATTCCCGCTTTTGCGGATGCAACCTGGTCACCAGTTAAAATGGTCTTACCGGTTTCATCGGTAAAGATCAGGGAACCCGGCTTGCCGAGTTCTTCCAGGATGGCATTTGCATCGGAAACACCCGGGATGTCGATGTTAATCCGGTTATTTCCTTCCTGGTACACTACAGCCTCGGTACTGTAGTTCTGTACACGCTGCTGCAGCTTGTAAATGGTATCGGACATTTCTTCCGATGTCGGATTCTCCTCAACTGCCTGATACGTAATGCTGACACCGCCTGCCAGGTCAAGACCCAGCTTGATGTCATCCATGGTATCATAGCCGAAGAATCCGAACAGCCCTACTGCGAACAGCAGGACCAGCAGACCTAAAAGACCTTTTACTTTGCTGTTCTTCATCTTTCTTCTCCTTTTATTCTTCGTCGGCAAGAGCCGCCTTAATCATGATCGCACACTCGATACGTTTTTTCTGCATCTCGCATCCAATCTCATAAGCATCGGTGATGGTTCCGTGGAAGTTATAGGAATTGGCTGCGCATCCGCCGCTGCAGTAAAATCTTGCGAAGCAGTTTCTGCACTTTTCTTTTGCGTAGACATTGCAGAGCTTAAACTCGTCGCGGATATCGGTTCTGGTGATACCGGTGTCTACATTGCCCATCAGGAAATCTTCCTGACCTACAAACTGGTGGCACGGATAAAAGTCGCCCCAAGGAGTCACTGCCAGATACTCCGTACCTGAGCCACAGCCGGAAAGACGTTTTGCCACGCACGGTCCCTGGTTTAAATCAATCATGAAGTGGAAGAAATTAAAGCCTCTTCCTTCTTTCTTCCGTTTGATATACTCAACAGCCAGCTTGTCGTACTCTTCCATAATCTTCGGAAGATCTTCCTCACGGATCGCATACGGCTCGTCCTCTGCACCGACAACCGGCTCAATGGACATCTGCTCAAATCCAAGGTCTGCGAAATGCTTCACATCCTCAGAGAAGTCCAGGTTGTTGCGGGTAAAGGTACCGCGGACATAATAATCCTTACCGGCACGGCTCTTCGCAAATTTCTGGAATTTCGGCACGATAATGTCATAGCTGCTGCCGTGACCGTTTCTGGTCGGACGCATCAGATCGTTGATCTCTTTTCTTCCATCCAGGCTGAGTACCACATTGCTCATTTCGCGGTTGCAGAACTCCATGATCTCATCGTTTAACAGCACGCCATTGGTCGTCAGGGTAAAGCGGAAATGCTTGTTATTCGGCTCCTCCAGGGAACGGCCGTACTCTACCAGCTGCTTTACAACTTCCCAGTTCATAAGCGGCTCACCGCCAAAGAAATCTACTTCCAGGTTTCTGCGGTTTCCGGAATTCGCTACCAGGAAATCCAGTGCTTTTTTGCCGACCTCAAAGCTCATGAGTGCACGTCTGCCGTGATACTCGCCCTCTTCCGCAAAACAGTACTTGCAGCCTAAGTTACAATCGTGTGCAATGTGCAGGCACAGCGCCTTTACAACGGTCTTTCTCTTCTTGAAGTCTGTCACATAAGTCTGGTAAATATCCTTTGTATACAGCTCCTCAGCATTGATCAGCTCCTGAACTTCGTCCAGTGCTTCCTTTACATCCTCTGCCGGATAGCTCTTTAAAAGCTCTTCCTCTGCATTTTTTCTTGCGGTTTCCGGGATCTGCACCGGAGACATAACCTCACCGATCACCGGTTCTAACAGCGCAACCGCATCGTAAACTACATCATCGACTACATGGACAGAACCGCTGGCAATGTCCATGACGATATTATATCCATTATTCTTATACTGATGAATCACTCAATTTCTCCTTCTAATGGGACCTTTTTCTTTATTTCTGTTTCTTATATCACCTATCACCCGCCATTTTCACGCCCCAAAGCCGCAAAAACAACGCCTATGTGTAAGTCCCCTAACACACACATAGGCAGACATGAATAAGAGTTCCGCCAAAAGGAACCCTTATTCACCTCTGCCATCTTTAAGAACCGTTATATTCCAGTATACGACAGATGAATTATCTGTTTGCGTTCTCGCAGCTCTGGTTGCCAACGGTGCAGGAAGTCTTGCATGCAGACTGACAGGAAGTCTGGCACTCGCCGCATCCGCCCTTCTTCATGGACTCCTTCAGAGTTTTATTGTTTAAAGTCTTTACATGTTTCATAGTCTTAGCCTCCTGTATTGTCTTTGCCTTTTGCTGATGCCTTTTGGATCGCATGCTTTTTTGAATCAACAGACGCGCTATTACTGGCGGCTTCCCGATATGCAAATGCAATCTGACCCGAAAAAGGTTGCAATGGTACATTTTCGCGTTGATTATACCATATACGGGACACGTCCGCAAGTTAAAGTTAATATTATGGCCGGAACTATTATGGCCGGAACTATTATGGCCGGAACTGCGAATAACTCTTTCCCGGGATCATGCCGCCCCGGTAAGACGCAAGCTCACTGACCGTCACCAGCTGGAAGCCGCGGTTTACCAGTTCCGGAACGATGGTCTCGCTGGCATCGCCCGTCGCATCGTAAAGGTCATGCATCAGGATGATGTCACCGTCCTTTACCTTATCTAACACCGTCTGGATCGTCTGCGATGCATCCCGCGTCTTCCAGTCCAGCGTATCCACGCTCCACAAAATTGCAGGCATGGAAATGGCTCCGGCAATGTTCATGCCCGCGTCCGTTTTCGCTCCACCGCATGGCCGCATCAGCACCGGCGAGATGCCGCAGGCATCGGAAACTGCCTGGTTTGTAGCCACCAGCTGATTCGCCAGATCCGTCGGAGAAACTTTCGTCATCAGGGTATGGTCAAAGGTATGATTTGCCACTTCGCAGCCCTGTGCCACCATCTGTTTTAAGACATCCGGGCTCTTAATGACCTTCTGTCCTACCATAAAGAACGTAGCCCGTCCACCGTTTTCTTTCAGACAGTTTAAAATCCGCGGTGTCACGGTCGGTGACGGTCCATCATCATAAGTCAGCGCCACCATCGGCCGGTTCGGGTCAATATTACCTGCATAAACCTCGCCGCCGGTCCGCTTCACCACAGAGATTCTTACACCGTCTACCCGCAGTCCTGCACCAACCGTTCCGGCTTCCGCACCATCTGAAACCCAGTCTGTCCATTTGGAATCCTGCAGCACGCTGTAGAGCACCTCATAATAATCGCTCAAATCTCCGGTCAACTCCATGGCAATGCCTTCAAGCGGCGCCGTACCTGCCGAATCTCCAGCCTCAGCACCGTCTTCCTGCCAGTCCAGCCAGCCTGTACCGCTCAAATTCACGCGGTAACGGATGGTTCCGCTCATGCCCTCCGGCTGTCCGCTTAATGTTGCCCGGAGCGCCGTCACATAGGAGGTTGTCGGTGCCATGCTGTACGAATTGTCTGCAAAAAAGTGGCTCCATCCCACCTGGCTCACTGCAATACCGTAGATTGCCCCCACATCCGGCAAAGAGGCACGGTACGCCGCGTCTTCTTCCGCTTTCTGGCTCTCTTTCTCTGCCGCAGACGCGCTCATACTCTCCTGTACAGCCGCAGCCTCCACCGCTGCTTTCTCCGCCTTCCAGCTTCGGATTTTCCCGGAAATCGCAGCCACCAGCACACCAGTCAGAATGCAGATCGCAAGCAAGCCCAAAAGCAGGATGCGGCGACGACGGCGCATGATCTTCATTTTCCGTGCTTTGCGCGCGCGCATTTCATAAAGTTCGCGCTCGGAAAGCGGACGCTTCGGTCTTTGCCCGGTATTTGGCGGCATATTTCTTCTATTAACAGTTTTTTTCTCAATTTCCTGCTTTCCCCCATGTTGTTTTTGTTCCATAAAACCCTCTTATCTCTACCATAAAAAACAATTCTGTTTTCCGTTTTTCATAAAGGTCCGAAAGCCACCGCCACGCATTACAGAAACGCATTTTGGTGAAAATCCTTTTGCTCGTGGACTGCGCCGCCTGTTGTTGGAACTGCGGCCCAAACTCGCACGCGCTGCGTGCTCAAACAAGGGTCTCCGTTCCAACGCTATGCTCGCCCACTCACGGATTTTCAAACAAATGCTTATTCTGTAATGCGTGGCGGTGGCTTTCTACTTTATTGGCTATACTTGGTAATAAAACCCGCAACCATTACAATACTGCTCAAAATGAAAAGAAACAATTTTACCTCACAATGCCAATAACGTAGAAAACGCCTGTCCCGCCTTGCTGCATCGCGTAGCCGTAACCCGATGTCCGACGTGTCCGGCTGTGTAGCGACTGGTGTTTGAGGTAGTCGGACATTTTTGTCCGACTATCCGCAAACAGCTGTCAGCTAGCACCGTCCGAACACGGGACTCTGGGTGAAGGCGAAGCGACGCAGTAAGGTGGGGCAGGCGTTTTCGGACCTCTATTAGCAGAAAAGGCAGTTCATTTTATTTACTCTTCGCTATCGTCGATATCGAATACTTCCGGAGCTTCCTCCGCCATATCCTCATCGCCGGAAAGCAGGATCTCGTCGTCATCCTCCAGAGCGATCTCATCCTCCGGCTCAGCATCTGTGTTGAGCTTTACGGAACGGTAACGCTTCATACCGGTACCAGCCGGGATCAGCTTACCGATGATGACGTTCTCCTTCAGACCGATCAGATGGTCAACCTTACCATTGATAGCCGCCTCGGTCAGAACCTTGGTGGTCTCCTGGAAGGATGCTGCAGACAGGAAGGAATCGGTAGCCAGGGATGCCTTGGTAATACCAAGCATAACCTGCTTGCCCTCTGCCGGCTGCTTGCCCTCTGCGATCAGAGCCTCGTTCATCTCGTTGAAGTCGAGGACATCCATGGATACGCCCGGCAGCACATCGCTGTCGCCGCTCTCCTCGATGCGGATCTTCTTTAACATCTGACGAACGATCATCTCAACGTGCTTATCGTTGATTTCTACACCCTGCAGACGGTATACACGCTGCACTTCCTGGATCATGTAATCCTGTACGGCACGGACACCCTTGATCTTTAAGATGTCATGCGGGTTTACGCTACCTTCGGTCAGCTCATCGCCGGCCTCGATCACCTGCTCGTCCTGAACCTTGATTCTGGAACCGTACGGGATCAGATAGGTCTTGGAGTTGCCGGTCTCCGGATCGGTAACCACGATCTCACGTTTCTTCTTGGTATCTTTCAGGGTTACAACACCACCGAACTCGGTAATGATTGCAAGACCCTTCGGCTTACGTGCCTCGAACAGCTCCTCGACACGCGGAAGACCCTGTGTGATATCTCCACCTGCTACACCGCCGGTATGGAAGGTACGCATGGTCAGCTGGGTACCAGGCTCACCGATCGACTGTGCAGCGATGATGCCGACTGCCTCACCAACCTGTACAGGCTGGCCGGTTGCCATGTTGGCACCATAACATTTTGCGCAGACACCGATATGGGACTTACAGCTAAGGACGGTACGGATCTTGACGGAATCACGGCCCATCTTGTTCAGTGCCTTCATAACAGCTGCAGCACGTTTCGGAGTACACATATGGTTTGCTTTTACAACCACTTCTCCGGTCTCCGGATCGGTGATGGTCTCAGCGATATAACGGCCGGTGATACGCTCCTCCAGGCTCTCGATGGTCTCTTTGCCATCGGTGAATGCCTTGATCTCCATGTACGGGATATCCTTGCCTTCGCAGCAGTCTACCTCACGCACGATCAGATCCTGGGATACGTCTACCAGACGACGGGTAAGGTAACCGGAGTCTGCGGTACGCAGTGCGGTATCGGACATACCCTTTCGTGCACCATGAGCGGAGATGAAGTACTCCAGTACGTCAAGACCCTCACGGAAGTTGGATTTAATAGGAAGTTCGATGGTGTGACCGGTTGTATCTGCCATAAGTCCACGCATACCTGCCAGCTGCTTGATCTGCTTATCAGATCCTCGCGCACCGGAGTCTGCCATCATGAAGATGTTGTTGTACTTATCCAGACCGCCTAACAGGTCTTTGGTCAGCTGGTCATCGGTGGTCTTCCAGGTTTCGATAACCTCTTTATAACGCTCTTCCTCGGTGATCAGACCACGGCGGAAGTTCTTTGCGATACGGTCAACGGTTTCCTGAGCGTCAGCCAGCAGCTTCGGCTTGGATGCCGGCACGGTCATATCCGCGATGGATACGGTCATGGCAGCTCGGGTGGAATACTTGTAACCGATTGCCTTGATGTCATCCAGGGTAACAGCAGTCTGGGTAGCGCCATGTACGTTGATGACTTTCTCCAGAATCTTCTTTAACTGTTTCTTTCCTACGTGGAAGTCAACCTCAAGAAGCAGCTCGTTGCCCGGAATGCTTCTGTCTACGAAGCCAAGGTCCTGCGGGATGATCTCGTTGAAGATGAAACGGCCTAAGGTGGATTCTACCACTCCGGTCATCTCGGTGCCATCCGGCATGGTCTTGGTGACTCTTACTTTGATGCGGGAGTGCAGGGTCACAGCAGCGTTCTCGTAAGCAAGGATTGCCTCGTTGACGCTCTTGAAGATCATGCCCTCGCCGGTTGCGCCTGGGCGCTCCTGGGTCAGATAGTAGATACCAAGTACCATATCCTGGGAAGGAACAGCTACCGGGCCACCATCAGACGGCTTTAACAGGTTGTTCGGAGACAGGAGCAGGAAACGGCACTCTGCCTGTGCTTCCTGGGAAAGCGGAAGATGTACTGCCATCTGGTCTCCATCGAAGTCTGCGTTGAATGCGGTACATACAAGCGGATGCAGCTTAATTGCCTTACCCTCAACCAGGATCGGCTCGAATGCCTGGATACCCAGTCTGTGCAGGGTAGGTGCACGGTTTAACATAACCGGATGCTCTTTGATCACATCCTCGAGGACATCCCATACTTCAGACTGCAGACGCTCTACCATCTTCTTCGCACTCTTGATGTTGTGAGCGGTTCCGTTCTGGACAAGCTCTTTCATAACGAACGGCTTGAACAGTTCGATCGCCATCTCTTTCGGAAGACCACACTGGTAGATCTTCAGTTCCGGTCCTACGACGATAACGGAACGTCCGGAGTAGTCAACTCGCTTACCAAGCAGGTTCTGACGGAAACGTCCCTGCTTACCTTTCAGCATATCGGAAAGGGACTTCAGTGCACGGTTGCCAGGACCGGTTACCGGTCTGCCGCGGCGGCCGTTATCGATTAAAGCATCGACAGCCTCCTGCAGCATACGCTTCTCGTTGCGGACGATGATGTCCGGAGCACCCAGCTCAAGAAGACGTGCAAGACGGTTGTTACGGTTGATGATTCTTCTGTATAAATCGTTTAAGTCAGAGGTTGCGAAACGACCGCCGTCCAGCTGTACCATAGGACGGATATCCGGCGGGATAACCGGGATCACGGTCATAATCATCCACTCCGGCTTATTTCCGGAGTTGCGGAATGCTTCTACAACTTCCAGTCTCTTGATGATTCTTGCACGTTTCTGACCGCTTGCGTCTTTCAGCTCGCGTTTGAGCATCTCAGACTCTTTCTCCAGATCAATGCTCTTAAGAAGCTCGAGAACAGCCTCGGCACCCATTCCGACACGGAAGTTGCCGTAGCCCCACTTCTCAACTTCTTCGCGGTACTCTTTCTCGGAGAGTACCTGCTTGTACTGCAGGCTGGTCTGACCTGCATCCAGAACGATGTAGGATGCAAAGTACAGAACCTTCTCCAATACTCTCGGGGAGATATCCAGGATGAGACCCATACGGCTCGGGATACCCTTAAAGTACCAGATATGAGATACAGGAGCAGCCAGCTGAATGTGGCCGATACGCTCTCTGCGGACGCTGGACTTGGTTACCTCAACGCCGCAGCGGTCGCAGATTACGCCTTTGTATCTGATTTTTTTATATTTACCACAATGACATTCCCAGTCTTTGCTCGGTCCGAAGATGCGCTCACAGAACAGACCGTCTCGCTCCGGCTTTAAAGTACGGTAGTTGATGGTCTCCGGCTTTTTTACCTCGCCGTGTGACCACTCCAGAATCTTCTCCGGGGAAGCCAGGCCAATCTTAATGGCGTCAAATGTCAATGGCTGATAAGTTTCATTTGTCTCAGGCATGAGCGTTACTCCCTTCTATTATTCTTCATCAAAGGAATCATCGGTATAATCGTCGGATTCCCCTTCGAAATCGTCGCTGCTGTCATCGCCGTTATCGACGTCAACCAGCTCTTCACCCTTGAACTCCTGCTGCTGATAGCCGTAGTCGCCAAAGGACTCTTCGCGGTTGTAATGGCGGTCGCCCTCGATAATGGCACGCAGATCGGTCTCGCCGTAATCTACGTTCTCACCGATCTCAACCTCGGTTCCGTCGTCACGCAGTACGCTTACATCCAGACCAAGGGACTGCAGCTCTTTTAACAGTACCTTGAAGGACTCCGGAATACCCGGCTCAGGGATGTTCTCACCCTTGATGATTGCCTCGTAAGTCTTCACACGTCCGACAACATCATCGGACTTCACGGTCAGGATCTCCTGCAGGGTGTAGGATGCACCATACGCCTCCAGAGCCCAAACCTCCATCTCACCGAAACGCTGTCCGCCGAACTGTGCCTTACCACCCAGAGGCTGCTGGGTAACAAGGGAGTATGGGCCGGTGGAACGTGCATGGATCTTATCGTCAACCAGGTGATGCAGCTTCAGGTAATGCATGTGACCGATGGTTACCGGGCTGTCGAAGTACTCGCCAGTACGTCCGTCACGCAATCTTACCTTACCATCGCGCTGAAGCGGAACGCCCTTCCACAGTTCACGGTGCTCCAGATGGGAACCTAAGTAATCCATAACTTCCGGTTTCAGGGTATCTTTGTATTTCTCTTCAAACTCCTCCCAGGAGGTGTTTACGTAATCATTTGCAATTTCCAGGGTATCCATGATGTCTACCTCGTTCGCGCCCTCGAATACCGGGGTGGAAATGTTGAAGCCAAGTGCTTTACATGCAAGGCTTAAGTGCATCTCCAGGACCTGTCCGATGTTCATTCGGGAAGGTACGCCCAGCGGGTTCAGCACGATATCCAGCGGACGGCCATTCGGAAGGAACGGCATATCCTCTACCGGAAGTACGCGGGAAACGACACCCTTGTTACCATGACGTCCTGCCATCTTATCGCCGACAGAGATCTTACGTTTCTGTGCAATGTAGATACGGACAGTCTGGTTTACGCCAGGAGCCAGCTCATCGCCGTTCTCTCTGGTAAATACTTTTGCGTCGATGATGACGCCGTAAGCACCGTGCGGTACTTTTAAGGAAGTATCACGTACTTCTCTTGCTTTCTCACCGAAGATTGCACGAAGCAGTCTCTCCTCAGCAGTCAGCTCGGTCTCGCCCTTCGGAGTAACCTTACCAACCAGGATATCACCGGCACGGACCTCAGCACCGATACGGATGATACCTCTCTCGTCCAGGTCTTTTAATGCGTCATCGCCGACCCCCGGAACGTCGCGGGTGATTTCTTCCGGTCCGAGCTTGGTGTCACGGGCTTCTGCCTCATACTCCTCGATATGAACGGAGGTGTAGACATCTTCCATAACCAGTCTCTCACTTAAGAGGACCGCATCCTCGTAGTTGTAACCTTCCCAGGTCATGAAACCGATCAGCGGGTTCTTACCAAGAGCGATCTCACCGTTGCTGGTGGACGGACCGTCTGCGATGACCTCGCCTGCCTCAACGTGGTCGTTCTTGTAAACGAGCGGCTTCTGGTTGTAGCAGTTGGACTGGTTGCTTCGAGAGAATTTGATCAGATGGTAAACATCTTTTGCGCCGTTGTCATCACGCTTGATGATGATCTCGTTGGAAGCGGAACGCTCAACAACACCGGCATGCTTTGCTACGACGCAGACACCAGAGTCGACAGCGGCTTTGCCCTCGATACCGGTACCTACTGCAGGCGCCTCGGTCTTTAACAGCGGAACGGCCTGACGCTGCATGTTGGATCCCATCAGCGCACGGTTTGCGTCATCGTTCTGCAGGAACGGGATCATGGATGTTGCTACGGAGAATACCATCTTAGGAGATACGTCCATTAAGTCGATGGCTCTCTTCTGGAACTCGGAAGTCTCCTCACGGAAACGACCGGCTACATTATTGTTGATGAAATGGCCTTCCTCGTCGAGCGGGGTGTTTGCCTGTGCGACAACGAAGTTATCCTCCTCGTCTGCAGTCAGGTATACAACCTCGTCGGTTACACGCGGGTTAGCCGGGTCGGATTTGTCTACCACACGGTACGGAGCCTCAATGAAGCCGTACTCATTTACCTTTGCATAGGTTGCAAGGGAGTTGATCAGACCGATGTTCGGTCCCTCAGGAGTCTCGATCGGGCACATACGTCCATAATGGGTGTAGTGTACATCTCGAACCTCGAATCCGGCACGGTCACGGGACAGACCGCCAGGTCCCAATGCAGAGAGACGTCTCTTGTGGGTCAGCTCAGACAGCGGGTTGTTCTGGTCCATGAACTGGGACAGCTGGGAACTTCCGAAGAACTCCTTCACAGCTGCGGTAACCGGCTTGATGTTGATCAGAGACTGCGGAGTGATGCCGTCCATATCCTGGGTGGTCATACGCTCTCTTACCACACGCTCCATACGGGACAGACCGATGCGGTACTGGTTCTGTAACAGCTCACCAACGGCACGGATACGACGGTTGCCCAGATGGTCGATGTCGTCTGCGTTGCCGATGCCGCCTTCCAGATGCATGTTGTAGTTAATGGAAGCAATGATGTCTTCCTTGGTGATATGCTTCGGGATCAGCTCGGTGATATTCTTGTGGATGAGTTTCTTTAACTCTTCCTGATCGTCACCAGCTTCTTCCAGAATCGTTTTTAATACCGGATAATATACTAACTCTGTAACACCGGCTTCCTTCGGATCGAAGTCTACATAAGCTGCCAGGTCAACCATTAAGTTGGACAGTACCTTGTAGTTGCGCTCCTCAGTCTGGATCATAACGTACGGAACAGCTGCGTTCTGCAGGGTGGTTGCGAGCTCTTTGTCGATCTTTACGCCAGCCTCTGCCAGAACCTCTCCGGTGGTCATGTCCACTACATCCTCAGCCAGGATCTGACCTTTGATGCGGTTCTTAAAGTGAAGCTTCTTATTAAATTTATATCTGCCGACTTTGGCCAGGTCATAACGACGCGGGTCAAAGAACATGCTGTTTAACAGGCTTTCTGCACTATCAACGGATAACGGCTCGCCCGGACGGATCTTGCGGTAGAGCTCTAACAGACCATCCTGATAGCTCTCTGCAGTATCTTTGCCAAAGCTTGCCAGCAGTTTCGGCTCCTCGCCGAACAGATCGATGATCTCTGCGTTGGTGCCATAGCCCAGTGCACGTACCAGTACGGTTACCGGAACCTTACGGGTACGGTCTACACGAACGTAGAAGATATCATTAGAGTCGGTCTCGTACTCCAGCCATGCACCACGGTTCGGGATAACCGTGCAGGTGTACAGCTCTTTACCGATCTTGTCATGGCCGATTCCATAGTAGATACCCGGAGAACGAACCAGCTGGCTTACGATAACTCGTTCAGCGCCGTTGATTACGAATGAGCCGGTATCGGTCATGAGCGGAAGATCTCCCATAAAGATCTCGTGCTCGTTGATCTCTTCTTTGTCCTTATTGTAAAGTCTTACCTTTACCTTTAAAGGTGCAGCGTAAGTTGCGTCGCGTTCTTTGCATTCTTCGATGTTATATTTGACTTCATCTTTACATAATGTAAAATCAACGAATTCGAGGCTTAAATGACCTGCGAAATCGGAGATTGGGGAGATATCTTCAAATACTTCCTTCAATCCTTCATCGAGGAACCACTGATAGGAGTCTTTCTGAATCTCAATCAGGTTTGGCATCTCAAGAACTTCTTTCTGTCTTGAGTAGCTCATTCTAACGCTCTTTCCCGATGTTACCGGGCGCATTCTGCTTTTCTCCATTGACGTTTCACCCCTGTTTTCTAATCTAATTTCTGGCATATTTTTGGGCGCAAAAAGCCCAGAATGCCACAATAGTGCACACTCCATAATATCATACGTCTGTCAAGCTGTCAAGTTTTTCCTTGATTTTTTTTGACAAAAATGCTATACTTTTTGTACAGGTTTGTCCTGTTACATAAAAGAACCTAACGGAGGTATTCCCCATGCAGACTTTTTTAAACGTTTTGCTGGTAATTCTGGTGATCGCAGTGATCGCTCTTGCGGTTCTGTACTTCTTAGGAAGAAAGCTCGAAAAACGTCAGGTTGAGCAGCAGCAGCTTCTGGAAATGTCCAAACAGACGGTTTCTATGCTGGTCATCGACAAAAAGAAACTGAAGATCAAAGATTCCGGTCTTCCAAAGATGGTCTACGAGCAGACTCCGAAGTACATGCGCTGGGCAAAGGTTCCGGTTGTAAAGGCGAAGGTAGGTCCGAAGGTTATGACCCTGATGGCAGACGAGCGTGTATTTGCAGCACTCCCGGTGAAGACCGAGGCAAAAGTGGTTGTGAGCGGTCTTTACATTACCGAGATCAAGAGTGTCCGCGGCGGAGCAATCCCGCAGGCACCGAAGAAAAAAGGTTTCTTTGCAAGATTCAAGAAAGACAATTAATCTTGTCCAAATGTCCCACGGGACAAAAAAAGAGGCAGCGCGTTTTGCGCATGCCTCTTTTTTGTTTTATGTTCTTTTGTTTTTCTTTCCTATTGTGTATTTCCCAGGTCCAGCTTCGCGCAGTCCTTCGAAGTGATATCCAGAACGATCCGGCAGTCTGACACATGATCGTAATTGATATCGAGGGAATATTCCACCTCGACCTTTAAGTGGTCATCCTCTTCTTCAAATCCGATACGGCTGGTCGTCATCTCCACCAGCAGTTCTCCCATTGGCGTTACATAATGGGTCTGGGTCTTTTTGTCCAGTTCAAATACCATACTGGCAGATATCGGTCCACTCTTTTTGATCTCCAGTTTTTCCGGAGTCAGCTTCATGGTATTGCGGATGGCTCCGTCCATTCCTTCCATCACCTCATCGTAGATCAGGTAATGTTTATTGTTTTTCCAGAAGTAATCACCGGAAGTAATCACTTCCACGGTTCCTTCGTCGCCCTCCATTGCCTGAAGACCACTCAGGCGAATCAATACATCTCTTGTCATAATCCTCTTTAATATTCCTCAATGTTGATTTTTTTCGTCTCTTTTACATCCTGCGGCAGGATCGAACTTGCAAAATCCGTAAACTTTTCTGCAAGGTCACTGACGTAAAACTGATGCTTCTCCCCCGCAAACGGAGCAGACGGATCGCGGCTTAAGCCTTTCTCCGCCAGAAGTCCGCGCAGCTCAATGGCCGTCTCGTAAGCCGGATTCACCAGCGTAACATCTTCTCCCATCAGGCGTCTTAACGTAGAACGCAAAAGCGGATAATGGGTGCAGCCCATCACCAGGGTATCAATATATTTTTCTTTCAGGACACTTAAATAACGGGATGCGATCTCATCGGTCACCGGATCATGAAGCCACCCTTCTTCTACTAACGGGCAAAACAACGGGCAGGATTTTCCAAACACCTGGATGTCCGGCTTCATTTTTTTCATGACTTCCGTATAAATGCCGCTGCCGACCGTAGCCTCGGTTCCGATGACACCGATGCGTCCATTGCGTGTTGCTTCCACCGCGGTCCGGGCACCGGCATTGATCACACCGATGATCGGAATATCCGACTCCGCTGCAACCGTATCCAGGGTCAGTGCCGTTGCCGTATTGCAGGCAATGACAATGGCCTTGACCTTTTTCGTCCGAAGGAAACGGATGATCTGTCTGGAATAACGCAGTACCGTATCTTTGGATTTGCTTCCGTATGGCACCCGTGCGGTATCGCCAAAGTAGATGATCCGCTCATCGGGCAGCTGGCGCATGATTTCCCTTGCTACCGTCAGCCCGCCGACACCGGAATCAAATACGCCAACCGGCGCGTTTCTGTCAACCATGCTTCTTACCTCTCAAACGCCAGATCGATGAGGCGGTCGATCAGTTCTTTTTTCGGAATGCCTGCAGCCTCCCAGAGCATCGGGTACATGCTGATAGCGGTAAAGCCCGGCAGGGTGTTGATCTCGTTAAAGATCACTTCGCCTTCCTTTGTTACAAAGAAATCCACACGGGACAGACCATAGCCGTCGACTGCGTTAAAGATCTTGGCTGCTGCCTCACGCACACGCTCCGCGGAATCGCCCGGAAGCTCCGGTCCGATGACGGTACGGGACTCTGCGTTATTATACTTTGCATCAAAATCATAGAACTCAGCTGCTGCCAGGATTTCACCGACACCGGAAGCCTTTACCGGTTTCTGTCCGCCGCCAAAGACTGCACACTCCACCTCATGACCCACAATAGTCTCCTCAACAAGAATCTTGCGGTCATGCTTTGCAGCCTCTTTCAGGGCCTTTACCAGTTCTTCCCGGTTTTCTGCCTTGCTGACACCGCGGGAGGAACCAGCGTTGGACGGTTTTACAAAGACCGGATACTGGAAGCGGGCCTCAACCTGCGCAATCACTGCATCCATATCTTTTTCCATCTTCCAGCGCATCACCGGAACATAAGCCGCCTGGCGGATGCCCAGGTCATCGACGATGATCTTGGTGTAAAGTTTATCCATGGAAACGGCAGATGCCAGCACGCCGCAGCCTACATACGGGATCTTCGCAAGCTCGAACAGGCCCTGAACAGTACCGTCCTCGCCGTAAAGACCGTGAAGCACTGGAAATGCCACATCGATCTTTTCTTCCCGGGTTACGCCATTCTCGGTGATCAGCGCACACTTTTTGGTGGCATCCGGGGAAATGACAACGTCCACCTTGCTCTGTCTCCATGCTTCGGAGCGGATGTCCTCCACACTGTCTGCCTTGACCCAGTGGCCTTCCTCCGTGATACCGATCAAAAGCAGATCGTACTTTTCTTTATCTATCTGGTCAATCACATTTGCCGCTGACACGCAGGATACCACATGCTCCGATGACTGTCCGCCGAACAGAACTGCGATTTTTTTCTTACTCATAACAGATTTCCTTTCTTTATTCAAAATGTCTGATTAATTATAACATACCTGTCAACACTAAAAAAGTAACAGGACACACAAAAAAGATTGCTGAAACGGAGGTTTTTCCATGAAACCAAAATCTTATCTTTCCATAAAACAACATTCGCAGTCTGCCGCGCATAAACGTGCTTCTACTTTTCCGCCCATTCCGGATCGCACACTGCATCCATTCTTCCCGCCCCTGTTTCTGATGCTTCTGTTTTTGCTGCTTCTTCTCTCCATGGGAAGCCTGCAGAAAAGCCGGGAAGCACTGGCCGGGCGCATCGCGCCGTCCATCCTGCGCTTCCACATTCTGGCAAACAGCGATTGTGCTGAGGATCAGGATGTCAAGCTGGAGGTCCGGAGCTATCTGCTGGACTGGATCCATGACCGGCTGCCCCAAAATGTCGACAGCAAAGAAACGATGGTTACCTGGTTAACTGAAAATCAGACCAGTCTGGAAACTGCCGCAGACCGTTTTCTGGAGCAGAAAGGAATGCCGTATCAGATGCATCTTTCCCTGGAGCACACGTACTTTCCCACCCGCGTCTATGACAACCTGGTTATTCCCTGCGGAAGCTATGATGCCGCACGGGTAATCCTCGGAGCAGGAAACGGGCACAACTGGTGGTGCGTGCTTTTCCCGCGCTTTTGTTTTCTGGATGAAGTGTGCAAAGAGATTCCCGAAGAAAGCCGGGACGAACTCCGGACGAAATTAAATCAGGGCGATTACTCCCTGTTAGAGGATCATCGCCCTGATTTCAAAATCCGTTTTTTCTTTTTCCCTTATCTGGATCCTGTGCTGCCATCACACGGCACAGGTCAAATGGCATAGCAGCAAAAAGCTGCCGCAAACAATGTCGTCTGCAATTTTGCTGTATGCAAACAGCATGGTTACTCCACGGTCGCAAGGCCCTGAACTGCCCAGTTATACGTCTCGATTGCCAGGCGGAGTGCCGTATCTGCACTCTCGTAAGCGCTCTTAGACTGATAATAGGAAATTTCCGTTCCAATATAGTCCGACTCGCCGAGAAGTCCCATCTGGTACATGCGCGTATATTTGTCATGTGTCTTCTGTGCTGCCTGATATCCGGCTTTCGCACCTTCAAACGCTTCTTTCTGCGCGAAAACATCGTTGTAGAGACGTTTCATCTCTATGGTCAGCTTTTGCTCACCTTCCTCGATCATGCCAAGACGCGCCTCAACACCCGCAGTGGTGCTTCCTTTTTCAGAAGTACGCTGGCTGATCAGCGTTGTGTTGTTGCCGATCGCCTTTTTCGTATCCTCTTCCAGGTTCATCTGGTCCATGAGGGAAAGATCTGTTTCCGGGATTGGCGCCAGCTCCGGGGAAGCATCTGCCGCCCATCCGGTCAGGGTACACAGATTCGGTTTTAACTGAAGAGCCCCTCCATCCAGGGAAACTACAGAACTTGCCGCCGAAAGCTGGTTGGTCTGTGCCGTAAGCACGTCCTGGTCTGTTGCCATGCCAAGCGCATGCTTATTGACTGCGATTTCATACTGTTTCCCATAAAGTTCCTGAAGTTTTTCCAGTGTATTGCGCTGTTTCATCAGAGAATCATACGAAATCATCAGGGACTGTGCTGCCTTGGTAATCTGTTTTTCCGCTTTCTGGATACTGGAAACCGTCTGTTTCGAATACAATTCTGAACTTTTTAATGCAGTTGCTGTTTTCTGAAGAATTATTTCCTGTGTCGTATAGTTTATGAGATTTCCAATTTCACCACGATCCTTTGCCGTATCTTTCAGATGCTTCATTTTCAGGCTCTGACTTTCCAGTTCCGTTGCATTTCGATCCAGCTTTTCCCTTGCATCCCGCAAATTTTTCCATATATCCTCGATACTGCTGTTATAAACATGCACAAGGTCCGGAATCTCATCGTATTCCAGCACATTATCCTGAAGCTTCGCCCAGGTCTGCGCATCGTAAGTGTCTTCCATATTGCCGGTAAGCGGCGCATAGGCCGCATAACTCTGAAGCGGTGCTGCTGTAAACAGGAATGCGCTCAATGCCATTGCTGTTTTACAAAAAGCAGTATTCTTTTTCCAGATTCCTGTTCTCATTTTCTTCACCACCTTATGATGCATTTGCCAGTCCGTTTAATACCCAGTCATAAGACTGGATTGCCTGGAGCAGATTGTATTTGGCTGTCTGGGCCTGGATCACGGCAGAATCATACGCATACTTTTTATTCAGATAATCCAGTCTTCCCAGCATGCCAAGCTGATACTGACGTTCGGTTGTCTGCATGGTCTTCTCCTGCAGTTCCGACTGAGCCTGTCTTAAATCCATGGTTGCTTTTGCCGCCAGTACATTCTGGTAGCTGCTGGTCACTGCAGCGCCGATTTTCTGGGTATCTTCCCGGATTGTTTTTTCCAGGGTTTCTTTTGTATCTTCGCTCTTCGCGTTTTCCAGCTTGCGTTTGTTGATCTTCATGGTATAGCTGTTTTCCACTGCCTGCGCTTTGTCCGCTTCCGGATTCATGGCTGCGATCCGGCTCACATCCGGGTCCGGCAGGGTCCCAACCTCTGGTCTGCCATCATGCTTCCAGCCCAATGTTACAAACAGTTTCTCCTGATTGTTTTCAATGGTATTCTGGTCATCCAGGATTGCCTTATTGGCGTTTCTTAAGTTTTCCTCGGCAGTAAGCACATCCACATCCGTTGCCATGCCAAGAGATTTCTGGGTCTGTACGCTCTGGATGGTTTCGTTTAACAGTTCCTGATTTTTCTGATCCAGTTCCAGCTGCAGCTGGTTCACATAATATGCGATCATCTGCTGCTGCGCATTGGAGGTCAGCATCGCCTCAGCAGAAGCATAATTATAGTAGTAGGTCATATAATCATCGACTGCTTCATCTGCCGACTTTCTCCAGCTGTCAATCTGCATTTCACTGGTAACGATCTGCGTCATAATGGATGCATAAGAAGCATCGTCTACATCCGGATAGCTTAAGCTTGCCTCCAGGTCGTCTGCCAGTTCCCGGTAGCGGTCTGCCCATTTCTCGTTGGTATCGCCGTAATCCTTGCGGAACTTGCCAAGATCGATGGCATTCTTCTGTACCGTCGCATTGTATTCATGGACGAGGTCTGCGATCTCGTCGTACTCAATCTTATTGTCCTGGAGCTTTGCCCACTCCTCAGCGCTGCGGGCGAACTCCGGGCTGGCGGCAAACGCCGCAGTCGGCGCCGCCGTCATCATGACTCCGGCAAGGGCCAGAGACAATGTCTGTTTGAATCGTTTCATTATAAACATCCTCCGAAGCCGTCTGGCTTATTAATCGTAATGGGGTTCCGGTTTCTTTTTCTGGCTCATAACCTCATAGTAGATCGGCAGCATTAAGAGTGCAAGCACAGTGGAAGCCACGAGACCTCCCACATCTACCAGGGCCAGACCCTGCATGCTCTTACCGCTGTCACCGTAGGCCAGCGCCATCGGGATCATGGATACAATGGTCGTTAACGTTGTCATCAGGATCGGGCGCAGACGGGTCGCACCAGCCTCGATCAGAGCGGTTTCGCGGTCCATCTCACTGCGGTACTGGTTTACGGTATCGACATAGAGGATACCATTGTTTACTACGGTACCGACTAACATCAGGAATCCAAGCAGGGATACCATACTGATCGGGCAGTCCGCCAGGTATAAAAGTCCGAAGGAACCGATCAGGGAGAACGGAATAGTGGTCATGACCATCAGCGAGAACTTCGGTGACTCGAACTGTGCTGCCATGACAACGAAGATCAAAAAGATCGCGGTGATGATGGCGGTACCCAGGTTGCCGAACTCTTCCTTCATGCTCTCATCCTGGGAGTTTAAGGCACGGGTGATGGTCGGGGTCAAATGCTTGCTTACAACTTCATTATATAATTTGTTCTCGATCGCATCGATCTGGCGCGCATCGTCGGTCGCTACATCGCCGGTGATGGTCACCTGATACTGCTTATCTTTTCTGGTAATGGTATTCGGGCTGTCCTGGAATACCACATCGGCCACATCGGCAAGGGCCACGGAACCGCCTGCATTATTCGGAAGTACAATGCCCTTTAACTTGTCGATGGTGTCGTACTCATCATCCGGGTACTCTACCATAACACTGACATCGTCACCGTCTACGTTTAAGGTCGTTGCCTCTTTGCCGCCCAGCATGCTGCTGACGGTACCTGCAATCTGAAGCGGGGTGATATTCTCTGCATTCGCCTTCATGGCATCGATGTTCAGCTTGACAACCGGCGCTGCGTTCTCCAGGGTACTGTGTACCTTGGATACTTCTGGACGCTCCAGAAGTTCTTTGGTGATCTGGTCAGATGCATCCTTTAATTCATCGTACTGTGTACTCTGCAGGATGTACTCAATGCCACTGTTGCTGCTCATCATCGAAGAGGACGATGCGATATCCATGGAGATATTCGCACCTGCGATCTGGTTTAAGAGCGGCTTCCACTCCTTGATGACCTCATTGGTCTCTCGCTTTCTGTCATCCTTCAGATAGACAGTCAGCGTTGCGCCGGAACTGGTCATGGCAGACATACCACTTCCGCCGGATGTTAACATGTAGGAATCCAGATCTGCATCTGCCGTTATGATCTTCTCTACCTGCGCGTAAATCTTATCCTGTTCTTCCAGGGTCAGACCCGGGCGGGTCTCGATGGAAACGGAAATCTCACCGGTATCATCGGAAACCATCAGCTCCATGCGCAGCTGGGAAGCCATCCAGAAGGCAGCCACCAGCAATGCAACGGAAGTGAAGATCACGGTTTTCTTTTTCTTCAACAGCACCTTCATAATGCCGCGGTAACCATTCTGCATGGCACGGATCAAAGCACCGACTGGAGATTCCTCTTTCTCCTGCGGACGATAGAAACAGTAGCAAAGCGGAACAATGGTCATTGCACTGATGAGGGATGCCACCATACAGAAAATGATCGTAAAGCCTAACGGCTTGAACATCTGGCCGGTCAGACCCTGAAGCAGAGCCAGCGGCAGGAATACAACACAGGTGGTCACGGTACTTCCGATAATGGACTGCAGCACAATGCCACTTCCCTCTAGGGCAGCTTCCCGGTATCCCACAATGCCTTTTCCCTTGGTGGAACGGAAGCAGCTCTCCAGCACTACGATGGAGTTATCTACCATCATACCTACACCAAGTACCAAGCTCGATAAGGTAACTACGTTTAAGGAGAAGCCCATAACCTGGATCAGGATCAGGGCAGCCAGGATAGAGATCGGGATCGAGGTACCAACGATCAGGGATGCCTTGATCTCACCAAAGAACAGGAAGATGATCAGCATGGAAACCACAACTGCCATCACCATGGTCTGCATAACACTCTTTAAAGAAGAAGTGATGTTGTCACTGGTATCGTTTACGGTAACGATCTCCAGGTTTTCATCGGCATCCATCAGGGTTTTGATGGTCTGCTTTACGGACTTGGAAACATCAACCGCAGATGCACTCTGCTGTTTCTTGATGCCGATGGAAATGGTATCCTCACCATTGTAGCGCGCAATACTGTCGGCATCCTCCTGCGCTGTCTGAACATTCGCGATATCCGACAGATAAATGACATTGCCGCCTCCAACGGTCAGCGGAATGGTCTTTAACAGTTCTTCGGTGCCATACTCGGTTCCGGCACTGACAGAAAGCTTCTGACCACCCACAATGGTATCGCCGGACGGATAAGTAAAATCTGCACTTCCGATGGAAGATGCCACAGAAGCAAGGGTTAAGTGATACTGTTCCAGTTTTTCCGGAATCAGTTCTACCTGGATGTACTCCTTCTGTCCACCACTGATGCTGACATCGGTAACGGTCGTGATCTTCTCAAACTCCGGAACGATCTTGTTGTTTACATAGTTATAAAGATTGGACTCTGCTTTATTATTGACCGCGAGAGACATGGTATCCATCTCGTCGATATTTAACTCCATGATGACCGGAGCATTGCAGTCATCCGGAAGATCGCCCTCTATGGCGTCCATTTTCTTTTTTAAGTCATCGTATGCTTCGTCAATATCTTTACCATAGTCATACTGGATGATGACCAGGGATACGTTCTCCATGGAACGGGACTGGATCGTATCGACACCGCTTAAGGAACCGATCTCATCCTCGATCTTGGTGCTGACCAGGTCGTTCACGTCCTCCGGGCTGGCACCCGGATATACGGAATATACAATAAGTACCGGCATATCCATGGTCGGCATCAGCTCCAGCTTGGATCCAAGCACGGACTGAAGACCGAACACGATCAGGCACAGGATTACCATGACCACGGTAACCGGCCGCTTCAGGACTGATTTTGTTAATCCCATTGATGTTTTCCTCCTTCTGCTTTACCCTTAGTTACCTTTTGTCTCGGCAGCTGACTCAGTGCTTTCTGCATTTTCGGCGGTCTGTGCGCCATCTGCTGCACCGCCCTCAGCATTCTGTGCATCGCTTTCCGAATCAATGGAAGCCGCTGCAGCCGGATCTGCCTTCTGTACCTGGGAACCCTCATAAAGTTCAGAGCTCCAGGTCGTGATGACTTCATCGGAAGCATTGATTCCGGAAAGGATCTGTGCCTTCTCAGAATCATAAAGACCAACCTCAACCGGAACATAATGTACGGTTCCGTTGTCGTATGT
Source organism: Clostridium sp. AF32-12BH (assembly GCF_003477935.1). Classification (NCBI taxonomy): domain Bacteria; kingdom Bacillati; phylum Bacillota; class Clostridia; order Eubacteriales; family Clostridiaceae; genus Clostridium; species Clostridium sp. AF32-12BH. Next base: position 16,391 of record NZ_QUEH01000004.1, on the reverse strand, counting down.
ATACACGTAAGCATCTCCACCGGAATAGTAAACCGCATCAACCGGAATGGTCAGCACGTTATCTGCACGGTCAGAAATAACGGAAAGCTTGGTGGTAGAACCGGTTGGGAGCGCATCGCCGTTTTCCACGGACGCCTTTACCTTAAAGAGTCCGGTGGAATCGTCAATCATGCTGCTGACCTCATTGATGGTGCCCTGGTAATCGGTACCATTCTTATCTACGCTGATCGGGTCGCCTACATGCAGCTCGGTTACCACCTTCTCCGGAACGGAAAAGGTGATGGACTTGCTGCCCGCGCCGGAAATCACGGCCAGAAGCACCTGGGAGGCCACATTATCGTGAACCTCAATGTTGCAGGTCTCCACCTTGCCGGAAATCGGTGCAGTCACGTTTGCAAATTCCACCTGATAATCATAGTTCAGCTTTGCGGAATCATAGGAGATCTGGGCATTCTTGGCCTGAGTCTGGGCCTGCTCAAACGCTACACTTGCGATATCGCCTGCAGCAAACAGGGCCTGCTGGCGGTTTAAGTTGGTGTTCGCGTCATTCATAGCCTGCTGTGCAGATTCCATCTGGAGTCTTGCTGCCTCCACCTGCTTGGTATCGATCTTGCAGATCGGCTGTCCCTCCTGGACCATGTCGCCTGCTTTCACAAACACGTCGGTGATCTCACCGGCTGCCTTCGGGTAAATATAGACCACATCAGACGGCTCTACCTTGCCCACCAGACTGCGGTACAGTTCAATACTTCCGGTCTGCGGATTCTCCACATTCACAACCGGGATCAGGGTTTCCTCTTCCGTCTGCTTGCCGCGGCTTAAGCTCAGGCCTGCCACAACCGCAATCGCCGCAACTACCACTCCTGCAATTACTACTTTCTTTTTCATAGCTGTCTCCTCTTATCCTCGTCTTTTTATGGGTTATTGCTGTTCCTGTTCACTTGGGCGTGACCAGCAGCTTATTTTTTTAACACGCCATACTTTAATACTTCCATCGCATCCCGGTAGCGGATCCGGATTGCTTCCAGATCATCCGGGTCCTGATAGTAAGCCCGGATAGCCAGAAGAAGGGATACCATACCAAGCTGCATGACGGTATCGAGTTTCTGTTCCGACTGCACTGCAAAATCCTCCAGGCGGATTTTCTTTAACAACCATTGTACGGGGGACTCCTCTGGTTTTATTCCTCCCATCGGCGGTTTGCAGCCAAATTCAATACCAAATGCACTGGTATTCTCCTGGTAGGAAAATACATGCTTCACCACCTCGATCATTTCCTTCGACTCCGTCAGCTGGCGGATCGTAAACTCAAACAGCCAGTCTAACATGGTAAAAAAATCACCGCCATTACGGTTCAGCTCACTTTCGCAATAATCCTTGAGCTGTGCTGCATGATCCTCAAAAATATAGCGGACCACATCCTGCTTGTCCTCGAAATATGTGTAAAAGCTTCCGCGGGAAATATCCGCATTCTGAATGATCTGGTTAATAGAAGCCTTATCAAACGGGACTCTTGCGAATTCCTTGATGGCTGCTTCCCGGATGATCTGCTTTTTCGCTTCCGGAAGACGGTAAAATCGCTCCGTAGGCATGCTTGCACCTCCTTTTTGTCATTTTTGTGACAATCTGTCACTTTTTTACGTGACAATATATCACATTATAATGACAGACTGTCACTTTGTCAAGCATCTGACTTTAAATTTATCATTTCTTTACACTTTTCTTACGGCTGCATGCAACCAAAGCTTTGTGTTTTCTGTTACAATAACGGCAAACAAGCAATCATTTTTTTCCAGGGAATTTTCCCTGACATGCTTAATAAGCATAATAATATCTGAAATAAAAAACAGAGGAAGATTATGGATACCAGACAAATCGAATATATCTTAAAGATCGCGGAAGAAAATAACATTACCAAAGCGGCAGAAAAACTGTTTCTGACCCAGTCCGCCTTAAACCAGCAGCTTTTAAAGCTGGAGCGCGAACTCGGCACCCCGCTGTTCCAGCGCACGAAAAACAAATGGTGTCTGACCGATGCCGGGCGCATCTACGTGGAAGGTGCCAAAAAAATGATGCAGATCAAGAAAAACACCTATAACCAGCTTTACGATGTCTCCCGTCTGTGCAAAGGCACCTTAAACATCGGTCTGTGTCCCAGCCGGGGGCTCGACATGTTTACCGCCATTTACCCGGAACTGCACCGTTCCATGCCAAATCTCACGATACGCCCTCTGGAAATGCGGGTATCCGCCCAGCAGGCTGCCATTGCCTCCGGAGATCTGGATATCAGTTTTCAGGTTCTCTCCCGATCAGACTGGTCTAAAAACCAGTACCAGATCCTGGGAAGCGAAGAACTGATCCTCATCATACCGGCGATCCATCCGATTGCCCAGAAAGCTGCACCGCCCGGTGAACCGCTTGCCACACTGGATTTAAGTGAGATTCGCTATGAGCCCTTTGTGCTGATGGACCGCAATTCCACACTCCGCTCACTCTGCGACCAGATTTTTGCCCGCAGCGCTTTTCAGCCGGATATCCTGTTTGAGAGCAACAGTACTGCCGGAATCGTATCCCTCGTCGAATCCACGATCTGCTGCGGGATTGTCCCCTGGTACTATGTGCGAAATCCATCTGAAAAACTGGTCTGCTTCCGTCTTCCCGGACACCCCAGCTGGGATGTTACCGTCAGCTATGCCACCTCCGGTTACTTAAGCGTCGGCGCCCGGGAATTCATCCGACTCGCAGACAACTGGTGGAAGGGGATACAGCCGGAGCGGATCTGAACGAATACTATCATGAACGTAACAGGACCGTGGAAGTTGCCGAAGGCAACTTCCACGGTCCATCGTTTTTTTAATCCTATTGTTTACATCGCGGCCTTTTTCACTTTGTATGCTTTGAGTTCTTTCACAACCGTCCATACGAGCACTCCGATCGCAATGAAGAAGAATGCATCGAAGATCGGTCTGGTGAAGAATGCACCGAAGGATTTATACTGCATGATGCCTCGTCTGAGGTAGGTTTCCAGCATCTCACCGATCAGGAAGCACAGTACAAACGGTGTGGTCGGCAGGCTGAACTTATGATAAACATATCCGACGATACCAAAGATCAGAATGGACTGCACATCGAAGATACGATTGTTGGTTGCATAGGCACCAACACAGCACAGAACGAGGATCAGCGGAAGCAGAATGTGCTTCGGCACTTTTAATACCTGCACAAAGCCCTTGATACAGGTCCACTCAACTACCAGCATGATCACGGTACACAGCATGCAGGCTGCAAAGATTCCGTATACGACATCTGCATTTTTTACGAACAGCAGCGGTCCTGCAGAAAGGCCGTGGATTAAGAATCCGCCTAACATCATTGCGGTTACTCCGTCTCCCGGGATACCAAGTACTAAAAGCGGGATCATGGCACCGCCGATGGTCGCATTGTTTGCAGATTCGGTTGCTACGACGCCATCCGGGCAGCCCTTACCAAATTCTTCCGGATGCTTGGACATGTTCTTTGCTGTTACATAGGAAAGCATGCCGGATGTGGAACCGCCGATTCCCGGAAGGATACCGATACCGGTACCGATCAGGGCAGAGCGGAAGAAGTTCGGGAGATGGTAAACAAACTCCTGCCAGCTAAAGCCAAAGCCTTTTACCTTTTTGATCGGAATGGTATCAACACGACCGCCTTTCATACTCTCCGCGGTAACCAGGATATCTGCGATCGCGAAGATACCGATCAGAGTCGGAAGGGTATCGAATCCGGCCATCAGGTTGGTGCTTCCAAAGGTAAAACGCGGGGTGCCGTCGATTGGCGCCATACCAACCAGCGTAAACATCAGTCCGAACAGACCAGCCAAAAGTCCGCGGATCATATTTCCGGAAGAAAGGATTGCCACCATCGTCAGTGCGAAGAAGCAGATACCGAAGTTCTCAGCCGGAGTAAATTTCAGTGCGACATCTGCAAGAAGCGGTGCACAGAATGTTAAAATAATGAAAGAGAAGATGGAGCCGAGTGCTGAGAATACAATTCCAAGTCCCAGCGCCTTCATGGCCTCGCCCCGTTTTGCCATCGGATGACCGTCAAAACAGGTTGCAATGGAAGAGGCCGTACCCGGCATGTTTAACAGAATCGCGGAGATCAGGCCGCCGGAAATACCGCCAATATAAACCGCTACCAGGGTATTCATGCCCAGGGACGGAGTCATACTGAAGGTAAGCGGCAGCATCAGCGCCACAGCCATGGATGCAGAAAGTCCCGGAATCGAACCAAACACAATACCAATCGCAACACCGGCAATCATCATAAGGATGGAAACCGGATGCAAAATACCGATAAATGCATTTCCTAAAAGTCCCAATGCCTGCATAATCTTTCGTCCTCCTTATAAACTAATGGTAAAGATACCAGCCGGCAGTACGATCTTGAATCCATAACGGAACAGGAAAAATACAACCAGGGTAAACACTACGTTGATTACGAGCAGCCGGATCATGTGCTTTGCATCGCGCTCCTCATCCGGTGACAGCACTGCCATCTGCAGCATCAGATAAGCCAGGGTGGAAAGAATGAATCCTACCGGCTGAAGCACAAACACATAGATCAGCACCAGGATGATACTGGAAATCACACGCTTATAATCGCAATCCTCAGGTTCTGCGTGCTCCAGTTCCTTCCCATGCATTTTGAAATTCTTGATACTTAAAACTGTCAGGATCGCTGCCAGGACGAATGTAACCGAACCAATCACCATCGGCATGAAATCCGGTCCGATATCCATGACCTTGGATTTCGGAAGCATCTGTGCCATGATCATCAGCATGGCGGACAGTGCCATGAAAAATACGCCAACCACAATGTCTCCGTACTTCTTAAAAAACATACCTCTCATCTCCTTTTTATTTTCGGCACGGTTTTCGCCAGATCCACTTTATTCCGGATGTGTGTGCTTTCCCTGCATCCAACACCGTTTCCGTGTATTGTCCGCACTTTCCGTACCTCTTACCCGGATTATAACAACACGGTTTTCAAAATGGAAATTCGCCAAACTGTGATTCCATAAAGTTTTTCTAAGAGTTTAAATCCTGTTAAAATCCAGAATTTTCCATATAGATTCCGTAATGGAGGCATAAAGAAACCATATAAAAAGAAGATTTTCATGTTCATATTTCTAAATGTGCAGAAAAAAGTGCAAGATTTCATAATATTCCGAAATCTTGCACTTTTGTTTTTCAACTGTTCTGTTTCCGAAAATCACCGCTCCGCTGCCCTGCATCCGGTGCTTTCTACTTGCATTTTGGTTTTTGCTTTTTTGTTTGCTTTCATTCTTTTGTTTTGTTTGCTATCGTTCTTTCGTTCCTACACATCCGCGCCCGGCATCTGGTTCAGCTCCCCGCGCATATACTTGTCCATCGCATCCGCCACCATCTTGGCATACGCGGTTGCCTGCACAACGGTCTTGGCTCCCAGCACCACATCCCCTGCCGCAAAGATGCCCGGGTGGGTCGTCTCGCCAAAGCTGTTGGTCACAAGCAGACCATTCTCGGAAGCTTTCAGACCTTCCGTGGTATTGACCAGCTTGCTCTTCGGTCCCTGGCTGATGGAAATGATCACGCTGTCTGCCTGTACCTGAATCGGAGTTGGCTCGTATCCGCTGATCTTTCCTTCCTCATCGAAGAGGACTTTCTGAAACACCGGACCGTCATCATTGATCTCTACCGGCTGATAGCCAAATGCCAGCTCTGCACCATCGAGTTTTGCGTAGGTAGTTTCGTGCTCACTTGCCTGGCTGCTCAGTCCTCTTGCATAAAGCGTTACATGGCGGCTTCCCTTGCGCAGTGCAGTTCTCGCCACATCCATGGCGGAGTTGCCCATACCGATGATCGCCACATGATCGCCAAGGTCATAGGAATCCGGATTCGCCAGGTAATCGATCGCAAAATGAACATTTCCCAGGGATTCTCCCTTGATTCCCAGTGTCTTCGGTCTCCAGACACCGGTTCCGATGAAGATACTCTGGTAACCATCACGGAACAGATCTTTGATCTCCAGCGCTCCGCCAATCGTCGTATTCGGACGGATCTTAATACCGATCTCGCGCAGCTTTACTTTGTAGCGCTCCAGAATCGACTTCGGCAGGCGGAATGCCGGGATGCCGTACTGAAGAACCCCGCCGATCTTATCCCTGGAATCAAAAATCGTCACACCGTATCCCTTCTTTGCCAGAAGGATCGCAATGGTAATGCCTGCAGGACCCGCACCGATCACGGCAACTTTCTTTCCATTCTTCGGCTGGCAGGGAATCTGCATTTTATCAAAATAAGTATCGGAAACGTAATTTTCAATGCTGCTGATGTGGACCGGCTCACCCTTGCGTCCCAGCACGCAGTGTCCCTCACACTGCTTCTCATGGTTGCAGACCAGGGAACAGATCATGGACATCGGGTTGTTCTCAAAGAGCATCTCCCCCGCCTCATTTAAGTTTCCTTCTTTAAATGCCTTAATCATCATCGGGATCGGGGTATGGATCGGACATCCCTGCATGCACATCGGCTTCTTACAATTCAGACAACGGTTAGCTTCATCAATTACATGTACTGCCATAACATTCTCTCCCTTTTTCATTCAGCTGTCTTTTTGCAGCTTCCATTTATTCTTCATTTTTCTCAATTACATGCTTATTTTATACCTTTTGTATTCTGTATACAAGTTAAGTTAAAAAGGAAACGAGTATTTTTTAATTTCATACATACACCGAGCATTCGCCCGCAAAATTGCACAAAAACAGGCCGGATTTTCCAAAATTCCGACCTGTTTTCCTACTTTTTCGCCTTTCTTCAAGCTCGTTAATTAACGAACGTTCCGCGTTTTCCCGCGCTGCTTTTCTGCGCCTGCACATTACCTTCTGCGCTTGCAGCTTTACTTTCCGCTCTCGCGCTTCACTTCCTGCTCTGCCGCATACAGAAGCCCCTTCATATATCCAGTGGAATATCCGTACGCACCCGCCATTCCTCCGAATTCCGGAACGCCGTGGGATGCGTGGTCTACCGAAATCAGCGCGTCGCAGCCGCAGCGCACCAGCTGCTTCATGATCTCATACATGTCTGCGTAGCCATCTTCCAGAAGTACTTCCTCAAAATATGGCATCGGAGCACTTAAGTTGCGGAAATGGACAGCCAGCACCTTGCCCTGCTCCACAAAATAACGGATGTCTTCCATCAGGTTGCCAAACTGCTCCCCTGCTTCCAGCCAGCAGCCCACGCAAAGTTTCATGCCCAGATACGGGCTGTTTCCAGCCAGTTCAAATGCACGCTTAAAGCCATCGCTGTTGTAAATGAGGCTCGGTACTCCCATGACACAGGCAGCTGGCGGATCATTCGGGTGAAGCGCCATCTTTACACCGGCTTTCTCACATACCGGGAGTGTCCGGTCCAGAAAATATTTGAAATTATCCCAGATTTCTTCTTCCGAATAAACCCGTCCATGGCTCGCCTCCCGCTTTGCGATCTCCTCCATGTCTACGATCCCGCTGACAGAACCGCGGGTATGTTCTCCTACCCGCTTGTAGGAACGCACTGCACCGTCCGGCTGCCATGCCAGGGAGCAGACCGGAATCTTACACTGTCCCATAACCGTAGTAAACTGGTTATAGCGCGCAATCTGCTCGTCCCGGCCTTCCAGTCCCAGATGAATGATCGGGTTTTTAAACACGGAAAAGCTTCCTGCATCCGTAATCTTCAGATCAAACTTTGCCATGCGCTCCTGCAGGCGGGACACACGCTCATAATCCCAGTCGTTTTCGTGAAACATGACCGAGATATACTCCACGCCCATCTCCCGGTAAAACTGAAGTTCTGCATCGCTGGCAGTTGACCACATCGGTACCTGTACTTTCATCATATTTCTGATCCTCTTCTTTCTTTTTGGGATTTGCTTTTTTACTCTGTTACAATCTACTTTTTGAAAAAGCCGACTCTGTTGTTTTGTGCAGCAAAGTCGGCTTTGAAACTGTCATGTTTTAGATTTTATTTCAGATTTTTATCAAAGAACGCGCAGATGATTTCCTTGGTCTCCGGCTGGAAGAACTCTTTGGTTCCATGTCCGGCGCCTGCAAGAATGTAAAGATCTGCACGGTCCTCCATGCCTGCCTCCACGATCTTATCATAGAATTCCTCACTGATGGAGCACGGAACCAGCTTGTCGCAGTCTCCATGCAGGATCAGCATCGGACACATCTCTTTGGTCAGAATGTACGGCGGGCAGAACTCTTTGGAACGCTCTCTTAAGGTTGCCGGGTCGCCGCCCATCAGTGCTCCCTCATGCGTCTCCGCCATGGATTTCCAGCGGAAATTCGGGTTGGTGGCAATCTCATGCTCATCAATCTCGATCAGCTTTAAGAAATCAACCGGTCCGAACATATCGCAGCAAGCCTGCACTTTGGAAGAATAGCCGCTCCACTCTTCACTCTCATACAGATCGGAGTTCATGGCAGCCAGTGCAGAAAGATGTCCGCCTGCAGATCTGCCGATGATGCCGATGCGGTCCGGATCAATCTCATACTCATCTGCATGGGCACGCAGGAAACGGATCGCAGTCTTTACGTCGATGATCTGGGAGGGCATATGTGCTTCGGCACTGCTGCGGTAATACATGGAAGCAACCACGTATCCGGCATCTGCTAAAAATGCCATCTCCGCTACCATCAGGTTCTTATCGCATCCACGGTATCCGCCGCCCGGAACCCACAGAATTGCCGGCTTCGGAGTCTTGTCGTCTGCCTCATCGTCATGTCCGGATGCCAGACGCATCTCGCTGTTTCCGTTCTGCAGCATGATGGACATCTTCAGCTCCATCTCATTGCCTTCGAGGTCTTTCTGTCTGGAATATACGATATTATCAATAAAGTTAATGCTCTTTCTTGCCCTGCCCGGTTTGATTACTTTTTTCATAATTCCGGCTCCTTTCTGCCTGCCTCACTTATGCTTACATCATTTTATAAATCTTAATATTGACACCACGGACTCCGTCTACGGTGCTTCCGGAAAGACTTCCGACATAGACACCATAGTTCAGCCACTCATATTTTCCTCTTGGTGCATGGAAGGATGGACGGGTCTGGATGACGCTGTTCTTCTCCTGGTCTGCATATTTATAGCCAAGGTTTTCGATGGCAATGTAAACACCGTCATCGGTCTGAAGCAAATATTTTGCGAATACGGTTCTGGAGCTTACGGTATCCTCCGTGTCTCCGCCGACTCCCATATTCCAGTCTGCCCCGCCCGGTACAACACGGCCGCGGAGCTTCTCGCCCTCAAAATGGCCGCCTTTGATCTGGATCACCTTTAAATATCCCCAGTCATTGCCTCCGACAACCAGTCTGTCCTCCTCCGGACAATCTGCACGAAGCTCCATAACCAGTTCTGCATCTAACTGAACGTTCATCGATTGTTTCCTCCATTCTACAGGGATGCCTGTTTGATCGTATCAATTACAAGCTGCTGTCCTTCTTCCCACTCATCCGTGCAGTGAACGATGAAGCCGTGGTAAGAATTTAAGAAGCATTTCTGGGTAACTTTTACTCCGGCCAATACCAGACGTCTTGCATAATCCGCATCCTCGAAACGGAAATTATCATGTCCGGCACTGGTGATCAGCGCTTCCGGAAGCCCTTTTAACATCTCATCGGTTGCTAAAAACGGGCTGCAGTACGGATCCTTTAAGGTTTCCGGATTTCCGTCTGTGTAAGCAAGGCTGAACATTCTGCCGCGCTCTACCGGGATCATGTTGGTTGCTGCCTCCGGCTTGTCTGCCGGGTCAGTTACCATATCGAATGCGCCATAATCCAGAACCTGCAGGCAGAACTGGAACTCTTTGGTCTGGTTTGCCTTTAAGCAGACAGCGGCAGTCAGGTTTGCACCTGCGCTGTGTCCGCCCATGGATACGCGTCTGCTGTCCGCATCCCAGTGCTCCAGCATGGAAAATACCCATCTGCATACTTCATAGGTCTCGTTGAATGCCTTCGGGTACGGATACTCCGGAGCCAGGCTGTAATCCACATCCACAACGATTCCCTGGATCGCATCTGCCACCTTTGCAGAGTAGATCTCATCTCTCAGTACATGCGGGCGTACAAATCCGCCGCCGTGTACATTGATATGTACCGGGCAGTTTTTGGTACGGTTTTTCGCTGTAAAGATATAGCATGGAACCGGTCCCTCGGAAGTTGTTACTTTGACTTCTTCGCGCTCAGCCAGGTCCAGGTTCTTTTTGTATTCCTCGGTAATGTTCTCTTTTGCCACACTCTTGCCGCGGAGTGCCGCGATCATGGTCTCTTTTTGTTCCTGTGTCAGCATCACTTGTCCTCCATTCATGTCATTCAACGTATTCTGATTTCTGATTTATTCTGTCTTTCTCAATTTTTCTAATTTTCTTAACGATTTTCCGATTTTTGGCAGTAAGAAAGCCGAAGCCTATTTCTAGCTCCGGCTTCTCACCTTATCTCACTGCTGTTCTAAAAACAGTTTGGTTTACATCTCTTGTTGCCGACCTATATCGACACCCATTCTGCCTAGTTTGCTGCTGCTTTCCGTTTCTTCAGCATTTTTGTGATGATCGGTCCAACCACACTGTAAACAGCGATCAGGATGAAGATCAGGGAAATCGGACGGGTTACGAAAGAAGTCATATCGCCTCTTGCGTAAGAGCAGCCCATACGGAAGTAACTCTCAATCTTGCTTCCCAGAATGAATGCAAGCATTAACGGGGTACCCGGCATCTTGAAGAACTCCATCAGGATACCAACGGCACCGAATACCAGTACCAGGTAAACACTGAACATCGAGGTAGATGCGGAGTAAGCACCTAAGAAGCAGATCATGAGGATCGCGCTGTAAAGGTAATGGTACGGAGCCTTTAACAGCATTGGGAACCAGCGTTTGGTAAACAGCTCGGTTACAAAGATGAGGATTGCAGATACCAGTATGGTTGCAAAGATCAGGTTTGCAAGGAGCGGGTTGTTCTTAATGAACATCGGGCCTGCCTGCAGTCCGTGAATGGTCATGGCAGACATTAACAGTACGGTGGTTGCATCGCCAGGGATACCAAGAGCGATCATCGGGATGATTGCGCCGCCGACACCTGCGTTGTTTGCAACCTCGGTTGCCCAGATACCTTCATCGATACCGGTACCGAACTTCTCCGGATGTTTGCTCATCTTCTTTGCCTGGCCATAAGCGATCAGGTTGGAGATACCGGAACCCATGCCCGGAAGGAAGCCGATCCACAGACCAATGAACAGGGAAGTGATAATAGTCTTTAAGTTTGCTTTGAAATCTTTAAAGCTAAGTCCAAATCCCTTTAAGGAACCTGCATCTACTTCCGGCATATCCAGATTGTTCTTTGCGTAGCTGGTTGCTACCTGCTGCAGTGCGAAAGTACCCATCAGAAGGCAGACAACGTTGATACCGCCATACAGGTTGGTATTCTTAAAGGTGAAACGAAGCTGGTTGGTAACCATATCGGAACCAATGGTAGAAAGCCACAGACCAAAGAATGCAGCTAACAGACCTTTGAAAATGGAACCGTTGCTTAAACCAACTACCATGGTGATTGCCATCAGGCAAAGGCTGAAGTACTCCCACGGTCCAAGCATCAGGGCAACATCTGCAATGAAGGTAGAGCAGAGGGTTGCAACGATGATAGAAACCAGGGTACCGATAAAGGAACCAGTGATACCGATGGTCAGCGCACGTGCTGCCTGACCTTTCTGGGTCATCGGATAACCATCATAACAGGTACCGATGGAAGCTGCGGAACCAGGGATTCCGACTAATACTGCTGCGATGAAAGAACCGGATACACCGCCGACATACATACCAAGCAACATTGCAAAGCTTAAGTTTGTGTTTAATGCGAACGTCATCGGCAGGATCAGGGTGATACCAAGACCGCCGGAAAGACCAGGGATTGCACCAAGTACACAGCCGACCAGGGAACACAGGTACATCATGATGAAGTTCATCGGCTGGAACAAAACGCCAAGTGCTGAAAGATAACTAGCCATTTTCTATTTCCTCCTTCTTGCTTACGGCATCTTAATGCCAAGGGAACTCCAGATCAAACCCTTCGGAAGCGGGATGTTGAAGCCCTTGGTAAATCCGAAGTAGCACAGGCTGCCCAGTGCAATGCTGAATACGATTGCAAATACAAGGTTGATCTTCTTGTCCACTTTCAGGGTCATGATGAACATCATCATGCCAACCATGGCAGTGATCCAGAAACCAATTACGTTCATGGCTACGCAGAATACGATACACTCAACCATGATCAGTGCCAGACGTTTCCATCCTGCTGCATCCAGGTAAGGAGCAGCGCCATTTTTGTTATCTTCTGCTTCTTTTTTACCATCGAAGATCATGGACAGAACTGCCATGACGATCATGCCGATCGCGGAAATGTACGGGAACAGCTTTGGTCCCGGCTCGTTGGAAACCAGTTTTTCCGGAATCTGTGTGGTCTGGAACAGAACCCACAGAGCCAGAATGATAAACACAATACCCATGATATAGGTACGATTCAATTTTTTCATAGGAAATCTCTCCTTAAAAAGAAATCCGGCTGCCCGTAAGGACAGCCGGACATGTTTTTTAGTTTCGTTTCTGTTCGGTTCTTTAGCGAACCTTCAGACCCATGGAAGATACAAGGTCATCCTGGAATGCCCACTCGTCATCCAGAGCTTTCTTGGTATCCTCATAGTTTACAGCTGCAATGTAGGTAGCCATGGAGTTGTTGCCATCGATGAAGGACTGAACTTCGCTGGCTTTGCACAGAGCCTCGTTGATTGCCTCGCAGATCTCATCCGGAGTATCCTTCGGAGCCAGTACATAGTAGTTGGAATCCCAGGTTACATCGATACCCTGCTCCTGGGTAGTAGCGAACTTCTCATCCAGCTCAGTACCAACCAGCTCACTCATGTTCTCAAGGGTTGCTACTTTCGGTCCAAGGCTTCCCAGTACGGTAATCTTGTTGTCAGCATCGTAAGACTCTGCGTTCGGGATAGAGCAGTTTGCAATATCGATAGAACCTGCTGCAACGTTGGTCAGCTTATCAGCCTCGGAAGAGCACTGTACATAGTTTACGGAGTTTGCATCACCGGTCAGAGCCTCAACCAGGGAAGTGAAGAGCACCTGGGTGGTACCGCCTAAGGAACAACCGATAACTACCTGACCTGGGTTAGCTTTGATATAATCAGCCAGCTCTGCAAAGTTTTTGTACGGAGCGCCCGGTTTTGCGATGATGGCCTGCGGACCGCCCTGGTTCATGATACCAACAACCTTTAAGTCATCTTTGATGTTAACTTCAGAAGAACCAGCAAGATACTGGATGATAGCGCCGCCGTGGCAAGTAACCAGGGTTAAGCCGTCTGCTGCTGCGTTCTTGGTGTGCTCCATACCAACTTCACCGGTATCGTAGTTGGTTACAACGAAGTTTACGCCTGGGCAAACCTCGCCAAGAGCCTGGGTTAAATAACGGGTGTACAGGTCAGTACCGCCGCCTGCTTTTGCCGGAACGTCGATGTAAACGTTGTCGCCGGATTTCCACGGACCTACTGCATCGCCTGCTGCTGCGGTATCGCCGCCCTCTGCTTTGCTCTCTGCTGCTGCAGCGGTCGTTGCTGCTGCAGTGGTCTCAGAGCTTGAGGATGATCCGCATCCTGCAAGGCTTACTGCGGTCAGACATGCTGCCATAGCTGCTGCAAATAATCTGTTCTTTTTCATAGTGTTTTCTCCCTCTCCTTTTTTCTAATTCATAACAAATAATTATAGTTTTTCCCGATTACCTGTTATGAAAAAATTTACGATTTTGTTTCTGATGAGTCAATCTGTATTTCTTTTCTCATCTATGTCTGTATTATAATACACAATATGACGATTGACAAACAGGTTAATTTTATATATCATATAAGTAAAAGTTATACATCGTTGCTCCTGCGTTTTGCACACAGCGATGCTTGTTATGGAGGCTGTCACATGAATACCAGACAACTTACTTATGTGCTTTCGATCGCCGAAACCGGCAGTCTGTCTGCTGCTGCCAAAGAACTCGGAGTATCCCAGCCGGCGCTCAGCAAATACCTGGCAGAACTGGAAGACGAACTGGGAACGGAATTATTCCTTCGTTATAAAAAACAGCTGTATCCAACCGCTGCAGGGAAAATCTATCTGGAAGCCGCTACCCGTATCATCGGTGTGAAAGAGCAGACATATCAGATGATTTCCGAGCTCTCCAACGGTTACCAGAAAACCTTGCACATTGGCGTGACTCCGCTGCGCGGTTCCATCGCCATCGCCCAGATCTTCAACCAGTTTCACCGCCGTTACCCCAATGTAAAAATCGAGATGAAAGAACGTTATATGGCAGGACTGCGCCGCGCCATCCAGGACCACAGCGTCGAACTGGCACTTGGCACCTGCAACGACCCGGACGAACCCGATATCATCCATACTTCTTTCCATGAGGAAGAACTGGTTCTTTTCGTTCCTTCCTTCCATCCACTTGCCTACCAGGCAAGCCAGGACCTCGATCACCTGACCGCGATCGATATCCGCAAATTTCAGGATACCCCGTTCCTGCTCGCTACAGAAAATTCAACCATACGGCAGACTGCGGATATGATTTTTCAGCAGAACCAGATGCAGCCGACCGTTGTTTACGAATCCGACAACAACCTGATCTTAAAGCACATGGCAGACCAGGGCGCCGGTGTAGCGCTGCTTGGACGCGGTCATGTGGAGCCTTCCAAAAACCTGGTCTACTTTTCTTTGAAACCGTCTTATTCCGTGCATATGACCATCATGTCCGCTCCCGATCACATTCTGAGCGAGGAAGAACGTTTCCTGATCTATTTAAACTATCTGCAGGAAAGCAAACGGGCAAATTACCGTTTCAATCCGAATGCCAATGCCAAAAGACTTTTAGAAGAATACGAATTATATGATACGGAACGGAGAACCCACACATGGACACCAAAATCTTAGAATATGTCATTGCCATTGCAGAAGAAAAAAGCCTCAGTAAGGCAGCCGAGCGTCTCTATCTTTCCCAGCCAGCACTCAGCCAGCGGTTAAAAAAGCTGGAAGACGAGCTTGGAACCCCGCTGTTTTTGCGGGAAAAGAACGGTCTTTCCATCACCGATGCCGGGAGAATCTATATCAATGGGGCACATTCTATCCTGCAGATCAAGCGGGAAGCCTTAAAAAAGATTTCCTCCATGAGTCGCAGTAATAAAAACACGCTCCGTTTTGCCTGCGCGACCTCATCCGCCATCGAATGTCTGCCTGCATTCCGCGAACTATATCCGGACATAGAGATTCTGTCCCAGCGCTGCAACAGCCCAAAGGCCAAGGAAGATCTGATCATGGGCAGGGCAGATCTTGGGATTGTGCTTACTGCATCCTTAGAGCACACCGTTTTGGAATATCTTCCATTGTGGACCGGAGAACTTCTACTCGCTCTCCCGGATGGTCATCCGGAAGTCTCCCAGGAAGAGATCCATGCCGGTAATTTCGAAAAACTCCGGGATGATTACTTTGTTCTCACCCACGCCCCCTCTTTTGCCCGTGACAGTGAAGAACAGATCCTCCGCGCGATGCAGCTGCAGCCCAACGTCATCTGTGAGGTCGAGGATAATGTTTCCCGCCGCTATATGTTAAACAAAGGACTTGGAAATGCGTTTGTACCAGGCGATTCCCACCACGAGGGGGACACCTTCCGCACGTATTCCCTCAATCCTCCGTTTACCTTTTACATTGTAGCCGCTTACCCAAAGACCTGTACGCTTTCTGAGCCTATGAAGCAGCTGATCCGGCTTCTGCTGACGCATTTTGAACATTCCGCACTGTAAAAAAGATTCCAACGGCTTCTACGTCTATGCCAAACCTAATCTTTGCGATACTAAAACAGTCACCAAATATATCAGCCGCTATCTTAGACGCCCTGTCATTGCCTTAAACCGCATTGATTCTTATGATGGTAAAAATGTTACTTTCCATTATCATCGCCATGAAGACAATGCTTTTGTTAAAAAATGTATCCCTGCACTGGATTTTATTTCTTTGCTCATCCACCAGAAGGTATGACAGCAAAACTCGTTAAGAACATGTCGGATTCAGACCTTTTGGATATGCACTATTTTCTAACTGAAGATGATGACTGGGATGGTGAAGAACCCGAAGAAGGTTTCTATATCGACTTCTTTCAGTAATTGTCTTGTTTTGGTGCCCGCATAAAAGCGGGCATTTTTAGTATGACTTCCTCCGAGTGGAGGAATTTCCTATCATACGAAAAAATGGGGCTGTCGCACTAACGTGCGGCAGCTCATTTTATATATC